>NZ_JBIYCZ010000010.1:0-203330 GCF_044908245.1 Bacillus sp. RC242
GTCTTCAAACGAAAAACACCTCCATTGAATTTGCATACTTAGTATGCGAATTCAGGAGGTGTTTTTTTCATGTACCACTATTCGGGTTCACTTCACTTCATTAAATAGGGTGCTTTTTAGTAAACATAGTGTTAAAGAAGATTTATATACTTACGCTACACTGCGATACTCTTCTTCTTTTTCTTTTTTCTGCTTAGGCACTTGGATTAAAAGTGCGATAATAAATGATACGACACATAATACGCCGATCACCATGAAAGTTGGTTTGAATCCACCTAGAACTGCACCGATAAAGGAACCAGCGAGCGCTCCAAATCCAAATCCTTGATACACAATTCCGTAGTTTTTACTATGGTTTTTCATACCGTAGAAATCACCAACGATAGCTGGGAAAATAGTGATATTTCCACCAAAGCAAAACGCTACACTTGCTACACATACGAAGTAGATACCATAATTTAAATCTACGAAACTTAAAACCAAGACTGAAGCTGCCATAGCAACAAATGTACCAGTAACGATTTTTAAACGGCCGATTTTATCTGATAACGGTCCTAAAATAATACGACCTAATGTATTGAAGATTGCAACCATAGCCACCGCATTAGCTGCTGTCGCTGCGCTAAGCCCTACAAGTTGAACACCAATGTCTTTTACCATACCAATTAAGTATAAGCCACTCATACATGATGTAAATAACATAATAAATAATAAGTATACTTGTTTTGTGCCTAACATTTCTTTCGTTGTATATTCCTGAGTTTTTGTTTCATGAACTGCTCCTTGATCTGCAGCTTGATGGATTAAACAAGCGCCAAGGACAATCATAGCTGTAACAATTAACCCCCAGTATATAAACGCTTGTGATACACCAACTGATTCAATTAACTGTGCGTTAATATATTTAAAAATTAAGCTACCCGAACCATATGCAGAGACAGAAATACCAGCAATTAAACCTTTACGCTTTGGAAACCACTTTATTAAATTGGATAATGAAGTGATATATGCTGTACCATCTGCATAACCTACAACAACCCCTGCTAGTACATAAAGCAATATTAATGAGGAAGCTTGTGAACTAAGTATTAATCCTAGTCCTAATGCTAGTCCAGCTATCATAATAAGTTTTCGAAGTCCCCACTTTTCTTGCAATTTACTCGCAAATAAAGTTGAAAACGCTAAGGAAAGACTAGTAATTGAGAAAGTTATAGCAACAGCGTTTAGACTCCAACCATATTTACTAACTAAAGGCTGATTGAATAAACTCCATGTATATATCGTCCCAAGTCCCATTTGTACTATGACTGTGCCAAGGACAACAAGCCATGGATTAACATTTGATTTTTTCATATCATTCCGCCTCCTCTTTCTATTTCAATGCTATTCGCTAAATATGCTTTTTTTATTTTTATTTTCGCCACCTCATTCGACTTAACAACTTCATTGTATAGGATGTTTTCGCTCATGTAAGCACTTACAAGACGGAGCGTCAAAAATATGGAATCAGTTACAGAAAACGAAGGGTGAAATACAAAAAACTACTTGTTAAATACGTAGTAGTTTTTATAATGTTTTACATCAATACGACTTATGTGTGTTTTCATATCCTCTTTTATACAAAGTTATGCGCCCTGTTACACCATGGCTGGACTTCAAAATTTTGATTATCCTATACAAACAAAAAAACACCATATTCTTTTTAACTCTCCAGCTTTATAACATGTTGCGTCTATATTTCTTAATACAAATCATTTAATAGTCTTGTAATCTGGCTTCTCGTTACAATGCTTGTAATCAAAAATCCCACCACTTCCACTTCCGTATATCTTGTTTTTCTAACGGAACATACAAAATTACAACATTTTTTTACAATTTTCTACATAAAAACAGAAAATATATAATTCATTTACATAATGTTGCACTTTAATTTTTATTAAACAACAAATATTTTATTGATAAATAAAACTAAACATTCACTAATATATCTATACGTGGTTTAATATATATAATAAACAAACATTTCTGACTTTTATAAGGAGGTACTATGAAAGCAAACGTAGGCGATACTATACTATTTCAACGAAATAACTTAAAGATCACAGCATCTGTACTAAAACTATACACTGAATCGGTCTTAGTTGAAGTTACAGATGTAAGCGGTGGTACTTTTGAATTTGACCGAACAATTGTAAATCATAAAAACTATAAAATTTTAAATGCAAATAAATAAAACAATACAAAATAGCCCCTGCTTAACAGCGGAGGCTATTTTGTATAATAACAATTCATTAATTTATATATCCTAAAACACTAACAATCTTGCTTGCTTTTAAATTATTAATATAATAATAAATTTCTAACCCTCTTCTCTCAGCTCTTAGCACTTTACCTTTCATTTTTGATAAATGCTGCGAAACAGTCGATTGAGGAATATTTAATATTTCTGTTAATTGTGTTACATTACAAGTTTTGCGTGCACTTAATTCATTTACAATTTGTAATCGTATTGGATGTGCCATTATTTTTAAAATATCCACATCTTCTTCAGTTACTAAACTTTTTTTTATCTCGCTCGTATATGTTGTCATAAGACATTCCCCTTTTATTTGAATTCCTTTTTATTAAAATCTGCTTCTAAATAAAATATTATCTCTAATATACAATTAAGACCCTTATATAGAAATAATAGGATTTTGATTATTTAAAAACAGCAATACTATACAATTTCATCTATTTGGTACATATACATAATACAATTTCAATTTGTGCTCTATGTGAAGTTAGCATAAATTTATAATGAAGATTTTTCAAACAATTCACATCTAACTATATACTTCCTCATAATACTATCCAGTGATTTTAACATATTTTAGGCATTTGTATATACTATCTACAAAAGAAATGTTGTTTAGGGGGAATTCAAATGCCAACAATGTTACAAGAAGAAGTTGAAGAAGCGCGCGAAACATATGTCAGTCGTATCATATTGGTCGGCGGATCAGCTTTATTTCTAGTAGGTGGTGTTATATCAGCAATTTCGGCCTTTAAAACCTATAATCGCTTAGAAAATACACCGCCTTCTACAGATAACTCGTAGGTGAATTATGTAGTTTTGAATAAAAAACAAATGCCATCTCTATAATGAGGCGGCATTTGTTTTTTCGTAAGTTCTATACTAGAAAATTGCAAACAATACTTTGAGCATGAATTATAATTGAACTTACTTCACCACAAATCTCGTCTGACTACACCCATCCTTCTGCTTCGTTACTTCTAATACAGCTGGCATTGCGTTTTTCAGTTCTTGAACGTGTGAAATTACACCGATAAATCGGCCTGATTTTTGCAAGTCGATTAGGGCGTCGACTGCTTTCGTTAATGACTCTTCATCTAATGAGCCGAATCCTTCATCGATAAACATCGTTTCGATGGAAATACCACCCTCATACGCTTGAATTACATCTGCCATTCCAAGCGCTAAGCAAAGTGATGCGTTAAATTTTTCACCGCCAGATAATGTTTTTACATCTCGGGTTTGACCTGTATATGCATCATATACATCTAATCCTAATCCACTTTGTCGATTCCTCTTTTCAACTCGTTCGCTTCGTTTTAAATAAAATTGTCCATTTGATAATTTACGTAGTCGTTCGTTCGCAATTTGAACAATTTGTTCTAAATACTCAATTAAGATGTAACGTTCAAAGGATATACGACTATCGTTATCCCCTTTCATTACTTCATATAAATCAACAAGTTCTTGGAATGCTTTTTCTTCCTCATGAATTTGTTCATCAATTCGTTTAATATTTTCATGTAAATCCGTAATATATGATACGGCGTTTTGAGTACGTTGTCGTTTTTCTTTAATAATATCAAGGTTAATTTCCAATTCTTTCACTTGCTCATCTAATGAAGAAATGTCCATATACTCTTTATCTTTTAAGTCTGCTTTTAATTCTTCAATTTGTTTTGTAAGTACTTCTAGAGATGAGTAATAACTTTGAATTTCTTGTTGTAACTTATCCATCTCAGCATCATTTAATTTGGATTCTTTATATGTTAATTGATCTGTAAATCCGCTTTGTTCTAGCTCTTTCATAAAGCGTGTGAACGTCTCTTCTTTCTTCTCTTTTGCACTATTAAATTGATTAGAAGCATTATCATGTTCTGCTTGAATACGTATATTTTCATTTTTCCAATGTTGATACGCCTCTTGTACTTTCTCCCATTCATCTTCCATTAACCTAAGTTCTTGCAGAGCTTGGTCAAACTGTACTTTCCAAGCTTGTACCGTTTGCAAGCTTTCCGGAATATTTTGCTTATCATGTTCATATGACGTACGAAGCTGCATACACTCCATTTCAGTACGGTGCTGCACAGTTTCTACTTCACGCTTTTGTTTCTGGAGTTCTTCTACTTTTTCTTCTACGCTTTTTATATTCACAGCAATTTGCTTACGCGTTTCTTCACTTGCTTTTAACGCATTAACTTCTGCTGCTAATTGCTTTCCTTTTTGAACGAGCGCACTATATGTTTCTACTAATTCTTCTGAGCGATAGCCTCGCTTTAGCACTTCTTCTATCACTTGTTCATATTGAACTCGATAGAAATTCCACTTTTCTTCTAATTGAACATGTAATTTTTCCGCAATATTTTTCTTTTCTCTTAGCTCATTTAACTCTTTTTCATCAATTGCATTACTTTGCTCTGTAGCTTTTTTCGGGTGGTCCATACTACCACATACAGGACAAGATTCACCATTATGTAAATGAAGAGCTAATATACCAGCTTGTTCACTTAACCAGCGGCGTTCCATATTTTCATATGTACTAACTGCCTGTTGCATCTTATGAAACGCACTTTCTTTTTCTAGCTCGTATTTTTGTTTTTCTTGCCATACATCATATGCCTGCTTTAATACTTTTGCATCTTCTCGCATATTCGTTAGTTCTTCTACTTTAGCTACATATTGTTCAAGCGCTGCTTCTAATTGCTGTAATTCGCCAGACATTCTTTGTTTTTCATTTTTATGCGCTTCTAGTTGTTCATCTAACTTTTGCATACCTTCTTTTAATTTTCCTATTTGAATTTCAGCATTTTGCAAATTTAACTTTTTCTCAGCTAATGATGCAATAATTGGCTGTAACTCTTCTAGTCTTTGAACTTGTTTTTTAGCATTTTCTCGCTCGGATGCCTTATTCTTTAATGCTTCATATTTCTCTTGAGCAAGTGCAAAACTGTTCATTATATGCTCTTTTTTTGCGATTATCTGTTTTAACAAACTTTCAGACTGCTGTTCATATTGCATCGCTTCCTCATACCATTGCTCAAATGGTAATAATCGCTTCGCCTGTTCCGCATGTTTAAAAGATTTTTCTTTCATTTCGATTAAGGCACGGTTTTCTTGTAAAATACTGTACTTCTCATTCTTTTGTTCTAAATCTTTGAATTTCTCATTTACAGCTTTTGCTGCATGAAAACGTGCCTCTGCTTCTTTTAATTGTTTCGTTTTGTCATTTTGTTCTAAGTGTAATTGCTCAACCTCTGCATTGTACCAAATTGTTTCTTGTTTTAATGCCTCTACTACTTGATGTGTATTTACATGCTCTTGCTCCACTAATGTCTCTAATAATGCCCCATCACGTATTGGTAATTTAAATACATTACGGAAATATAGCTCACGTTCTTTTTGTTTTTCTTGTAAGACGTCTTTCCATTGTTTACGCTTTTGATCTAATATCTCACGCATTAATTTATAACGATCTGTTTTAAAAATGCGGCGTAGTATTTCTTCTTTATTTTCCGTTTCAGATGTTAATAATTTTCGGAACTCTCCTTGCGGTAACATGACAATTTGGCTAAATTGATGTTTACTTAATCCAATTAAATCTTCAACTTTTTTATTTACATCCGTTACATGAAAACGATCGACACATGGAACTTTTTCCTCATCAATTACTTCATATAATTCGACTGCATGTCCTGTAATTGTTTTATTTCCTTGTTTTTTATGGCCCAGTTGTCGTTTAATTTCATAACTTTTTCCTTTTAATTGAAAAGTTAATTCCACACTTGTATAAACATCATCATCAGCAAATTGGCTACGAAGCATGTTTGTATCACTGCGCTCTTCTCCACTAGCCTCTCCATATAATACATAACAAATCGCATCAAAAATCGTTGTCTTTCCAGCTCCTGTATTTCCAGAAATAGCGAAAATACGATGCTCACCAAGATCTTTAAAATCGATTACTTCTTTCTGTTTATATGGACCAAACGCGGTCATTATAAGCTGAATCGGTCTCATCCTCGCTCACCTTCCCGTTCTTGCACTGTTTGCAAAACATCTAAAAATAGACGTTCTTTCTCTTCTGATAAATCTAGCCCTTTCATTTCTTTATAAAATGCTTTTAAAAGAGATAAATCATCCGTTTTATGTCTTGAAACAGTTACTTCATTTTCATCTGTGAACTCTCGTCTTTGAATAGATCTTTCAACATGCATTGCATTTGGGTATACAGAACGTATTTTTTCCATTGGCTGCAAGACAGGATTTTCATCTAATAATTTCACAAACACATAATCTTCACTCACTGGATGAAGCAATAAATCGTCTATTTTCGCTTCTACTGTACGCATTTTACGACGTGGTGTAAGTAAACGTTTTTCAATTGTTGTTTCACCTTTTTCATCCAGTTCCACAATATAATATCCTTTTTTATGCTTTTCTTCAGAAATAGAATATGCAAGTGGTGAACCTGAATAACGAATTGTCTCATTACGTACAAAATGCGCTTGATGTAAATGGCCAAGCGCCGTGTAATGAAACTTATCAAAATAATGGCTATTTACATATTCAGCACCACCAATTGAAAGTGGTCGTTCCGCATCACTCGTATTTTCCTCTGCCTCTCCTGAAGAAGTTACAAATGCATGTCCTACAAATATGTGTCTCGCTTCTTTATCCATCGTTTCAGAGAGTTCGTTCATAAAAATACGCATCGCATCATCATGAGAACGAACATCTTCATTTTTCAATATATGTCTAACAATACTTGGATCTGCATACGGAACGAGATGGAAATGAACCTCTCCGTATTCATCATTTAAAACAACAGGATTGTATGGAAACTGGAATTGTCCAACAATATGTAATCCTTGTTTTTTCATTAAATTACTACCAAAATGTATGCGGTCCGGACTATCGTGGTTTCCTGCAACTGCGATTATTGGTGTTTGTAAATCAATAACTATCTTTTGTAATACAGCATTTAATAAGTCTACTGCTTCTGTAGGTGGAATTGCTCGGTCATATAAATCTCCTGCAATAATTACAGCATCCGGTTTTTCCTCTTCAACAGCTTGTACAAACTGATCTAACACAATTTTTTGATCTTCAGTCATATATACACCATGAACAAGCTTACCTAAATGCCAATCCGCTGTATGAAAAAACTTCATATTACCCTTCTCCTTTTAGTTTACTGATTGTAGTGAAACAAGCTGATAGTTTAGTGTAGTTTTTCCGTTCTCCCATTCTAACTTTTGGACAATTGCACTACCGATTCTTTCTTCGTTTGATTTATATAAAGGCAATATTTCTTGAATAGTAAATAGATGATAACCATCTAAAATTAATTGAAATAAATTATCTTCTATATGTAATCTTACTTCTTTTTCATTTGAAATAATTTTTGTATGCATCTCAAATTTCATGCTAGATACAACCCCTTTTTTCTAATTTCTACATTTTAATAGTATAGTGGTCATGCAAGATTGACAAGTAAATACACCGCGATGTACATACTTTTTTAATTATAAATATTTTATGTTTTTTTATATGAAATACGGTATGTGAAATTATTAATCTACAAAAATAAAAATGCCCTTTCAGGCATCCTTATTTTTGTAAGTACTCTTTCATAACGTAGTACAATACAGTTATTAAGACAATCGCTACAAAAAACGCAAATACGGCCACAACATACCCATCTTTATTTAATAAAAAGCATATGGAAATAGATATTATAAAAATCGGAAACACGAGACGTACCTTAGCCTTCACTTCTTCTGTCGTATCTGTATGATGAAAATACTGTGTAATTCCTACCATAAGAGATGACAAAATAATAACCGACAATAGTAAAGGTCCTGGCATTCCGATCTCTCCTTTCTCTATTTCTAATTATATACAAACCCCGCGCTCTTTAAAAGTTAGATAATTCAGCCTTTTAAGTTTTTCTACATCCACTCTTTAATTTACGCCACGTATACTAACTCAATATAAGTTATACATATAATAGCGCCTTCAACACGACATTTTCAAATAATAGCACTTACAGTAATGTTGTAATATTCCTCTTCATTCTCTGAAATCCTGCAAATATAACTCGTCAAAATATGCGATAAATACTAACACTAAGCACCTAATTTAGACAAAAATTATAGAGGACATTTCAGCATGTATCAAGAAATAAGAATAGAAAGATAAGTAAGGGAGGATTTATAATGACTGAACACGTTTTATTTTCTGTTAGCGAAAACGGCGTTGCATCTATTACTTTAAACCGTCCAAAAGCACTTAATTCTTTATCCTATGACATGTTACAACCAATTGGGAAAAAACTTAAAGAGTGGGAGCAAGATGAGCGTATTGAACTCATCGTTTTAAAAGGAGCTGGGACGAAAGGTTTTTGTGCAGGTGGTGATATTAAAACGCTATACGAAGCACGTTCTAACGAAGTTGCATTACAACATGCAGAGCAGTTTTTTGAAGAAGAATATGAAATTGATACATTTATTTATCAATACAAAAAACCAATTATCGCTTGTTTAGATGGAATTGTAATGGGCGGTGGTGTCGGTCTGACAAATGGAGCGACGTATCGAATTGTAACAGAGCGTACGAAGTGGGCAATGCCTGAAATGAACATCGGTTTCTTCCCTGATGTCGGTGCTGCTTATTTCTTAAATAAAGCGCCTGGATATACTGGTCGATATGTTGCTTTAACGGCATCTATTTTAAAAGCTCCTGATGTATTATATATTAACGCTGCTGATTACTTTATGACATCAGATTCATTACCCAATTTCCTTACCGCACTTGAAAATGTAAATTGGAAAAAAGAAGATGTACATACTCATTTAAAAGAAGTTATTCGTACATTTGCAACTGCTCCAAACTTAGATGGCAATCTTTCTTCTTCAGTAGAAGAAATTAATTCGCATTTTGCATTCGATACAATTGAGGGAATCATTCAATCGTTAGAGAAAGATCAAAGTCCATTTGCCCAAACAACGAAAGAAAAGCTATTATCCAAATCCCCTGTTTCATTAAAGGTAACATTAAAACAGTTTATTGATGGCCAAGAAAAGTCAGTTGAAGAATGTTTCGCGACAGATCTTATACTCGCTAAAAACTTCATGCGACATGAAGATTTCTTTGAAGGAGTACGCTCCGTTGTAGTTGATAAAGACCAAAATCCAAATTATAAATATAAACAATTAAGTGATGTTTCAGAAGAAGATGTAAATCGATTCTTTAAGTTACTTAACGCTTAAACAAAGAGGCCATATATTGTAGCACACTCTCAGCTACTCTATATGGCCTCTTCTTTTTAGTTAAATAATTTTAAATATAATTTAATTTTATTTAACTAAAATGTATGTTAAACTAACGTTAATCGAATTTTCTAAAAACAACAAAGGAAGGCGGATAACATTATGGAAAATTTTTTTCTGTTTATTATTATGTCTATATGTCTTATTATTCTACCCGGTCCTGATACAGCAATGGCTACGAAAAACACATTGATTGCCGGCAAAATCGGCGGCGTAAAAACTGTTTTTGGTACTTGTGTTGCGCTTTTAATTCACACTTTAGCTGCTGTAATTGGTCTTTCAGCACTTATTGTAAAGTCTGCTCTTTTATTTTCTATTTTTAAATATGTTGGTGCTGTATATTTAGTCTATATTGGTATTAAAGCCCTTTTAGCAGTAAGAAACACAGAAGACTTAAATACAGATGACATTCCAATAAATAATGATAATAAACATACTTCTTGCTTTCGCCAAGGGTTTCTTACAAATTTACTAAACCCTAAGGTTGCAGTCTTCTTTTTAACTTTTTTACCACAGTTTTTAAATCCAAATCATAATACATTTATACAACTTCTCGTTATGGGACTTACTTATCTCATTTTAACAGTCATTTGGTTTGCTTTTTATATATTTTTAATTGATAAAATTAGTGCTTTTATGAAAAAACCGAAGACACAGCGTTATATTCAAGGGATTACAGGAATCGTCTTAATTGGGTTTGGTATTAAATTAGCCTTTGAAAGAAATAGTTAACACAATACAAACGAAAATACACTACTTCATTATGAGTAGTGTATTTTCGTTTGTATTATTTTGATAATGAGTGGGAATGCACCCCACTCATTATCATTTCACTTTATTAAAACCAGCGCTCAGTTACAACTTTTTTACGTGTATAAAATTGAACGCCATCCGTACCATTTGTACCAAGATCTCCAAAGAATGAAGCTTTGTTTCCTGCAAATGCGAAGAATGCCATTGGTGCTGGAACATTAACGTTTACACCAATCATACCAGCATCAATATTGTCTCGGAATGTTTGTGCATGTTTTCCATTTGATGTATAAATAACAGCACCATTCGCAAATTTCGATTGATTTGTCAGCTTAATACCTTCTTCTAAATCTTTTACTCTTACAATACTTAATACCGGAGCGAAAATTTCATCTTGCCAAATTTTCATTTCTTGATTTACACCATCAAAGATTGTTGCACCAACAAAGTAACCTTCTCCAACTTCTTCATTGATTTTACGGCCATCTACTAGTAAAGTTGCTCCATCTGCTACACCACTATTAATATAGCCTAAAACACGTTCTTTATGAGATTCACGGATTAATGGTCCAACATAATTATCTTCGTTGAAACCGTCACCTACTTTTAACTTCTTCGTTTCCGCTACTAATACATCAATGAATTCATCAGCAATTTCATCAACTACCGCTACTACTGAACATGCCATGCAGCGCTCTCCACTACTTGCAAACGCAGACCCAATTACACCTTGTACTGTTTTCTCAAGGTTGCAATCTGGCATTACAATCGCATGGTTTTTCGCACCTGCTAACGCTTGTACACGTTTACCATTTTTTGTACCAGTTTCATATACGTAGCGTGCCACTGGCTCAGAGCCAACAAACGAAACTGCTTGAATATCTTTATTTTCTAAAATACTATTTACAACATCTTTTCCGCCTTGTACTAAATTTAATACCCCTTTTGGAAAACCAGCTTCATAGAATAACTCTACAAGTCGCTCAGCTAAAAGTGGCGTTCTTTCAGATGTTTTTAATACAAATGTATTACCGCAAGCAATTGCAAGTGGGAACATCCATAATGGAATCATCATCGGGAAGTTAAACGGTGTAATACCAGCAACAACTCCGATTGGGTAGCGCCAAATCGATCCATCAATTCCACTAGCAATATTCGGAAGAGCTTGTCCCATCATTAAATTTGGTGCTGATGTTGCAAGTTCTACCGCTTCAATACCACGCTGTACTTCACCAGTTGCATCCGTTAGCGTTTTACCGTTTTCTAGCGTAATGATTTTTGCAAGCTCTTCTTTATTTTCTTGTAACAGTTGTAGATATTTGTATAGTTGTCTTGAACGATTTGGAACTGGCACTTTAGACCATGTTTTGTATGCCTCTTTTGCCGCTTCAACAGCTTTTTCAACATCTTCTTTTGGAGAAAGTGGAACGTAAGCGATGATTTTTCCGGTTGCCGGATTCGGAACCGCTTCTACTTCCGTACCAGTAGATTCTACCCATTCGCCATTAATATGATTTTTCACTCGTTTAATTTCAGTTGTAATCATTATATTCTCTCCTTTTTTATCATGGTTTTTATAAGTGCACTATTTTTGATTAGAAATTAATTGTTCGCTAACTTTCTTATATAAAGCAGCCATATCGTTTTCACCATATCCTGCCTCACTCGCTTCTTCATATACGTTTAATAGCATCTCACTTACTGGTAAGTGAAGTTCACTTTCTTTAGCTAAATCTACTGCAAATCCTAAATCTTTCTTTAATAAATTTACAGTAAAGCCTGGCTCATAATTTTCTGATGCAATGAAACTTTTATAATTACGCTCATAAATTCTACTTTGACCGTAACTTACATTTAAAATATCAAACATTTTATCTAAATCCATATTGTTCTTTTTCGCTAATGTTAAAGCTTCGCTCACACCAGCTGTATAAAAACCAATTAATAGATTGTTAATTAATTTAACAGTTGTACCACTATCAATCTGCTCACTAACATGGAAAACATTCGCTCCAAGCACTTCCATGACAGATTCAGTTTTCTCATATACTTCTTTCGATCCACCAACCATAAACGTTAATGTACGGTTTTCTGCACCAATTACCCCACCGCTAACAGGTGCTGCTAAAAAGTCTACTTTCTTTTCCTTCGCAGATTCCTCTAATTGTTTGTTTAATTGTGGAGATACTGTACTTGTATCAATTAAAGCTACATTCGCGTGGCTATTTTCAAATAATCCTTCTTCCCCAAAATATACCGCTTCCACAGCACGCGGTGAAGGCAAACTTGTAAAAATCACATCGCATGTCTCTGCTAGTTTTGAGATTGATAGGCCGATAATTCCTCCTTCTTTTTCAAAGGAAGCTTCCGCCTCTTTATTCAAGTCCACTCCATATACTGTGTAGCTAGATTTAACTAAATTTTTAGACATTGGAAGACCCATGTTACCTAAACCGATAAAACCAATCTTTTTCATATCGCTTTCCTCCTATTTACACAATATATTTCCCGCGATTTATAATAACTTTCGCAATATCTCTCTTTTTCGTAAATAAGTTTGAGTATAAAGGCACTAATAATTGACGGATTTCAGCTAATATTTCTTGTCTATTTTGTTCTTCTGTGACAGCTGCTGAAAGAATGGAAATCGCGGATTCTTCTACTTTACGATATCCTTCTTCACAAATAACATCTGTTATCATTTGTTTCGTACGCTCTTTTTCCTCACCATTTTTACTAACTGCTTTCCTCGTACGTAAAAATGCTGATTCCATGACGTACACGTCCGTCAACATATTTGATAATACGCGTGAATATTCTTGCTCTTGCTCAATTTTTATTCCTGGAGTTTTAGAGAGCGTTTTCAAAGATTGTTTCAACAATTTTTTCGCTAATAAAATGTAACGATGGTTTCTTTCTACATTTGCTACATCAATTTCTACTTCAGCATCTTCTATTTTCTCGATTTGCTTCATTAACATTTTTGCAACTGTTAATCTATTAATTTCATTCGTTCCTTCAAAAATACGACTAATTCTAGCATCACGATATAATCGTTCTACTTCGTATTCTTGCATATAACCGTAACCACCATGAATTTGTACAGCTTCATCTACGATATAGGCAAGCGTTTCAGAAGCGTTTACTTTATTCAGTGCACATTCAATTGCAAATTGGGACATTTTTTTCATAAGATCTTCATCACTCTCATGAATTGCTTCATCAATTACACCCGCTGTACGGTAAGCTGCACTTTCTGCTCCATATGTAGAAATAATCATATTGGCAATTTTCTCTTGAATCATCGTAAAATCTACTAATTCCGTTTGGAACTGTTTTCGCTCTTTTCCATATTGAACTGATAAACCGATTGCTTGTTTTGCTGTTCCAATATTTCCAAAAGCAAGTTTTAGTCTAGCGAAGTTAAGGATATTAAGAGCTACGTGATGCCCTTTCCCAACTTCCCCTAAAATATTTTCAGCGGGGATGACAACATCTTCTAAAATAAGCGTCGCTGTTGAAGAACCTTTAATCCCCATCTTCTTTTCTTCTAATCCTATTGATACACCTTCACATGTTCTTTCGACAATAAACGCTGTCATTCCTTTATTTGTCTTCGCAAAAACAACGTATACATCTGCCATATGAGCATTTGTAATCCACTGCTTCTCACCATTCAACTTCCAAGCAGTACCCTCTTCATTCAATACTGCACTCGTTTTTGCACTTAATGCATCAGAACCAGCATTTGGCTCCGTTAAAGCATAAGCCCCAATCCATTCTCCCGATGCGATTTTCGGTAAATATTTTTCTTTCTGTACTTTCGTTCCATAATATATGTAAGGCAATGTACCTACACCGGCATGTATATTAAAAGAAACGCTAAATGCACCAGCGTAACCCATTTTCTCTGCTACAAGACCTGAGACAGCCTTTCCTAACTCGAATCCGCCATAATCTTCTGGTACCTCAATGCCTAATAATCCAAGTTCCCCAGCTTTCTCAAATAATTGACGAGAAACTTTATAGTTATGTTGTTCAATATTCTCAATTTGCGGGACAATTTCTTGTTTAACGAATTGTTCTGTCGTTTTTGCAATTAAATCTTCATCCCCTGAAAAATCTTCTGGTGTAAAGAAAGTATTATTCACATCTTTATTGAGTGAAAAAAATTCATCCCATGGTAACTTCGTTTTCTCCATCTGAATCCCCCTATCATTTCGGCCTTCGTTGCTCTTTGCATATGCTCGTCTACGATGAGTGGAATATCTTATTATTGAAAACAGAAGGCGATGATTTTTCACATCAAGCAGTTCGTTTTGCCAAAGATGTATTTTCATCGCCTAAATCCTTCTACCTATTGATCTTCAGATAATACTGTTTTTGCAATTCCAGTATCTAACTCTTCAAAGTCATGATATGAAATTGTTTCATATAATTCACTTCTCGTTTGCATATTAGAAAGTGCATCTTTTTGAGAACCTGTTTCCTTAATTAGCGTAAACACATTCTCATATGCTTTTGCAGCAACACGAAGTGAAGTTACAGGATAAATTACCATTTGGAAGCCCATATTCGCAAATTCCTCTGCACTATAATATGGTGTTTTTCCGAACTCAGTCATATTTGCTAGTAACGGTGCATTCACTTTGCTAGTAAATAAACGGAATTCTTCTTCCGATTGAAGCGCTTCTGGGAATATTGCATCTGCCCCTGCTTTTACATATGCATTCGCTCTTTCAATCGCTGCATCTAATCCTTCCACGCCGCGAGCATCTGTGCGTGCTACAATATATAAACCTGGCGCAACTTCTTTAATCGCTTTAATTTTTTGAACTAATTCTTCTGTAGTAACAAGTTTCTTACCGTTTAAATGTCCACATTTCTTTGGTAATTGTTGATCTTCAATTTGAACAGCCGCTACTTTCGCTTCTACCATTTCTACAGCTGTTCTCGCTACGTTTAGTACTCCACCAAATCCTGTATCAATATCAACAAGAACTGGTAAATCTGTAGCTCTAATTAGATCTCTTGCTCTTTCAGCTACTTCAGTAGATGTCACGATACCTAAATCTGGTAGACCTTTACTTGCAGTGTAAGCAGCTCCCGATAAATATAGAGCTGAAAAACCTGTATTTTTCGCAACAAGAGCCGCCATTGCATCATGAGCACCTGGAATTTGCAAAATTTCATTTGCTTCTACTAAAGCTCGGAAGCGATTCGCAAGCTCCTCTTGTGTTGACTGTTTATTCACAACCCAAGCCATTATAAATTCCCCCTATTATTAAATTAAGAATAGATCTACAAATTCGTTTACATTCATATTTTCTAGTTTTTCTTCATTTAGACAAGCTTCATGGATTTTTTCTTGTTGCTTACTAGAATAATGACCTGCCATATTTGCAGTGAATTTCCGAACAACTTTTGGAATTGCTTCGTCTCTACGGAAACGGTGGCCAAGTGGGTATTCACATTCCACATTTTCTGTTACAGTACCATCTTTAAAATGAACTTGAACAGCGTTGGCGATTGAGCGCTTGTTCGGGTCAAGGTAATCTAAACTGTACTGTTTGTTTTCAACAACAACCATCTTATTACGTAATTCATCTACACGTGGATCATTCGCTACTACATCCTCATAATCATCCGCAACGATATCTCCTTTTAATAAACCTATTGCAGTAATGTATTGTAAGCAATGATCGCGATCAGCTGGGTTATTTAATGGACCTTCTTTATCGATAATACGAATTGCTGACTCATGAGTTGTAATTGTAATACGATCAATTTCATCTAATCTTTCTTTAAGTTCCGGATGTAATTTCACAGCACATTCTGCAGCTGTTTGTGCATGGAATTCTGCTGGGAATGACACTTTGAATAATACATTTTCCATTACATAAGATTCTAGCGGTCTTGCTAATTTTAATTCCTGTTTATTAAATAATACATCTTGGAATCCCCATCCTGGCGCAGATAATGCTGTTGGGTAACCCATTTCACCTTTTAGAGCAGTCATTGCAAGATGAACACCGCGGCTCGTCGCATCTCCTGCTGCCCATGATTTACGTGAACCAGTATTTGGAGCATGACGATATGTACGAAGACTAGAATTATCAATCCAAGCATGTGATAATGCATTAAAGATTTCTTCACGCGTTCCGCCAAGCATTTTCGCAACTACTGCAGTTGTTGCTACTTTTACGTATAATACATGGTCAAGACCAACACGGTTTAAGCTGTTTTCTAAAGCAAGTACACCTTGAATTTCATGTGCTTTAATCATCATTTCTAGTACTTCACGTACTTTTAATGGTTCTTTTCCTTCTGAAATACGAACGCGGCTAATATAATCTGCAACTGCTAAAATTCCGCCTAAGTTATCAGATGGATGTCCCCACTCTGCTGCAAGCCAAGTATCGTTATAGTCTAACCAACGGATCATACATCCGATATTAAATGCGCCTTTTACTGGATCTAGCACATAAGATGTTCCTGGTACACGTGTACCATTTGGCACGATTGTTCCTGGTACAACTGGTCCTAATAATTTCGTACACTCTGGGTATTGTAGTGCTAAAATTCCACATCCAAGTGTATCAAGTAATACGTAGCGAGCCGTACTGAATGCCTCTGCACTTGTAACCTCTTTATTTAATACATAGTCCGTAATTTCTTCTAATAATGCATCTTTTTGTTTAATTTCATTTGTTTTAATCATGCTATTCTTCCCTTTCTGTCGAAAATTCGTTATTATTAATGATGGGTGTCGGTCAAACACCCATCTGGCGGGCGGCGCTAACAACTCCCCAGTTGTTTTTATTTACTAAATGCATGTCGCTCGCCAATATAATTTACACGTGGACGAAACAAACGATTGTTCGCATGTTGCTCAATTACGTGTGCACATAGCCCTACTGTTCTAGAACTAAAGAAGATTGGTGTGTAAAGTTGAATTGGAATACCAAGCATCCAATATACTGGAGCAGCATAATAATCAAGATTCGGATAAATTCCTTTTTCCTTCTCCATAATTTTTTCTCCAGCTTCACACATTTCATATAGTGTATAATCGCCTTTCACATCACATAACTGCTTTAATGCTTCCTTCATCATAAGTGCTCTTGGATCCATCTTTTTCATATAAACACGGTGTCCAAAGCCCATAATTTTTTCTTTGTTATATAGTTTCTTCTGTAATAACTCTTCAAATTTCTCAACATTACCAGCTTCTAAAAGCATGTACATAACCGCTTCATTCGCACCGCCATGAAGACTTCCTTTTAAGGATGCAACTGCTCCTGTTAAAGCGCCGTATAAGTCGGATTGCGTTGATGCAATAACGCGTGCTGTAAATGTAGAGTTTGGCATTTCATGTTCACTATATAAAACAAGGGAACGATCAAAGATTTTCTCTTCAAGTTCAGTTGGTTTCTTTCCAGTTAACATATAGAAGAAATTCGCACTATATGACAATTCTTGAAGAGGCTCAATTGGTTCCTCATTATTTAAAATATGGTAGCTATTCGCTACAATATTTGGCACTTTACTTAAAAGCTTGTATCCTCGACTTTTATTCACTTCTAACGAGCGGTTTTCGATATCACTATCGTAACCAGCTAATGCAGACACGCCTGTACGTAGCCCATCCATAGGATGCGTTTCCTTAGGCAATGCCTTTAGAACATTGAATACACCTTCTGGCACTGCATATTCTTCTTTTAATTTCTTTTCAATTGTTGCTTTCTCATCCTCATTCGGTAAACGTTCTTCTAATAAAAGGTGCACAATGTCTAAATACTCTTTTGTTTTTGAGAGTTCGATTAAATCATACCCTTGAATTACAATTTCACCTTTTACTGTGTCAAGAAACGAAATTTTCGTTTCCGCTGCTACTACACCATCTAATCCCGGGGAAAATTTTTCTTCAGCTTTCATCATTATTTCCTCCAATCCTAATAGATCTTCGTGCACATAACTGTAAGCCTTTACAATAATATGAAACTACATTTCTATTTCAATGTATCAGAGTTTTTAGAAGATTTCAATTTATTTTACAATGATAAGTTTCCTATACTTTTACCGATGTAATAATACAATTTTTCAAAAATAACTTTCATCTTTTATAAAGAAAGGACAGACATCCTTTTACAATTTTTTAAAACGAAATATAACAATTATCCATATAATCCCACTAAATATACCTTTAATCCCTTTTTCTTCAACAAACATAAAAAACCGAGCTGCACTCATGCACAGCTCGGTTTTTTATAATATTTATTTCATATTCCCATAAATATAATTCTTATATAAAATTTATTTATTTTTAATAAAATTATTATTTTACATAATTAAATTAAATTTCTTCCGTTTCTTTACGATAGCTTACAACTAATTCATAGTTTTGAAAGTACGAAAGATCCTCAAAATCTATAAAAATAAACTACCGTCTTTCTCAACTGGCACTATTTCCCGAACTGGTTTCTCAGAAACAATCCCTAAAGAATATCCGGGCTGAATTGAGCTATTTCCTCCGTACCTTACAATACATCAAATAGATTCATCATGCTTTATACGCAATTCTTCCTTAAAGCATCGTCGAGCATCATGTTCAATTGAAATTTTCATCTTCGCTCTTCCTGTTTACGCAAAATCTTTTTTGCCTAATCGTTGTTTTACAAAAATGACAAATATAATTAAAGCTATTAATCCTGAAATTGCACTACCTGCGAATAAAATACGGTAACCAAACATTTGTGAAACAACTCCAAGTAAAATCGCACCTAATCCAATCCCTAAATCAAATGCAGTAAAGAATGAAGCGTTAGCAATTCCTCTTTTACTAGGATCAACAATTGTCAGCATCGCTGCTTGTAAAGTGGGCTGTGCTGAACCAAATCCAACACCATATAATGCCGCCGCAATCATTACACCTATCAAACCATTTGAAATCGTTAGTACAACTATCGCTAAAATAGTAATACATAATGTTGGCAGTATGATAAAAACTTCTCCATACTTATCTAATAGTTTTCCTGAAATAGGTCGTACAATTGTTAAAGCAATTGCATATACAAGAAAGAATGTCCCAGGATTCACATCAATTGATGACGCGAATAACGGTAAAAATGTTGTTATTCCTCCATATGCAAATGATAAAAAGAAAACAACAACCGTTATTGATAAAACGGATTTTTCAAACAGCTGAATTTTCCCTTTTTCTTTTTGTGGCGTGAATGGCATTTTCGTTATTAACGATAATACGACTGCCATAAAGGATAAAAGAGTTGCTCACAAGAATAGACCATGAAATGAATAATTTTGTACAACCCATAATCCAATCATCGGGCCAATTGCCATCGCGATTGTCATCGCCATGCCATACCAGCCCATCCCTTCACCACGACGTGAATCTGGAATAATATCAGTTATCGCTGTTCCAACTGCTGTTGTAGAAACAGCCCACGTCACTCCGTGAATAACGCGTAAAACAGCTAAAAGGACAATAGTTGATGCTAAATTATACGAATACATCGTTATTCCAAAAAAGATGAGTCCGAAAATAATAAAAGATCTTCTACCATATTGATCTAACATACCTCCAATAATAGGTCGTATTACAACTGCGGCTATCGTAAACATTCCCATCATCAGCCCAACTTGTGATTCATTTCCACCAATCTCTTTAATAAAGAGCGGGAGCGTTGGAACAAGTAAATAAAACCCTGTAAATAAAAATAACATCGCGATAGTCATTTGAATAAATGATTTCGTCCATAATCGTTCCATTAAAATCCCTCCATAAACACGTAAAATATTACGATTAACACATCCATTATATATGTTTCATATTCCTTTTCCCTCCGCTAATAGGCGTATCTTTTCGTAATAAATGGTCCACCATCAATTCACATTGGTCTTACGACTTTGTACGTATGTTTTAACCGAAAATCCTATCTGTATGTACCTTTATAAGCATTAAAAGAATATACTACTTTATCATTGAAACTTAGGAGTGATCGTTTTCATGTGGGTATCACCAAGAATAACCGCCGTTGTCCCAGCAGCTCCCTCAATACATGTTCCTACCGTTCATACAGCTAGTTCTGATGTTGGTATCGAACTTCCTGCCGCTTGGCAACAATATCAATCGACTGACCAAGTCACCCCTTCATTTTGGCATCATGGTACACACCCGAGTAGTACTACTTTTTATGGCCCTAGTTATCCAATACCGCCAACTCAAATTTTTTATCATTTCCCATCAATTTACTTTCAAAATTTCTATGGTACTTTTAATATTTAAAAATAATATTACTCTTTATAATACAAAAAGCACCAAAGAAACCGTTTTTCCCGGTACCTTTGGTGCTTTTAAAATGCATTATTTATTGTCCATTATTGGAAGGAGCCTCTCCTGTGTTCCCACCTGTAGTTGGTGGGGTTGGAGTTTCTTGGCCACCTCCAGTGGTTGGTGGATTTGGAGTTCCTTGGCCATTTCCATTGGTTGGTGGATTTGGAGTTCCTTGGCCACCTCCAGTGGTTGGCGGATTTGGAGTTCCTTGACCACCTCCAGTGGCTGGTGGATTTGGAGTTCCTTGACCACCTCCAGTGGCTGGTGGATTTGGAGTTCCTTGGCCACCTCCATTAGTTGGTGGATTTGGAGTTCCTTGACCATTTCCATTGTTTTGTTCATTTTGCTTATTTAATTCATCTTGTTTCTTTTGCTCTTCTTGCTTCTTAAGCTCTTCTTGCTTCTTAAGTTCATCTTGTTTCTTTTGCTCTTCTTGTTTCTTAAGTTCTTCCTGTTTCTTTAATTCCTCTTGATTTTTCTCTTCTTCAGTTTTTTGCTGTTGATCCTGTTTTGGTTGTTCCGTTGTATCCGGTACGCTAGTATTTGGAGATGAATCACGTTTTTCACCTTTTATACGCAATTCACTACCTTCTTGAATAACACTACTTGGCATTTTAAAGCGTGATTTATCTGTAGCCATCTCGCTCATCATTTCTTTAAAGATTAACTGTGCAATTTTCGTATTTTTACTACTAATATACTCGTCTTTACCATCTTTCGTATATCCAGTCCATACTGCCATCGTATATTGCGGTGTATATCCTGCAAACCAACTATCACGAGTTGCACTTTCTGGAATGTTATATTTCGCTAATTGTTTTGAATCATAGTTTGTTGTACCTGTTTTACCTGCTACATCAAAAGAACCTATATTTGCCGCTGTACCAGTACCTGATGTAACTACAGAACGAAGCATATCAGTAATCATATATGCTGTAGAATCCGCCATAACTTGTTTTGGTTTTTGTCCAAAACTTTGTGACTTGCCGTCTGGATAAACTACTTTCTTAACAAAATGCGGCTTCGTATACTTACCATCATTACCAAATGCCGCATAAGCACCAGCTATTTCAGTTGGCGATACTTCATTTGTACCAATAGCTGTAGATTCATCCGGCGTTTTCTTTAATGTAACACCTAACTTCTCGGAGAAGTCTTTTGATTTACTACTTCCGACTTCTTTTGCAGTTTTAATTGCCGGAACATTTCGCGACATTTTTAATGCTTCACGCATTGTAATTGGGCCTAAATGACTTCTGTCTGCATTTCGCACTTCTTGTCCAGTTGAATACTTAAATGGAGAGTCATCAATTTGATGATAAGTAGACCATTTTAAGTATTCAATAGCAGGACCGTAATCAAAGATTGGCTTCATTGTCGAACCAGCTGCACGATCTAATTCAATCGCCATATTATGTCCTTTAAATACTGCTTTATTTTCACCGCGCCCACTACCTATAGCGCGAACTTCTCCAGTTTTCGTATCCATAAATGTGAAAGCACCTTGGAATTTATCATTTGGATAATTAATAATATTTGTATTCAAAATATTATCAGCTAATTTCTGTGCTTTCGGGTCTAATGTTGTATAGATTTCTAAACCATCAGATCCAATATTAACATCTGGTATTTCCTTTTCTACTTCTTTCACTACTGCATCCATAAATGCAGTATATGGCATCGCTTGTAGTTCAGCTGCACTCTTAATATTTTTATCCACTGGTACTTTCGATGCTTCTTCCATTTCTGCCTTTGTAATATAACCATGTCTATTCATTAAGTTTAGTACAGTATTTCTTCTTTCTGTTGCCCTTTGAACATTTTCTTTTTTCGTTGGGTCATAGTTATTCGGTGCTTTTGGTAAGCCAGCTAGCATCGCAACTTCTGGTAATGTTAAATCTTTCAATTCTTTACCGTAGTAGTTTTGTGCTGCTGTTGCGATTCCATATGAACGATTACCTAAATTAATTTTATTTAAATACATCTCTAAAATTTCATGTTTTGAATATTGTTGTTCTAACTTATACGCTAAATATATTTCCTGAACTTTACGTTTTGATGTTTTTTCCATCGATAAGAAGTAGTTTTTAATAACTTGCTGCGTTATCGTACTTCCACCTTGTGAACCGTAATCTCCCTTAAGACTAACTAAAACTGCACGAGCAGTACCTTTAAAATCTACTCCGCTATGCTCATAAAAACGCGAATCTTCTGTTGCTAAAAATGCATTTTCTACTAATTTTGGGATTTGATCATACGTAACATTCGTCCGCTTTTCTTTCCCATATTCATATACCAAATTCCCGTCTTTATCATAAATTTTTGAGGATAACGGATTAACAAGTTTTGCTTTCTCAAGTTTTGGTGCATCCTTAATCATTACGAAAAAGGTAGCAACCCCTGCCACTAAACCTACAATACCAAGTAGTAAACAACTGATTAAAAATTTACGAAAAAACGATGTTTTACCTTTTGGTTTTGTTTTTTTAGAAGCTGGCTGTTTTTTCTTTTGAACTTGTCGTCGCTCCTCTCGAGAACGATAATTTTCTGACATGTTACTTTCTCCTGCCTTTCAATTCTCCCGTTGATTTACTTGAAAATATTGAGGTCACTTTCCCAAATACATTTAATCAAGAAAGTATATTGACCTGGAGCATTCAATATTTTCCCAATTCACAGATTATACATTTTAGAATACTTCTTATACAAACTATTTTCACTTCTATTTTTTCTAATAATACTGCCCCTTAAAGCATAGAATGTAAGAAGTGGATTTTTAATACCTCGTATAAATAATATACCTTTTTTTCAAATGGTCAATATTTTCTTATTTATAAATCAAAGGTGAAATAAAAATAGCACAACGATATGTACTTCGTGTGAACTTCCTTATAATTACGTATAACAAACATTTAATATATTGCATATAAGTATAATACCCCTTTAATTATTAGGATTTCAACACGACAATCCCCTTCTCTACAAGAAACCATCTAAAATGAAAAATAAGGAGTTGCGTAATGATGAAGCTATCTCCCGTTATTTCAAAAAAATTAGTTGCTGTTGGCTATAATCCTTTTTCTATGATTTTACGTATTCAACTAAAGAATGGTATGTATGATTTCTTTAATGTGCCAGAAAGCATTTACACCGGTTTATTAAACGCACACTCTAAAAGTTATTATCATAATACTTATATTAAAAATTCTTACCGCTATACTAAAATTTAAACTTGATTGGCATACAAAAAAGAAAGGCGAATCAAATCCCCTTTCTTTTTTGTATGCCAATCGCAATTTACCTTCTATTTCTTTTATTAATTTCATCATACGCCTGAACTTGTTTTTTAAGTCGCCTGTCGGCTTTTTTATCATGTACGACAAGAACTGCGTGTATCGCTCCTGGAACCCAAAAAATTAAGGTTAAAATGAAATTAATAATCGCTTGAAACGGCTTTCCGCAAAATAAAACAGCTACCGGCGGAAGTAGAATTGCTAATAAGTACATCATGTCTGAAAAACTCCTTAATGTTTATTTTTCGATTCTTCCCCATCCATCTCCTACACTATCAAACCTATGAAATCATGTTATTTCTAAAAGCGTATATAAGAACTCATCATTACAAAAATCACATATAATAGTATAACTAAATGAGGAACCTCTCACTAACGTTAACAATCTATTTTCACCTGTTCGTTTATATGTATATTCTACGCCTATATGAAAAAGCCTACAAAAACAATTAACACATCCATCTTGTCCTACTTCTAAAATTGAAATACTCCAAACTTCATTGAAATGAGTATTTCATCACCTTTTCTTAGATTCCAATCGTTGTTCCTCTACTATTTCGGTTAATCCAATTGCTGAAATTACAGTACCTATTGCCTGTATCCAAATACCTATTAGCCCTAGTATACGTTGATCTTCTTTATCTATATTACTGTCTTCTTTTCCCTTTTCTTCTTTTGGTATATTTTTAATACCTTCATATGCTTGTAATCCCGCACCTAAACTTTGCATTGAATTCCCTAATACGATAATCCACTGTATTCCATTTATCTCATTCAATGCTACTTCTACTCCTAAAAAAGCGCCAATTGATTGCAAACTATTTCCAGTAATTATAAGGAAATCATTTTCTTTCATTTGTTCATTGAGATTAAAATACGTTCCTATTACATTTGAAATATTACCTAAAGCTAATAACTCAATCCCCGTTTTCGCTAGCGCTTTATTTTTATTATCTATAGTTACCTCTTGCTTCTCACATTTATCTTCATCTTTCGCATCATTAGTTGCTATAATTTGTAATATATATCCGAGAGCTTGTAATGAACTCCCTACAATAACAAGATCCGACTCAATCTTTTCTTCCCCTGCAAACCCTCTAGTTGTTCCAATTGCTGCTATAAGATTTCCTCCTACTTGAAACCAGGCACCTGTCAATTCTAAATCGCGTAGGTTCATTTCCCATCACCTATATTCAAATTTTCTAGTACATTCAAAACAAACAAATATCACCTTTAATTCATTATTCTATTTTTCATATGTAATTTTGTGCATCACATAATGTACTAATAATACAAAAGAGCACCTTTCAGGCGCTCTTTTTGACAAGGAGTTTCTCAATAAATGTATGCCGGACATGTCAATGACTCACCGTTTTTATCTATTGATATATTTAATATATAATGAATTGCTTTATGTGACCACATTTCAGGTGTAGGAGATTCTTTTACATATTGAGGTGCACATAAGTGAAGCATTGGAGTGCTAATACTGCCACCTGGATCTAAAGCAACTACTGCCATACCATTTGGTAGTTCCATTGCCATTGACTGCGTGATACCTTCAACAGCAAACTTCGAGGCACAATATGGCGCAAGTTCAGCCTCGCCTTCTCTTCCCCAACTAGAGCTCATATTAATAATAATTCCTTCTTTCCTAGCTATCATCGCCGGGACGAACGCCCTAATGACATTTACTACCCCGTTCACATTTACACTCATTACACTTTCAAATTCTTGTGCGGTAACTTTCCATAGAGGTGCATTTTGATTAACAATCGATGCATTATTTATTAACATATCGGGAGCCCTATACTTATTAAGAATACGACTTGCCCATTTACTAACTTGGTGATGATTTGAAACATCAATTATTTGAAAATCATGTGAAGCACCGTAATATTTATTAAGCTCTTCAATTTTATTTTTTGAGCGCCCACACCCTACTATGTTCCATCCCAATTCATGAAACCTATCAACCATTGCACGTCCTAATCCTTGCGTTACTCCAGTAATAATTACAAGTTTCCCAATGTCGTTTCGCTCCAACTTCATCTCCTCCTTTCCATTAATATTACTCTTTTTATTCTTATTCAACTTCTCACTTAAGTATCAATTCATTTCATACTTTAGAAGTATTTTTAATATTACATATTACAAACAAAAAGAGTAACCATCATAGTTACTCTTTTTGTTTGTATCGTTATTATTTTTAAATTGTATCTTCTCTTCCCTACATTTCTCACATCGATAAATATAGGTTACACCTTAATGAAAGTATATTTATGTTTACGGTTCGATTTATCCAAATACTTTTCAATCCACTTTTTCAACTTAACAGATCCCACCTCTATCAAAGAATTTCCACCTAGTCTTATAACATACTTTTATTTAAATTCTCAATCTCATTTTGCAACTTTTTAAATTGCTCAAAATGCATTGTTATAGATTGAATACTATTCCTTTCAACATTTTGCTTTACTAATAAAACGCCTGTATCGTGAAAAATCGCTTCAAGTTCTTTCCTTATAGATACTTTCGTAATATATGCGGTTTTAATTGCCGATAAAATTGCTATTTCATTAAAATTTAATTTTATTTCATTAGGACAAAATGCTTTTTCGATCAATGTGACATCATTACTATAAATAAAAGCAACAAGTTTACTTGATTCTGCATCTGTTAAATCCACTGTTTTTATAACATTATCCATTACATTTCGCCTCCTTTAATTCCATATATATTAATTATTCAAATTTGTTCTTTTTAAAATTCAGCTCTTCATTAATTTTAACATACTTTTTGCTCGATTGATTAAACAAAGCTTCAAACATTTTTCTATTCCGGAATATTTGTCAAATGAACCAATTAGACTGTACCTTCATATAGTAATGCAAACAATTACTTATAAAGTAGGTGAAAATTATGCCCTCAGTTGTTGGGAATTTAGTTGTACAAAATAGTAACGGATCTTTCAACTTAGGTGATTTCTACAATGTTTCCCCAAAAGAGAATACGAAAGCTTATAACGGCTCTGGCGCATCTAACGTTGGTTTCGTAGTGAACACTTTTAGTGGGGTTAGCGCGACTAATACATTTGATTCTGATCTAGCAGATCAAAACCAAGTTGGTACGGCCTAAACAGCTCTGTAATCATTTTTGTATAACATTTTAAAATTTGTCTATACTATACTCAGGCTGATACACAGCTATCGTCGATTTTTTGAGTGCCAATCTTTTTCTCCCTTTCCCTGGGACTAAGCAGCTAGCTTGCATCTAGCTGCTTTTTCATTTAGTTCTTCACCTCTTCAAAAAATTAGGTTTTTACAGATAGGCTGACTCACAGCCGAATTTTGAGGTGTAAATCTAATTGTCCGCAAATAGCTGGATAAATTAAAGAAGCTAAACTTCAAAATTCAGCTTCTTTTAGGTTACATCAATTATGTCCATTGCAGAAAATATATATGTTTTATAAAATGCATCTGTACATTTTACAATTTGTTGAATTGGATTTATATGAACCACTGTCATATAACTCGTAAGTATGTATCCTTCTTCAAAATATGTCACTAACATCTCTTCTTCAGACAATAATGAAGTTAATAATTTGTCTGAAATGCTGTCTTTCGCTTCATTTGTTATTAGCGGTCTTTGGACTTTTAATTTCTCTCCAATAATTTTTTTCATACTTAATAATTGCTCCGACATTACTGTAAACGGAACCCACTCTCTTCCTTTTTCCTGTACCTTTACATAATTCATTTTCTTTACTCCTCAATTTTCTACATCTATCCATTCATAAGAATAGAAATTTCACTTCTAAATACACTTTATCCATCTCTTATTTATATGTAGCGTAGCTTTCCAATTCAAAACTATTTATGAATTTGTTGAAATCTCCACTTCGAAAGAACGTTTGTTCTAATTATACACGAACTAACGTTCCTATGGAAGTGCAACATGTAAATTTTTCAAACAATATGCAACTTTAATCTATGAAATTTATTCATATCTTTAAATTATGCCCTCTATTCAATTTCTAAGAAAATATATTTAGTTTATATTTAACAAAATTAATTAACTAAAACATTATCATTTCAACATTTTGCGAAGTAATTGCTAATTCCTTTTTATTTACACCAAAATTTTCTATTGTAATTCTTAATATTTAAATGTAATATTGTATTGTCTTACTATTTATTTATAACTCACACACTAACGCGAAAAGGGAACTCTATATGAGTTCCCTTTTCTATTGAAAACAAAAAAACAGAAATATAGCATTATGCTAAATCTCCGTTTTTCTTCTAAACCTTATTTCTCATCTAAGAATTTAAATGTATCTTTAAATTCTTTATCTGTTACTTTAATATCTGCTTCTTTCAATAGATCATTGATTACTTGTTGTTTCCATTTACCTGTCGCATCTTGCAGTCTTTGTTGTTCTAAATCTTTTCGAATCGTATCTTTTACTTCATCAAATGGTTTCAATTCTTTTTTATCCGTCACTTTTATTATATGATAACCATAAGATGTTTTTATTGGCTCACTTACTTGTCCTGCATCTAATTTATACGCAGCTTCCTCAAACTCTTTCACAGTTTGACCAGGAGCAAAACCAGCTATTTCTCCGCCCTGTTCCTTTGAAACAGTATCTTCCGAATACTGTTTCGCTAAAGCAGTAAAATCTTCACCATTATTTATTTTCTCTTTTACTTCTTTCGCAGTTTTTTCATCTTTCACTAAAATGTGACTTACCTTCATTTCAGGTTTATGGTTATCTTTCACATCTTTATCTGTGACAGTCGCTCTAATCGCTTTCTCAAGTGCAATTTCTGGCTTCATTCTCTCTTTTAATTCATCTTCATTCTTTAATCCTACTTGCTCTAAAGCAACTTTAAACTTGTCACCCATTTGTTCCTTCGCTGCTTCTACTTGTTTTTTAGCTTCTTCATCTGAAACTTTATATTTATCTAGCAATGCCTTATTTAACATCATTTGAGATAAAGTACTTTTTCCATATGTTTGCCTTAATTCTTTACTTAACTCTTTCTCTGTCACGTTTCCTACTTTTGATGTTGCAACATTTTCTGAGGAACCACACGCAGACAATGTTAGCGCCACACATGCAATAATAGTTCCCATAAATAGCTTTTTCTTTTTCAATTCAAATACCTCACTTTGATAAATGTATATTAGGAACTATACAGCGCTATTGTGAAATCAATGTGTTTTCTGCAAGTATTTCTCTTCATGCCAGAGACAAGCTTTATTAAATAAAAAAGCCGGCATAAAGCCGACTTTTTTATTTAATCTGCACATGTTCTTCTTTGATCCATTTGTTCCCACCTATATCTATATATCCATCTTGACGATTCCAAATACGATAAGGGACCTTCCCATCGACCGCACCTGTATCATTCCCGTTTGGCCCATCGTACGTTCTAATTTCATATCCAGGTGTGTACTTTGAATATGCATAAAACCATTGTACATTAAAATGTTCTAACTTAGCCCACTGTTGTTCACCACCTAAACAAATCATATCTTTTTCGCCACCTCCCCAATAACCTTTATAGATTAAATATGGGATTTTTTTCGTAAGTCTTCCTATAAATTGCGGATTCGCAGGATTTTCATATAAATTAATTCCGTATCCATCATCATATTTTGAAACTGCAATACCAATTCCATTTGGTTGCTTACTGTCTCCAATACTAGATTGATTTGTTTGATTTGAACCTATAAACCAAGAAAGATTTTTATTCCCAATTAATTGATTCAAATCACATTTTCCAATACCAGGAACATTTCCTGAATCAGTATATTGCCAAATATCACAAGGATATGCTGGTTTATTCCCTCCATAACGAGGAATCCAAATAAAATCCGCATCAATATTGCGAGCTCCAAATGATACATACGTGTGATGTCCTACATATAAACCAATTTTTTTTGCACCTAATCGGCGTAATTCATCAATAAATGCTTGAGTCCCGCCTTGCATATCTACCATTGTTTGAACTTCTACATCTACCACCCAAAATTTAGCGTTTTTATCGCCACGATTCCAAAAATCTTGCGCTTCTTTTTTTGCATCTGAAATAGATATAAAACGGCAAAATGCATAATTCCCAAATGGGATACTACGTTTCTTCATTTCTTTCACATAACCTTGATACATAAAATCGACCGTATTCGAACCATCTTGAACTCTAGCAATAACTAAATCTAGCTGAGACGCTGCAATATCCCAATTAATATTTCCATTCCATTTCGAAATATCTACAATATAACCCATTACTAATCAACTCCTTTTTATTATCTTATTCAAAGCTTGTTTTATTGCTAGACCCATACGCCTAATAGCAAGCTTCTATAAGACAAATAAATATATTTCCATCATTTTTTAAAACTAAATAATTTCTTTTTATCCATAATAAATAAGTCCTTCTTTTTTTCATTTGTAAACGATAAACTTGCGTTTATTTCATACTAAATATTGAGATAAAACTATAAATAATGTACATACTACATATAAGCAATTTTTGCTTATACTCATGAATGACCTCCAAGATTTTTCAATCTCCCTGTAAAAAGGCAGCTAAAAAAAGCTGCCTTTTTACAATTTATTATATAGAGACAAGTTAATTAACGCTTATTCCCTCATATTAGTCTGTTTTTAAGCTTTTTATAAACATGATATATATTTTTTCACAACACTATTTTGATACGTAATAGAAATTACATCAACTCATACAGTATATGTAATAATCAACTACAATAAAAATTACATATTATATTAATATGTCTTCCTAATTAAAAGGAAATAAACATATAACCTCTGTTATGTAAGGAGTTTATTTAATGAAAAAAATCCCTATCGTATTCAAAGTTCCCCCGAATTCAAAGCTAAAAGTTACATTCTATGGTCCTTGTAACGAAGTAATTACAAATGTATCTTTAATTAATCAACTACTCACCCCTACCTGCCAAACTGTATCTCAATATCCAGACTTCAAGAAATATATAACTGAAGTCCGATCATTATCAAATTGTTAATCGTATAATTTTATGATTTATCATTTCGAACAGTACGATAACAAAATAATAAAAAGAGCCGCATCTTTCAAAAGAAACGGCTCTTTTTCATTTCACAAAACATGACTTCATTAAAAAACTAAAATAACTCATTAATTGATATTCTGTTGATATTTTACACATATTAATGAAATGCGCATATATTATCGTATGGAGATTCTCCACTCATAAAACCTATCTTTTTTTGAGCATACTTTATTTGTATGCTCCTTTTTTATTCTTTACTTAACCGCTTACCCTGTTAATATTTCCAAATATCATCTGAACGAACATTGAATATTTCATTTTTTTCTTATTATGTGCTATGAATATAAGTTTAATAATTTATCTGTAGCTACATTTTCAGTATCACTTAAATCGACAAAATAATGAAGTTGCCACAATTGACTCTTCTTAGCTTGATTACTAATAGGTTTATCCCAAATAGGGTAAACCCTCATAGCCATTTTCCCTTTTTGATTTTGATTTTTTAATATTTTTTCTTTTAGAAGAATCTCTTTTGGAAAAATAAATTGTCCTAGTTTATTATCCGCTATACAAGTGATAACTAAAAGGTTAGGAGCTGAATCATAAGAAAATGCCTGATTGCTCGTGGAGGCATTCTTCTCCCAAAAAGAAACAAATTGTCCAATCTTATTAGGCGTAATTTTTGATACCCTAAATCGGATGCTTCTATTATTTAGCTGGAATACCCCTCCTGCATATTCTGAATTTTGCTTTTCTTCTTTTCGTTTAGTAATTAATAGGTTATTAGGTTTGTAAATCATTTCATCTAGTTTTTCAATTATATTACTAAAATTTGTCATGTAAACGCACCTTTTTTATTTTCCAGTATACCAAGAACATTCGTTCTTGTATATTAAACTTAAACAAATGTTGACTTTGAATAGTCTTTCAAAGATTATTTTATCTACTCCATCCATAACTTCAAATTTACTTTTATATTATTTATTGCATTACTCTTCCAATTCCTTGTATTCTTCATTATTTCATTAATATATTAATAAAAAACGAGGCACATATTACATGAATCCATCCAAAATTGACTTCGGCTCCATAGAGCAACCTTTATTCCTATTAATTTTATATCTTATCGCAATTCTTTTAACACTCGGCATTACATTTAGTATATGCCATTCCCTTTTACTAAATTTAAATGCACCGAGATGGGTAGCAAAACTGTTAGCTATCATATTAACTCTAGGTGTTGCTTATCAAGTGTTTATGAACTTATTTTAATATATTACCAATTTAACACCTTTAACTAAAAGGCCCTACCATAAGGTAGAGCCTTTTTTAAAAAAAATAGTCCATAAATCACAAACATGTCTTTTATTTTATTGGAGATGGGAATCTTGCAGCTTCAAAATGCGTACTAATAAATCCTGGATCATTTTGTATAATCAGTCCATCTACATCACTCTCAGCAAAAATTTCAACTACATCTCCTGCATGTAATTGAAGTATTGTTGAAACAGCTACGACATTTGCAAAATTGGGTGGACCAAAAAAGTCATTATCTATCGCTATAGCTGGATTATCATTCACCCGAATTTCTACACGCGCTCTATAATTCGTATTACTATCATTAGGTGCAAAGCTGATTGTACCAATAATAGAATAAACCCCTCTAGTCTTCGGAATAAAATCTGATGTTACTGGATTATATTCATTCGCTAAATCAAACTGTTCATTTTGGAATAATACTTTAACAAAAGTATTTGCAGTGACATTTTGATCTACTGTACTAACCGCTCTAAAAGCAGATGCCCTTACAAGTTTATCTTTCTCATTATCACAACACTTATCGTAATAATCTGTACTCTTCTTACAACAAGTATGCTTTGTCTTTTTATAGCCATTGCAATGCTTACAATAATAATAAGACATATTTATATCCCCTTTCTAAATCTATTGTTGTATACTATGCAAAATAAATTTAAAAAGTTTGGACGAGCTATTGCTATTATGAAATTAAAAAACTCCACCGAAAAGCAGAGTTAATAAAATTTTTTCCTTTTTAATATTTATACAATTGGAGATGGGAATCTTGCAGCCTCAAAATGAGAACCGTCTTCTGTACTACTAATAACCCCATCTATACTACTTTGTGCAAAAATCTCGACAATATCACCTGCATGTAATTGAAGTATTGTTGAAACACTTACGACATTACCGAAATTTATTGGACCAAAAAAGTCGTTATCTATAGCAATTGCCGCATTTCCATTCACTCGAACTTCTACACGCGCTCTATAATTTAAATTTGTATCGTTCGGAAAGAAACCAATCGTCCCAATTACGGAATAAACTCCTCTAGTCTTCGGAGTAAAATCTGATGTTGCTGGGTTATATTCGTTCGCTAAATCAAATTGTTCATTTTGAAATAATACTTTAACAAAAGTATTAGCTGGAAGGTTTTGATTAACTGTATTTACAGCTCTAAAAGCAGATGCTCTTACAAGGTTATTCTCCTTATGATCGCAAGGACAGTCATCACATCTTTTACCGCACTTATTATAATAATCACTTCTTTTTTTACAGCAATCATGATTTTTCTTTTGGTAACTCTCACAATTCTTACAGTAGTAATAACAAGACATATATAGTGCTCCTTTCTAATCTACTACTGCATAATATGTATGCTAGACTTGGAAAGTTTGGACAGGTTATTGCGATTACAAAAATAAAAATGCTCCACCATAAGGCAGAGCGAAGAGAAAGTATAACTTTTAAAAACAAAGCACTCATGTAATATTCTGGTTAAATCAGTAATACAAATTATCTAGTTTCATCAACTCGGATTTTCAGAAAAAACTCCTCTGTACGATTTTATTATTATTGAATAGATTATATTGTTAAGTGAGATATGCAATATTTCATATTTTATTATTTCAATATTCCTTTATTGTCGTTGAGTTGTAAACATTCTCTTAAAAACACTTTAAAATCAACACTTACTCTATAACAAATACTTTTTCATCCTTCAGAATTACCTGTAAGCATTATATTCAAATATTATTATTGCAAATTATTGACCTGTACAAACGTATAATTTTTGTGTATTCTATGGACAAGGAGTAAGGTAAGAGTTACTCTTTGCCATTTTAGGAAAGGCCCTGTTGGAGACAACAGGGCCTTTTTTCATAAACTAAATCGGTAACATCCCCTAACTAGTAAGCTTTCTTTACCTAAACATCATGCATTTCTTTTTGCATACACCGCTACTCTTCTTCGACTGTTTCGTTTACAATCATCAGACACTATTTAACAGTACATAGTTCATTTATCCAGCACTTTCAAAACAGCTTGTACACCGTTAAAATACTTCATGCACTTACAAATAAATTATCCGTTCTTGTACAGGATGAGTATAAATTTTGGAATGTCCTGATATTAAATTACTTACAAGGTTTCATACCACTTATACTTTTGGAGACGGGAATCTTGCAGCTTCAAAATGCGTACTATCTTCTACATTACTAATAACTCCAGCTACGCTACTTTGTGCAAAAATTTCGACTAAATCCCCTGCACTCAATTGAATTATGGATGAAACAGCTACAACATTAGCAAAGTTTATTGGACCAAAAAAATCATTATCTATTTCATAGACACCATTTATCAAACACTCCATGTTTCTTCACCCCTTGAATATTTTTTAAATAAAAATACATACTATTTTCAAGCCGTGGTATCCACGGCTAGTACTTCTTTCTTTTGTTACAGTAGTAAGCAGGCAGGTTCTTCACCTATCTGCTTTCTCTGTATATTTTTTTAGATATCGAAAATACTACCTACAAGCTGTTTGAACTAGCAGCTTCACTCTTCTTGTAATGGGAAAGCAATTTATCACAATTAGCTAACTCATTCAACTCACAGGCAGACAACCAAAATTGTTGTCTGCTTTTTGTATGGAATTTTTCATTTTGCATATACTACTTTTGAGCCTGTTTACCAACGCAAGCCATTTTGGTGTTTTGAATTCCGACTAAGCTTTTATGTTGCATAGATTATTACATATTTGACAACACTGGTTAAAAGCGCGTTTTCTGGTTATTCGTAGTTCTAGTCCAGAATAATTTTCCTTCTATAAAGGACAGCAGGTACGACTGCTCGTCCTTTTTTATTGCCCCAAATACTTTTGTAACAATTCCAACGCTTCATTAATGCTCCCATTTAAATCATCAAGTTCAGCATCTTCTGGACACTCCTGCAAAATCACTACCGCTCGACTTATGACATCTTGTAACTTTTCGATATCGATAGAAGTTGTAATAATTCCCTCTTGTTCTTGCGGATCAGCTTTGCCGTAGCCATTGTGCATGGACATCTGGTTTTCTAGCATCTAGCTCACCTTCTTAAAAAATGCAGGATTTCCCTTTCCATTATCGAATTAGTAATGTTTGGAAAGGGGGTGTAACATGGCAGAAATTAAAGTAGGACTTACACAATTTTTAGACTTCACACTGAAAAGTAGTGCAGCTAAAACAAACTTTGTAAAAAATCTAAAATCTCAACCTGAATACCAACCAGCTTTTGATTACTGGAAACAATTACGAGACACTGTTATTAAATTTCATCAAAATGAACTACCTTTTGAATGTTTCGAAACATTAGTGCAAACGGTTGATCAAAAGAAAAAGCAAAACTATATCGATGTCATAAAGCAGTACAAAAAATTTATTAAAAACAACGACGTCTCTTGGTTCGATCCAGGAAAATCACATTGGATATCAGATAATTTAATCGTCCGCTCATCACCTGAACTCGGTTTGCTCATTAATGATGAGCCGCATCTTATCAAACTATATTTCAAAGGAAAAAAAGAGCGAATTGATAAATACAACATCAACTCAACACTGACATTATTAAATGAATCAACATTTTCAGATGAACATAACGATGTGAATTATACGGTTCTTAACATCCAAAAGAACAGAATGTATACGAATAACTCTATTAATAATGATCATTTAATAGCGCTTGAATCAGAAGCTAACCAGCTTTTTTATATATGGAATAAGGTGTAAAGGGTACTATCCATCTCTTTCAATACCTTTTCCATGCATAATTTGGGCACAATTTTCACAAATCCTATCAGTTTCATTTAATTGAAGCTCACCTTCTTGTTCCTCACAAACAATGCAGGGTGGGCGTTTTTTAGAACATGCAAAAGAAAACCGTTATTATATCGCTTATCTTCTTGCTATTACATGTGGAATGCGTAAAGGTGAAATCTTAGGTCTACAATGGAAAGAGATTGCTGATTTTACCTGCCATTACTTTAATGGCACTAAATGACCATCTGCAAAAAATCTCTGAGGAAAAAGAGCGATATGATGAAAGCTATAATGACTACGATTTGGTCTGCCGTTTCAGAAGTTTGACACAGCTCTGGAAAAAGCTTATAAAGAAAAGTGAGGTTCCCGATATTCGGTTCCATGATTTGAGGATTATGTTAAAGCAAGGTATACATCCGAAGATTGTGAGTGAACGATTAGGACATAAAAAAGTAGGTATCACCTTGGACACCTACTCACATATTGTACCAGGACTTCAGGAAACTGCGGTGGATCAATTTGCAAACGAATTATTCGGAAAGAAAAACTTTTGTTAGAAGTTTTCGTTTCTAGGCAAAAACACCGCCTAAATAACCCCAAATATTATAAGTGAAAAAGGAGAAACAAACATGAAAGAAATCAAAGCTGAACAAGAATTCAAAGACATCATCGCAAGCGAGGAGCCAGTAGTTGTTAAGTTCTTTACTACATGGTGCCCAGATTGCGTGCGTATGGACAACTTTATCGGAGATGTAATGGAAGAGTTCAATAAATTTGAATGGTATTCTATTAATAAAGATGAGTTCCCAAGTATTGCTGAAGAGTATCAAGTAATGGGTATTCCAAGCCTACTTGTATATCAAAATGGCGAAAAGTTAGGTCACTTACATAGTGCAAATGCAAAAACGGAAGAGCAAGTTACTGAGTTTTTAGAAGCATACTAAGAAACGAAAAACCTCTGAAAAATCATCAGAGGTTTTTTCGTTTTCAAATTGTTCTTTACCTTTGTCTCTTTCTGGAAAGTGAATATTATAATGCTTTCTCCTCTTCTTATTGAAGAATTTTGTTATCATTTCTTATATATTACTCACACGAGGAATTACAAAGAGTCATTTTGCGAAAAATATATATGAAAAAATTTTTGAGAATCGTTATTCTCGCCCTCTTTCCATTTGCCATAATCATCATTACTTGTTTAATAAAGTGAAACTTTAATCAGTGGGGGTTTTGTTCATCCCCCACTGATTATTAGCCTTCACCAATCGGGCGTTTACGGGCACCTAACTTCTTTGCTCCAACTGAATTTTGAGGTGGGGGTCTTACTGCCCTCAAATAGCGGGATAAATTTCTACTTTGTACTTTTCAACATATTTTTCCTTAACGAAACTTTGTTATCCCCTTCTTAAAAAGCTATAAAACGTCAACAATGTTTGTATAGACTCACACGAGTTTCGTTTGATACTCTATGTATAGAAAGAAATTCCTTGTAGAAAGGCGAGTGATTAAAATGGATTCTCTTTCTCATAAAGAAGCTGATAAAGGTGCTATTGTCAGCATTATAGCCTACATATTTTTATCCTCTATGAAAATCATCATCAGTTATATTACCCTCTCTAGCGCATTACGTGCTGACGGTTTGAATAACTTAACGGATATTGGTGCTTCTTTAGCAATATTAATTGGCCTGAAAATTTCTCGTAAGCCTCGTGACCCAGATCATCCATATGGGCATTCGCGTGCAGAACAAATCGCATCACTTGTTGCTTCCTTTATTATGGCAACGGTCGGATTAGAAGTTGTTATTAGTGCAATTCAATCGTTTTTCAATCCGAAACAAGCAGCACCTAATGTACTTGCTGCATGGGTGGCTTTATTTTCTGCTGTCGTTATGTACGGTGTATACAAGTATACGAAAAAGATTGCAATACGAACAAAAAGTAAATCATTAGAGGCTGCTGCAAAAGATAATTTATCAGATGCTCTTGTAAGTATTGGTACAGTAGTAGGTATAGTCGGAGCACAGTTCCAAATGCCTATTTTGGACCCTATTGCTGCTTTACTTGTCGGTCTTATTATTTGTAAGACCGCGTGGGAAATTTTCGTAGAAGCTTCTCATATGCTAACAGATGGAATTGATCCTGAAAAAATGGATGAATACGCTGATGCTATCGGGCATATTTCAGGTGTAGAACATATTGTAGATATTCGCGCTCGTATGTATGGGAATCAAACGTATGTAGATATTACAATTGAAGTAGATGCTCGAATAGATGTTAGAGAAAGCCATTGTATTACTGACAATATTGAAGATATGCTTCGAAAGAAATTCGGAATTTACCATGCTCATATTCATGTGGAGCCCATGCAAAAAGAACCTATTATGACATAGGTTCTTTTTTAATGAACGCCTTATGAAATATAACACATAAAACGAGCCAGCTACCTCCCGCTGCCCATCCGGCTAATATGTCAGATGGATAGTGCACGCCAAGATAAATTCGGCTAACTGAAATAGATAATACAACGAAGCTTGCTATAAAAATAATCAGCAACTTTTTATGCAATGAAATACGATCTTCTGTAATTGTGACGTATGCAATAAATCCTAAAAAAGCAGTAGCATTCATCGTATGACCGCTCGGAAAGCTATATCCAGTTGCTGTAACAAGCTGCGTCACATCAGGTCGTGCTCGTTCATACCATAGTTTGAGCATACTGTTCAAATAACGTGACCCGTAATAATTAATTGTTAGAAGTAATGCACTTAATATTTTTTTTCTAAGAAGAAAATACATTACAAGTATAATGAGTAACGGGAAATATATTCTTTTTGAACCGATAAAGGACACCCAAGTAAAATAGGTTGTCAAATACTCGTTTCGGAAACTTTGAATAAAGTGTGCGACTACATTATCAAATTTTTCAATACAAGCGGTATGATACGAAAGTGATAGTGCGACAAAACAAATGAGTAGTGTACAACTTAACAAGTATAAATGTCGGTATCGTTTCACATACATAACCTCACTATGCAAAAAAATGGAGCGGTTGTTTTAGTTTTCCTCCCCATTTCTTTTTTATGCATAGTTTATTAAAAAATATTATTGTTAATTTTTTGCTGCATCGTTGGAATATCTTCGTTTGTTACTGTAAAGCGAATAACCTTCTCATCAAGATCAAGCGCTTCTGCGAATAAACCAGCCAATCCACGTGATTTTCTATCTACTTCCATAATAATTTCTAATCGGTCGTGGGCACTTGGCAAAATTAATAATTCTAATTCATCTAATTTCCCATAATACTCTCCGGAGACTGGAATAAACTCAAATTCTTGCGCGAATGGAACTTGCTTACGTAATCGATACGGTAATTCTTCGCATTCTACATGACGCGCTTTAAAACCTAATTGATTTACACTATTTAATACACTGTTCAATAGTGCATTCGGCAACACTTGAATATAATCACGGTCACTTGGATCAATACTAAGTTTAATATCAAGGCCTGTATGAACCCAAACCGTTTTCATTCCAAGTGTTAGTGGTACTTCAATTGGCATTAAAAACGAAAATGGAATTTCCACTTTTTCATTTGGCTCTACAGAAAATGGATCTGTTAAACGAACTCGCTCCAAATCATACATTGCCGTTACTTTTTTATCATCCACTTCTCTTACATATGACGTCGACAATGTTAAGTAAATGCTTTCAATTTCTTGGTTAACTGAACCTCCAGTTATATGAACCTTCCCTACTATCTCTTCTCCAACTATATACTCATCTTTTTCAAGAACGGTATCTACTTTTGCACTACCAATACCAACGCTTGCTAAAAACTTTTGAAACATGAAGTCTCCATCCTTTCTAAAGCGTAAGCTACATCTTTTTTCAAATCTTGTACATTTTCATAGTAGGGCGCTTTCATTTGTAACATTCGCATTAGCATGTCGCGATTATATTCTTCCAGCGCTAACTCTTCATACCAAGGTTTTTCCTTTTTTTCAGTCGATTCATAACTAGCATACAATAAAAATAATACGAAATGACCGAGCGCATAAAAATCGCTACGAAAGTGAACTTCTCGCATCAAAGCTTGTTCACCTTCATAAGTTATAGCACGCTCATCACCCTCACCTTTCAATTTAGCCAATCCAAAATCAATAATACTAATCTGATTTTCTTTCATTAATATGTTTGGAATACGTAAATCTCGGTGAATGATACCTTTACTATGAAAATACGAAACAATTCCTAGTACTTCATATAAAATTCCAAAAACTTCACGTTCATCATATACTTGGCCATCTAAGAAAATACAATCTTCGAAATTTTCCCCCGGCATATACTCCATCACCAAAAAGTTCTTTTTCTCCCATATGAAATGATCATGTAGGTTAGGAATTGACGCATGATTTAATGTTTGTAAAATCACTTTCTCTTGCTCAAATGATTTTCTACCAGACTCATATCTTTGTTTACTTTGCCTTAATTGTTTTAAGACTTTATATTTATTTATTTGCAAATCATTAACGATATATGTAACCCCATAACTGCCCATTCCAATTACTGATTCAATCTTATAACGCTCTGCAACGATTGTATTTTTTCGCAGTGGTCTATCAAATAAAGCTAGTATACGACGCCATTTCATCAGCTACTTGAAAAGAAACTACGGCTTTTACGTTTTCTTTTATAATGCTGATGCCCATAACCAGATGAACGTCGTTTATTATCGCTACTTGAATATGAGCGCCCTCTATGACGATAATCACTACTTGAATACGAACGATGTTTTTTCTTTCCTAATAAAGAATCAATAATTTTTTTGAACATCCCTTCACCTCTTGTATAAAATTTTCTTTTAATTATACCAACAATTCTTGTCTATATTTGTGACAAGTTTGTAAAGAGTAAAAAACGACGAGTTAAGCCCGCCGTTACTTTCAATCTTCCTCTTCATCAAAAACTTCATCAATCATGCATTTCTCTAATAAATACTCAAATGTAATATCTGCCAGGTCCTCAATTTCTTCTCTTTTTGGAACGTACCCTCTTTCAATTAGTCGCTCATAAAAAAACTCCGCAATCTCTTCCGTGTCAATTACGACTTCAATTTCCTTCATGAGCATCACTCCTTTATTTCTGTTTTATGAAAAAATCTCAAAATTATGTATATGAGATTAGAAAAATAGTTTTTCTTTTTTTATAAGTCATATCATGTAGGTAAAGGGCATACGATGTTAGTACAAGCTATCCAAAGGGGGAAATAATAATGGAATACCAATATGAAGTAGATCAAGAAGTAGGGCAAACAAAAGAAGAGTTCATGCATGAAGATCAATGGGCAGACTCTCTTATTAAATGGCTTTTTATTTTTTTAATAATTGTAGGCATACCTTATACTGCATATGTTGTTGTTCAATTTATTCTCTCTTTCTAGTTAACTATTTTTTCTCTGTCAATTTAACTAAATAATTTTGAACAACATCCATAACAATTTTATATTCTTCATCTTTAAATGTATCGAATAATAAATGATAATCATTATAAATATCTAATAACCCATCAATAATTTCTTGGCGATTCGTCTTTACACTTACTTTTTTCGAATTGTTAATCGACTTCAATTTTCCTAAATCCAATTTATTCATACCAGCTTTATCTTGTTTCATTTTCTTCAAAATTGCATTTGCCGTTTGTGCATTGGCAAGTAATGTTAAATCTGATTCATCAGCTTCTAACCATTCACCATCAGTAATTCGTGACAATTCATATATAGTATCTTCCCATGCATCATTTTTATATCTCCATACTTCTGTACGAAAACCAACAATACGAAAAACATCTTTATCATATCCAGTTACTTGCACGAGATCACCAAAAGTAAAGTTATAATTTAATTCAATCCACTCTGTGTCGCCCTTTTTCATTTCCTGCTCTGTAACATGCTGTAAAGTTTGTTCTACATAAAATCCATCGTGATTATTTACTTCGTATACGTAAACTCCATCTAAAACTTTCATATTTGTAACTTTCCCAACGGTTCCATATAGCGTAATCACGACTATGTCTCCTACGTTATATTTAGGTTGTTTTTTCCTTGCCATCAATATCTCTCCTTTTTTAAACGTCGTGATTTTGATAACAGTATATGCAACCTACATAAAAACGCTTATCACATAAGCTTATATTCATAAATTTTTTCAATAAAAAAGTAGAATTTGTATATAACTTAAAAAAGCTAGTATCTAAACTAGCTTTCACTTTTCATTTATGTTCTAACAGCAAGACGTATTGTAAATAAAAAAGCATAATGAATACTTCACTTCTTTCAAAGTAATGTATTCATTATGCTTTCATTTCCCTAAAACTTCATATCGTTATCTCTCTTGTATATATAAATCCCATGCATCATCAAATATAGACATACTTTCTAGCATTCCACTTAACTCTAAGTATGAACTAATTACATCATAGTCTTCAGATTGCTTCGGAAAACTTAAATCATCATACATCGCCTCTGCTAAATCTGATATTTCATTTTTAAATAAAGCTGCACGGTGCTTCATCATATAATGGTAAAATGTCTTTTTCAAAAATATTCCCTACCTTTCTAACTTGGGTACATTATACAAGGCAAAAAAGAAAAAAACCAGCATAAAAGCTGGTTAGAAGTCGAAATAATTCCTTTTTAATAAACGTGGTCTTCCCATCAACTCTTCGTATGTTAGTTGTTTTGGTAAATCTTTCGTATAAATTAAAAACAACTGATCTTCAATTTCTTTTACAGTATGGTCTGCTTGATAGTCCATTCCACATGAGGAACAAGTAATACATGGTGTCTCTTGGATTTCAATGGCTTTCGTACCATCTGGTAATTCCCAATATACAGTATTCAAGCTTTCTTTCGCTTCTGTACTGTCACACCACATACAATTCATACTACGTCACCCTCATTTTTTTTGTCATCATCTAACTTTGCTATTTGTGCTTGATATTTTTTATCTTTTAATTGATCACGCTTATCACGTTTATCTTTTAAAGAAGCATGCGTTTCATTGACTTCATAATCTTTGCGGCGATTCATACGTTGTAAATCATCTGGAACAAGATTAAATTTCTTATCACTCATCAATCCTGCAACGCCGATATCAGAACGTTTTTCTTCATAAGTCGGATAAATTTCTTTAAAGTAGCCTTCTGCTCTTCCTGGGATATAGTTTTCTGGTTCTGGATACGTTGTAATAACCCCTTCAAAGTTACGAAGAACAACTTTATCCGCACTTTGTGAAATTAAATAGTTTGGCTGAAGCGCAATTTTTCCGCCTCCGCCCGGTGCATCGACAACGAAAGTTGGTACTGCATAACCAGACGTATGTCCACGTAAGCCTTCAATAATTTCAAGACCTTTCGAAACTGGTGCACGGAAATGACCGATACCTTCTGATAAATCACATTGATAAATGTAATATGGACGAACACGAATTTTCACTAAATCATGCATAAGTTTTTTCATAATTGGAACGCTGTCATTAATTCCAGCTAAAATTACAGCTTGGTTTCCAATTGGAACACCTGCATTTGCAAGCATTTCACATGCTAGTTTCGATTCTTCTGTAATCTCAATAGAAGTGTTAAAATGCGTATTTAACCATACTGGATGGTATTTTTTAATAATGTTACACAGGTTTTCTGTAATACGCTGCGGGAATACAACTGGTGCTCTCGTTCCGATACGAATAATCTCGACATGCGGGATTGCTCGTAAATTCTTTAATACATATTCTAAAATTTTATCATTAATTAGAAGTCCATCACCGCCAGAAATTAAAACGTCACGTACTTGTGGTGTTTCACTAATATAAGCAATCGCATCATCTAATTGCTTTTTCGGTACGCCCATTCCAATTTGTCCACTAAAACGACGACGTGTACAGTAACGACAATACATAGAACATTGATTCGTTACTAAAAATAGTACACGGTCTGGATAACGATGAGTTAATCCTGGAACTGGTGAATCTTCATCTTCATGAAGAGGATCTTCTAAATCATATTTTGTTTTATATAACTCTTCCGAAATCGGTACTGATTGCATCCGAATCGGACAGCGTGGGTCATCAGGATTCATTAGCCAAGCATAGTACGGTGTAATGTTTAACGGGATCGTTTTCGTTGAAATTTTAACGCCTTCTTCTTCGTCAGGTGTTAAGTTAATTACTTTCTTTAAATCATCTAAAGTTTTGATCGTATTCGTTAATTGCCAAACCCAATCATTCCATTGTTCTTCTGTAACATCTTTCCATAATTCAATATCCTTCCAGTGACGATTTGGTTTGTATACATCATGTAACATTGCTATTCCCCCTTTTTATACGCTCATCCTTTATATAAGCAATAATTATGCCAACTTCATATTCTTGATAAGTAAATGCGAGAAATACCCTATTATATAAGAGAATAAATATTTTTAAGTGCTGTACTAAAACGCTATTTACTATCATATTCATTACTTGTTATATATGTAAACGCTCTTTTATTGGTGCAAACACACAAAAACCGCCGATTATTCGGCGGTTTTGTCGTACTTGCTCAGTTTATATTGAAGCGTTTGACGCGGAATACCTAACATTTTTGCTGCTTGCAAAATATTACCTTCCGTTTCAATTAACGCTTGATCTATTAATTCTTTTTCCGTTTGATGTAGAGCTTCCCTAAGTGGTAATATACTTTTCTTCTCCTGAATTTTCTCTTTCCGAAATGTTCTTGGCAAGCAATTTGCTGTTAACGAATTCCCTTCTGTAATAATGACGGCATGTTCAATCGTATGCTTTAACTCACGAACATTTCCAGGCCATTGATAAGCTTGTAATCTTTCTTTCGCTTCCTTATCAATTTGAAGTACACCTTTTTTATAACTTTTATTATATTCTTTCAAAAAGTAAGACGCTAATAACAGTACATCCTCAGTTCTTTCGCGAAGCGGCGGGATATATAATGAAAACACATTTAATCGATAGTATAAATCAGTGCGAATTTTATTTTCTCTTAAACATACTTCTGGAGGCTGATTCATTGCAGTAATAACGCGAACATCTACTTTTCTCGTCTTATTATCACCAATGCGACGAATAACTCCATCTTCTAATACACGTAGCATTTTTGCTTGTAAATCAAGCGGCATTGAATTCAGTTCATCTAAAAATAATGTCCCTCCATCTACAAGTTCAAATAATCCTGCTCGTTCGATTGCCCCTGTATAACTACCTTTTGTCGTGCCAAACAGCAAACTTTCTAATAGCGACTCTGGCAACGCTGCACAGTTTTGTGCAATAAACGGCTTATTTTTTCGTTTAGAAGCTTCATGAATCGCTTGCACAAATAGCTCTTTCCCCGTTCCAGTTTCACCATATATTAAAACATTCGCATCGGTTGGCGCTACTTTTTGTGCTAACTCTTTCGTCTGTTTAAAGCGGGAATCATCAGTTACAATTGTCTCGAATGCAACATGCTTTTTCACCGTTTTTTTGCTAGTCGATCGTTTTATTTTCGATTGTAGATCTACAATCGTATCAGTAAGCTTTTGAATAGTAGAATAATCTTTCGCAATTTCTACAGCACCAGCAATATTTCCATCTATTAAAATAGGTAACGTTGTATTGACCGTACAAACGTCTTCCCCATTTAAATTTTGGTAATGTTGAACTTGGTGTACGATTGATTTTTTTGTATCTAATACTTTCATCAACGTACTTGTTTCTCTGGATAATGACGGGAATGCTTCTAATAAATGCTTTCCTAGCACATTTTCAATTTTAGATCCATCATGTTTTGCAGCAACTGTATTATAAAAGATTGTAATCCCATTTTCATCTACTGCATGTATGGCCTCATCTATACTGCCCAAAATCGCTTCAATGACTTCCTGTGTCGAAACTGCTAGCAATGTCATCCCCCCTTTTGCCGAAAATCCAGCAAATTCATCGCCGAATTTTCGGCACCCTCTGTGAGATTATAAGCATGACGATTCCGTTCTACTATTTTGATGAAATGTGTATATATTTTTATTGCTTATTTATGGTTAAGTGACACTTTAATCAGTGGGGCTTTATTCACCCCACTGATTATTAACCCGACTCCCACCTAACTTCTTTGCTTTACAGCCGAATTTTGAGGCGGGAGTCTTACTGCTTTCGAATAGCTGGATAAATCTTTCACCCATATATTCATATCTTCCAACTTATCAAAAATGTAGCAATTATTCGCAAGCCTTCCCGTATATGTATAGCCTAATTGATGAAAGGCTGCATTCATACCGAAAGATAGCGAGCGAGCAATTGTATAAGAACAAAAAATAGATTTTTCTTGGAGCTCTTCCTCCAATTTAATTAACAGACTTTTCATGAAACCATGTTTTCGATATTCAGGTAATGTAGCACAATTCGTTAATTCTGCATTACCTTCTTTCACGTTCATTTCAGCAGATGCTGTACTAATAATTTTCCCCTCGAATTCATAAACATAGTAAATTGTATCGTCTTCCTTCATCGTCTGCTTTACATAATTCCCATCATTTAAAGGTGTCGGATAAACTTCAAATACTTTTCCAAAGACAATTGCTAATTCTTCCGCATCCTCTTCTGTCGCTTTTCTTAACACAAATTCCTCTGGGACTATTTTTTCTTTCACTTCTTTTTCTTTTACACCACTTAAAATAGTATCTTCCTCAGTCCAATGAATACTATTTCGTCTTTCATCATTATGATATTTCACGAAGAAGTGCGCATCGTGCCCTTGAAAATAATGAGGTATCGTTGCTTCCAGTAAGAAACCGAAAGAGAGCCATGTTGAAACATGCTCTCCCTTTCCTTTAATAATACATTTAGTGAAAGAATGTTTCTTTGCTAATTCATCGATTGTTTGTATGATGCTTTCAACATTTCCTGTATAGTGATCAACTCTAATACGTTTATTAAAATAATCTAAAACCCCTTCTACTGTATAATGCTTTGTCTGTTCACTAAAAGATTCATAGTATTTCATTTTTTCACCTCACACCAATCTAGTAATGTACATGCAATTATTTTTGCGGCAGCAATCATTTTATCAACTTCTATATATTCGTTTGGATAGTGTGCTACTTTCGTCTCTCCTGGACCAAATACTATCGTGGGTACGTTAGCGATTTGTGTGAACAAACCTCCATCTGTTCCCCATGGCGAAGCTTCTATAATCGGCTCGTTCCCTTCGATTTCAACAAAGTTATGTTGAAGCGTTGTAATAAGTGGATGATTTTCTTCTAGTTCACCAGGAACCCATCTAGCCCCAAACCATTCTACTTCTACAGGATTTTTTACAAACCAACTATCCACATCTTTTAATTCACCAATCCAGCCCTCAAACTCTTCTTTTGCTGCCTCTATAGTCTCATTCGACGCAATACCACATCTTCCTTCTAAAATTAATGAATCGGGAACAGAACTTGGCCAGCTTCCCCCTTCAATTTTCCCAACGTTAATTGGAATTGGAATCGGAATCCCCTTAAATAACGGATCTGTAATTCGACCATTTCTCTTCTCTTCTAATTTTCTCAAATGCTCTACAACAAACATACTTTTTTCAATTGCACTTACTCCTTCATAACGTGTACCACCGTGTGCTGCTTTTCCTTTTATATGTAGACGAAACCACATTGATCCTTGTTGTTTCGGAAAAAACTTCATATTCGTCGGCTCAGGAATAATAACGCCATCTGCCTTATATCCTCGTAAAATAGTGGCTAATGTTCCTGCCCCACCGCTCTCTTCTTCTATTACACTTTGAAAATGTATATCACCTTTTAGTTCAATACCAGATTCAATAATCGCTTCCATCGCAAGCATAAGTGAGACATTGCCGCCTTTCATATCTGTTGTTCCACGTCCATATATGCGGTTTCCTATTTTCTCTCCACTATATGGATGATGGTCCCACTGATTTACATCCCCTTCTGGCACGACATCAATATGCCCGTTTAAAATCATAGATTTCCCTTCGCCACTTCCTTTTAAAGTCGCTACAATGTTCGGGCTATCTGTAAAACTTATACGAGGTGATACGAAATAAGGGTGATCTTTCATTTCATTAAAAGCAGGCTCCCAAATATCAAGATTTAGACCTAACTCACGCAACTTTTCAATAACAATTGCCTGCGCACCACTTTCATCACCAGATACGCTCTTTTCTTGAATTAATCGTGTTAAAAATTTTACACTCTCTTCTTCATGACCCTCAATATAATCACAAACTTGTTTTTTTAATTGCTCCATATATTACAACTCCCCTCATTCAATTACTAGTAAATTTGAGCTTATATGAAAATCAGCTGTCGTATGTCGTTTTACATCTTCTACAGTATATGGACTCATTAATTCTTGTAAGACAAGTCCTCTTTGGGTCACTTCCATGACAGCCATGTCTGTAATAATTAAATCTACACATTTTTTCGAAGTTAATGGCAATGTACATTCCGAAACAATCTTTGCATTTCCGTATTTATCAACATGATTCATCACAACAACGACCCGCTTCGCTTTTTGCGCTAAATCCATCGCTCCTCCAATACCTGGAACGCGTTTTCCTGGTACAATCCAGTTCGCTAAATCACCATTTTCACTTACTTGTAACGAACCAAGTATCGTAACATCAAGTAATCCTTTTCGAATCATGCCAAACGCCATGCAGCTATCAAAATAACTTGCTCCTGTAATAAGAGATGTTGGTAAACCAGCTGCGTTACATAAATTCTCATCTTCATTCCCTTTACTTGGCGTTGGTCCCATACCAACAATACCGTTTTCTGCATGAAACATAACATTCATATCTTCTGGCAAATGATTCGGTACAAGCGATGGAATTCCAATACCTAAATTTACAAGCATACCATTCTGAATTTCTTTCGCTGCACGTCTTGCAATCTTATCTCTTACTTCTACGCCCATACCCATTTCCAATTCACTCCTTCCGATGGCACGATATAATTTACAAATACACCTGGGACGACAATTTCTTCTGGATCTAAACTTCCAAGTGGAACAATTTCTTCTGCTTCTACAATCGTTATGTCACCAGCCATAGCTACGTGAGGATTCATATTACGAGCGCTTTTATCAAATACAAGATTTCCAAATGGATCCGCCTTTTTCGCATATACAATTGCGACTTCAGCCGTTAAAGCTGTTTCAACTAAATATGTCTTTCCATTCATTTCAACTGTGCGCTTTCCTTCTTCTACAATCGTATCAACACCAACGTCAACTAAAATACCACCAAGCCCTACACCACCAGCGCGAATACGCTCTGCTAGTGTTCCTTGCGGAGAGAATTCAATTTGCAATCTTCCTTCATTTAATTGTCTTCCCGCATTTGGATTTGACCCAATATGAGAAGTAACTAAAGATTTAACCCTTTCATTCGTAACAAGACGACCGATTCCTACATCAGGAAATCCAGTATCATTTCCTATTAAATTTAAATTTGTAATGCCTTTATCTAAAACAGCTTGAATTAAAGATGGAGGGGATCCGATTCCTCCAAATCCCCCAAACATTAATGTCATATCATCATGGAACAAAGAAATTACTTCCTCTATTTCTTTTAATTTACCGAATGTATTTGTAATAGTTGTCATGCGATACTATGCCCTCCTTTTTGCATCATCTCTTCCACGCTCTTTACAAAAATTGAAAGTAATTCATCTAACTCGGAATATGTAGTTGTCATTGGTGGTGCAACAAGCAGTGCACTATCCTCTTTTCCTGCTTGCCCTGAAACAGCTTGGTATAAGAGCAGTCCATTTTTAGCAGCAACTGAAATAAGCTCCGATGCTTTTGTAAACGGTTGCAATTCTATTCCAATTAGCAATCCTTTTCCACGCACATCGGCAATGATTGTCGATTGTTGCTGAACTTTCTGCAAACCTTTTAATAAATACTCTCCCTTTTCTGCTGTTTTTTCAGGTAAATTATGTTTCTCCATATATTCAATAACAGCTAAAGCCGTTGCTGCAGACAATGGATTTGCACTAAGCGTATGCCCGCTCATTACAGAACGTGATCCATGTAAAATCGGCTCCATAACACGGTCACTTACTATTGTCGCTGCCATTGGTGTATAACCCGCTCCTAGCCCCTTACCAAGCGTCATAATATCCGGTTCTACACCCCAGTGCTCCATAGCAAACCATGCACCAGTACGACCAAGTCCAGTCATTACTTCATCCGCAATAAATAATATATCGTAATGACTACAAATATCTTTAATTACTTTATAGTATTCTTTCGGCGGGACAACCGCGCCTCCAGCAGCTCCGATAATCGGTTCAGCAATAAAAGCTGCAATATGTTCTGCACCAATTCGATCAATCGCTCTTTCTAGTTCAGTCGCACAAGAAAGTTGACATGTTGGATATACCTTTTGTACAGGACATCTAAAACAGTATGGAGCTGGAATAGTCGGATAATCTTCCAAAATAGAAACGAAACGTTGTCTGCGCAGTGGATGCCCAGACATAGATAAAGCTCCCATTGTAATCCCGTGATAGCTCATCCACCGTGACAAAATTTTATGTTTCCCTTGAATGCCACGCTCCTGAAAATGCTGAATTGCGATTTTCATAGCTGTTTCATTTGCTTCCGTACCACTATTCACAAAAAAGCTCCAGTTCAAATCTCCTACACATAAATCACTTAACTTCTTCGCTAATTTTTCAGCTGGTTCACTCGTAAACTGTGATCTATAAACGAAAGCGATCTCCTCTGCCTGTTTTTTAATAACTTCTGCTATCTCTGCTACGCCATGTCCAATACCTGCCGTAATCGCTCCAGACGAACCATCAAAATATTTATTTCCGTTTTGATCATACAAATACACACCTTTTCCATGTGAAATCATCGGATACGGCTGACCAACAAGTGGTTTAATTAAGTAATCGCGCATAGCGCTCCCCCATTTCTTCAATTTGTATATGTATATGAAGAAAATTGACGTTTCTTTCATAAAAAAGAATCCTCTGCAAAAGCAGTGAATTTATCAAAAAACTATTATAAAATATACAAATGACTGCTAAATATTATTTTAAAAACAGAAAATTCAGAACTTAAAATGAAGACCAACCTTACCTGTACGCTTAAATACCCCTTCCTGATTTAAGATAACTGCAAATTGAATATTTTTTTAATATAATATCAACTTCCCTCAATTGCTGACATTGTGTAAACTTCGACGGAACTCCCGTTATTCTCCTTCCTATTATCCTACTTTATATAGCATATTTTCAAACAAAATTCGACATTTTACTCCACCTCATTTATCGTAACTATTTCTTAACAAATAGTACCACCTGTTTAGAACAATAAAAAAAGAACCGATTAACCACATTAATCAGTTCGGCACGACGCTCTTTTATCGGTATTACCTTATCCAACGCATCACTAAAATTAATAGAAATACTCATAATACAAATCCATAATTCGTCCCACAGCCTATAGCACCAAATCCTCCATAACTTCATTCCAAATAACTATGGGGATATCCCCATCCCAATGGTTCCACTCCTTCCATCAAAGTCAAACTACCTTTCCTTTATAATTTATGTAGGACAATTATCGATTTGTATGTGTGTTTGCCTATAAATAAAAAAATCCCCATTTTAACTTTTCTTTCTAGAAAGGCAAGTTTTTTGCATAACCTCTTTCTAGCTTCGCATATATTTGTAATGATGATAAAGGAGGAATGTTCATGACTCAATCCGAAATTGAAAAATACGGCCAAGAAGCTGCACGTTACGAACAGCTCGCTCGTTACTATCAATATAGCAATCCTAAAAGATATGTAGAACTCTATATGAAATACTATGATGCAATTACAAAACTTGTACAAGCATATGAAAAGAGAGATTCACAAGAAGCGACTTTACCGTCACATATGAGAATCTTCCACACAGCTCCCCATACACCAGCAGTTGATATTATAATAAACGGACAAAAGGTTATTAAAAATATTTCTTTTAAACAATTCAGTCCGTATTTATCATTAGTGCAAGGTAAATACCGTATTGATATTGTCCCTGTCGGAAACGAAACTCCAATATTTTCAGCATTAGTACCAATAATGGGGAATCACACTTATACCCTTGCAGCGGTCAATAGCGATAATCATCTCCAATTACAACCCATTCTTGATAATACTCATTTACCATCTGGTCAAGCAAAAATACGGTTTGCACATTTTTCACCAGACACTCCAGTTGTAAATGTAAATTTAAAAGATGGGGATCATTTATTTGAAAATGTACTCTTTAAGCAAATAACAGATTTTTTACAAGTTAGCCCTGGTACAGCAGATATTGAAGTTTCACTTGCTGATACAAAAAAAGTACTATTAACCATTCCAAAATTCAACGTTGAACCAAATACAATTTACACAATTTCAATAGTTGGTTATTCAACTGAGGATCCAAAATTAGAGACCGTTATACTTACAAATTAAAACAGTCTACACCATTCGTATGGTGTAGACTGTTTACTTTTGAAACGTAATTTGAAATTCTGTCCAATCGTTATCCGAACGACACAATATGGATCCGTTATGTTTTTCTACAATTTGTTTACATACAAATAGTCCAATACCAGTTCCTAGCTTTTTAGTAGTTACAAATGGCTCAAAAATGGTCTCTACATTGTCTGCTGGAATCATAGGTCCATTATTTTTTATAACAATGCGAACAGCCTGGTCCTCTTCAAATACATCAATGATAATTTTCCGCTCTTCTTTCACCGATTCAAGAGCATCAATCGAATTCATTAAAATATTTAAAACTACTTGCTTCACTTCACTCCGGTAACCAACGAGTGGAATAGGATACGGCAAATTCTTTTCAATCAAAACATTTGCATTAACTAAACTTGGATATAAGAATTGTATAATATCTTGAAATAAGTCATTTACCAAAAAACGTTCAGATTCATTCCACATTTCTTTTTTCGATACAAGTAAAAATTGCGAAATCCTAAAATTTAATTGATCTAATTCATGTGAAATAATATCTAAATACGATAGATTAGGGTGATCTGTCTTCAATAACTTTACAAATCCCATAATCGAAGTTAGCGGATTACGAAATTCATGCACAAAACTAGCCGACATTTGCCCTAGAATCGTAAGCCTTTCTTTATGTGTTTCATTTATATATTGCTGTTTTTCTTCTAAATTTCTCGATATAATTTCTGAGTATTTTAAAACGGTATAATAAATTAATTTGTCAAAACAAGTATGTATTTTGGCCATAATCGGTTTCAGTTCACGAGCACTTACATCCAATTCGCACATCGCTTCAAAAAGTTCATTTCTTCCCACATTTGCATTGTAAACAAAATCTCCAATATTCGCATCTGCCCCTGCACGCTCAATGGCAATTTTCTCACATAATGGCTGAAGATAATTAATGTCTTTATCTTCCATAATAAGTTCGATAATTAACTCTAATAAATTCGCTCCATTTTGAACTACCTCTTGTTTAAATGGATCTTTTTCGGAAATTATCATTTTGTTTTTCCAGTTCTCTACGAATTGGTGCCTGTTGTTTTTCAAGTGCGAACAAAATACTTCTTTAATATCCTTATCGATTGGAAAAACCTCCATTCCTCCATTTCCATACGACGAATACCCTTTATATTTTGAATATTAACACAAAAAATACATTTCGTTAATAGATTTTTGTCACATTTTGTTAATTTCTGTTGATAAAATTTATTTTTCCTTTCTTATTTAAATAAGTTGTATTCCTATATCCCTTTCCCTTCTCATTTTTTAAATTATTTTCCTGTTCAAAACTACTTTTTTTTTGCATCCTTTTTAATTCTTGCGTACAATAAGAAGTGAAAGGTGTGAAAAATATGGTAAATAAAAATGTGGAAGACTATCTCCAAGAAGGCATATATGGCCAAAAGCAAAACAAACCAGAAGAACGTAATATGTACTTAACTACATTACGTGAGCGTGTAGAAATCGCTTTAACAATCGGTCAAGTAATGCAAAGTAATGTGTATACAGAAGTAACGGGTAACATACGTTCTTCTCAATCATTACAACTATTCCTAAATGGAAGCATTGCTTACCCACATTTATCAAAATACATTAAATTAGCAACTGAAAAAAATATTCCTTTTACAATTGTTCAAAATAAAGGTACTGAAACACCAATCGGTTTAGTACTCTCTTATAGCACTGCTGTAGATAAAGAACATATTTATGTCGAAGATGATATTTTCAAACAAGAAATGAAGTAAAAGGTACACTTGATTAAATGAAATCGTTCCGAGAAACGTAAAACAAACAATAAAAAACGAGTATGGAATCGTAAACATTTCCTGCTCGTTTTTTATTGCGGTGTTTAAGCTCGATCTACTTTATTTTTTAATACACACTAATTTCATTTCTGTCATTTCTTCTATTGCATATTTAATCCCTTCACGGCCTGTGCCACTCTCTTTCACACCGCCATAAGGCATATGATCTACTCTGAACGTTGGAATATCATTAATCATGACACCACCGACTTCTAATTCATCAATTGCACGCATTGCCTTACATAGATTGTTTGTAAATACACCTGCTTGTAATCCATAACGTGAATTATTTACTTGTTCTAAAGCCTCATCAAATTCTTTAAATGTATTTACAGTCATAAGTGGACCAAATACTTCTTGGCACTGAACAGATACATAATCTGGAACATTTGTTAATACAGTTGGTTCAAAAATCCTTGCATCACGTTTGTTACCACCGTATACAACATTAGCTCCTTCCTTAACTGCCTCTTCCACCCATGAATTTATACGTTCTACATCTTTTTTTGAAATAAGTGCTGATACATCTGTTTCTTCATGAAGCGGGTCTCCTACTACAACGTTTTCCATTGCTTTCGTTAATTTTGTAATAAACTCTTCCATTTTGCGTTCATGCACAAAAACACGTTGTACTGAAATACAAACTTGTCCATTATTCACAAACGCGCCCCATTTTACACGTTCAATTATTTCGTCTGTCAATTCAACATCTTCATCAATAATTACTGCAGCGTTCGATCCTAATTCTAACGTCACTCGTTTCAACCCGGCTTTTTCCTTAATTCCAATACCTACTTTCGGACTTCCTGTAAAAGTAATACTAGCAACGTTCTCATCTTTTACTAATGCCTCACCTACAACAGATCCAGGTCCAGAAATTATATTGAAAGCTCCCTTTGGTAAACCAGCTTCTTCAAATAATTCTACCAATGCATACGAAGAAAGTGGCGTTTGGTCGGCAGGCTTTAGCACAATAGTATTTCCAGCCGCAATTGCTGGGCCTACCTTATGTGCTACTAAATTAAGTGGAAAATTAAACGGTGTAATAGCACCAATAACCCCGATTGGTTGTCGAATTGTATACGCTATACGGCCACCTGCTCCTGGTGCAGCATCTAATGGTAACGTCTCACCATATATTCGCTTCGCTTCTTCAGCTGCAAACTTATATGTTTGAACAGTGCGATCTACTTCTCCCCGTGCAGCACGAATTGGTTTTGCAGCTTCTTTTGCGATAATCTCTGCAAACTCTTCTCTTCTCTCATCCATTTTTTGTGCAACCTTTTCTAAAATAGTTGCACGGTCGTATGCGGATAATTTTTTCATTTCTTTCATTGCATTTTTGGCCGAAACTATTGCTTCCTTAACGTCATCTTCTGTACCTTGCGCAATCTCCGCTAATGTTTCTTCAGAATATGGTGCATACAATGGTTTATACGTCTCTACTGATTTCCATACCCCATTTATATATAAATGTTTTTTCATAGCAGTTCTCCTTCCGAATATATGTATACAATAATACATTTCATTTATTTCACCTAGTGAAAGGTCTGACTTGTGTAATTGTATCATAGCCCTAATACATCAAAAAACATTTTGCTCAAAAAAACTCTGCTACAAAGCAGAGTTTACGAACTAATTTGTTCTTGGAGCGAAATCTTTTTTTCATCTCCTACAATAACAATCGATTCTGAAGGTTTCGTTACTTCTAATCTCTTAATATAGTGTCCATCTAATTTTTTTACGCAAAATTTATAATTTTCAATCTCAATGGTATCACCCTCGGAAATCTCAATATTTTTTGTTAGGATCCAACCGCCAATCGTATCGACATCATCGTCGTCAATAGTCAAACCTAATAATGCGTTCACTTCACTAACAAGTACTTTTCCCTCTAAAATCGTTTTCGTCTCACTAACTTGTTGGATTTCCGGTTGTTCATCAGTATCGAACTCATCTTGAATATCCCCTACAATTTCTTCTAAAATATCTTCAACGGTTACAAGGCCTGATGTACCACCATATTCATCAATTAATATAGCGATATGTGTTCTTTCTCTTTGCATTTTTAAAAATAGATCATGAATCGGGATAGATTCAATAACTAAAATAATTGGCCTAATATATTGCTCCACTGTCTTTTCACTAACAACTCGGTGCTTCACAAAATCTGTAAATATATCTTTAAAATTCACAAAGCCTATTACATGGTCCTTATCACCATCAACAACCGGATACCTCGTATATTTTTCATGAGACATTTTTTGTAAAGCCTCTTCAGCAGGCATTTCTTTATTTAAAATATTCATCTCTGTTCGTGGTACCATTATTTCTTTCGCAATACGATCATCAAATTCAAATATTTTATTCACATACTTATATTCAGATTGATTAATCTCACCATTTTTATAACTTTCTGAAACTAACAACCGCAATTCTTCTTCTGAATGCACTTCATCATGCCCTTTTGGTGGTTTCAACCCAAGAAACTTTGTAATTAACCGAGCTGATCCATTTAAAATCCAAATGAATGGGAATGCAATACGATAAAACAAAATGAGTGGCTTAGCAACAAAGAAACTCACTTGTTCTGCTTTTTGAATCGCAAATGTTTTTGGAGCTAACTCTCCTACTACCACATGGAAAAATGTGATAAACAAAAATACTAAAATTATAGCTAAAATGTCTGCGAGTTGAGTAGGGACGTTCCAATTTGCAAACAACACATCAAACATGTGCTTTAGCGCAGGTTTACCAGACCACCCAATCCCAAGAGCTGTAACAGTTATTCCTAATTGACAAGCTGATAAATATTCGTCTAAGTTTGTAATGATTGTTTTGACAGATATTGCACGATTATTTCCTTTTGCAATTAAATAGTCAATTCGTGAACTCCTCACTTTAACAATTGCAAATTCTGCTGCAACGAAAAATGCCGTTAAGGCAATTAAAACAATCACTATACTTATACTATATATGTCCAAATACTTTTCCTTACTTACAATGTAAGCAAGGAAGCCACCTCCTACTTAAATTTATTCAAGTGAAGTAAGCATTCTTATACTCTAATAAAATTCTACATTAGTAACCACCTTTTTATATATTATATGCATACATAAAAAAGATATTTATAATTATGATAATCTAATTAGCTTATTATCGTCAAACCATAATAAGCCCAATTTTCCGATAACTAAAATGATCTATATAAATAGTATGTGCTAAACAGCTGAACTTCGTGAAAAAACACTTTCTTTGCCGATTCCACACTTCTTTTGTCACACCTGAAGGGAACTTGCTACATAACTAGAAATCATTCAACAGGATATATATAGGAGGGATTATTTTGGAATATAAAACACCATTTATCGCAAAGAAATTAGGTGTTAGCCCAAAGGCTGTTGTCCGGATTGCACAACAATTAAATCTTACGATTAAAAAAAATAAATATGGTCATTTTATTTTCACACAAGGTGATTTAGATCTAATGTTAGAATACCATCGCTCTCAAATGGACCAGCCTCAAAACTCTCAAACTACTCAAAAACCATCTTCAAATGATGTAGAAAAATTAAAAACTCAAGTAAACACAATTGTTCAAAACACATCATCGAATGATTTTGAGCAATTAACAGCTCAATTTACCACAATTACGAGAAGACTAGATCGAATGGAAGAACAAATGCAAGATAAAGCAAATGATGTCGTTACATACCAACTTTTACAACATCGCCGCGAAATAGAGGAAATGTTAGAACGAATTCAAAAACTAGAAGCTGCCCTAAAAAAAGAAGAACCAATATACATTACTCCTGATGCAAAACCAACATATGAAAGAGAAAAGAAACCGAAGCGTCGTAAAATGATTTTTAGTATATTTGGACTATAATATTGTAGACCCTTATTCTGAGAATAAGGGTCTACTTTTTGTATGAAAACAGATGCCTGTAATAAGTAACTCTTCTTCATACTATACATATTCATATATTTTCATTTTGTTAACATAATATTTTTACTGTATTCTGCAATAAGTGCCTGCGCATGAGCATTCCCTTGAATAATATCACGGAATTCTTTCAAAGAATACAGATGTGTAGCCCCTTTTCGAGCATGAATTCGCACTGGTACACCTTGTAAAGTATCATGAAACTGGAATGGACTATCTATCGGTTCGATTGGAAAACCGAGTGTAAGTAAATACATATACATTCTTTTTGTAACTGCTGCAATATACCATTCCGCTTTCGTCTCTAACGCATGCATAAATAAAATAGCTGCCAGCCTTTTGAAATGTCCTCTCCCCCGAGACGTTTTCGCAATACTTAACTTTCCTATTTCATACACATTTTTCAAATCTTTCACTAAATCATTTTTAGAAAACGGATAGAAAAACTCAGAATTTGATTGTTCAGGTACTGTAAACTTAATACATTCTACTGTACCAATATGATGTTCATCTTCTATTAATAAAAATCGTGATGGGTTTAAATTACGTTCTACAAACATTAAGTTTCTTTCTTCACAAAAATCTCCCCACAGTTGCTCGAACCAAAAATGCTCTTCCTTTGTTTGAACACGCTGGAACATATTTAACCGCCTTTCCCATCGCCGCTCTGTTTTTGATAACGCTTTCACTTACTATCATATAAGAACAAATCTTCGTATGCAACTAAAAATATTTATGTCTTATTATATTCTGCAAAACGAATTAAATTCCTACTTATTAGTCATTAATACACATGCAAAACCCCTTAATTCCCCATACTGTTACAAACATAACAAGATTCAATTACTCTAATAAAAAAATGATAATCACTATCAAGTTCGAACCGTATAATGTGTCTTTCCGTACTGCATATAATTCTTCTTAACCTAAAGAAATCCTTCATTAAAAAGGATTTCTTTTACATTTTATTACTTTTTAACCATTTCTCAAAAATTTGAATCATCCCATGCTTCCCAGCCAACTTCTCTTCTCCTTGTTTCGTTTTATATGGATATAGTTGTAAAAACACTCCACATCCAGATTCAATTTTTTTACTATGCATATGGCTACCTGGATATACACAAATCACTTCATAAATCGCTCTTCGCTTAAAAATTCGTTTACCATTCTGTTCTTCTACATACTTAATAGACCAGTATTTATACATTTGCTCCGTTGCTTTCGTATTACCGACAGGCTGAAAAATATTGTACATAGGGCTGTATTTCACTTCGATAATAATAGAAGATTTATATACATACTTCTCTTCTTCCTTTACATAACAATCTAAACGAATATCCGGCTTCTTTGTGTCCTCTCCGTTATAAAAATTACTTCCTTTGCTTAGTGCAATAAGAGGGTGTGTTTCAATTAAATCATTAAACGCGACGTGCACTTTTATATCATCTCGATGTAAAATCACTGTCGTTCCATCTTGTAATCCGTCTAAATAAAAATGTTCTTGTATTTGTTCACGAATAGGATTCTTATCTTCAAATCCGATTTGTTCTAATATAGAAATAACGATAAAAAAAGCGTAATACTCATACACTAAAAACGTTGGTTTATATACGAATAATAAAGATGGAGGTTGCTCCGTATGTTGCGGTAACAATTCTAAATGGTGGATTAATTGTTGATGCGGTATAGATAAAGTGTTCGAATTAATGGTAGCTGTTTCAGAAACTTCCCTCCAAAATGGAGAATACAATAAATTTCGAAAGTATTGCACACTTTCATATACGATATGAGCTAATATTTTATATTCTTGTATTTTCACAGAACTTTTCCGTAAATCTGCTTCTTTCAGTAAATGTAGATTTCTATATTTTTGTTTTTCCCTATCCGTCACGGATCCATTTCGTTCAATCGTTTTCATAATTGTTTTAACAGCTTGAAATTCATCTGACTTTTTCTTCTTTTCTCCTTCTAGTATTTCAATAGTTTTACGTACAAAAATTTCTGCTTCAAGTAAATAATAATAGAATTGCATCGTTTTAAATTTAAGAAATGCATTTTCAATACTATTTTTTTGCTCCTTAAATTTACGGTTGTAATATTTCGCATAAAGCTTTCTTTCTGTCATAATGGCAGTTTTTCTCGTTGCCTTCCGCGCTTTCGTTTCCCATTCATATTCGTGTACAAATTCCGCATTCGATTCTACTTTCTTAAAAATTTGTTTTATTCTTTTCATTTTTTGTGGCAACTTTCTTAACAATACCAAATAAGAAGAATCTTCAATATCGCTAAGTGCTGAGAAAGTTTTCTTGTAATAACCTCTATCTAAAATTAACTCGTTTAAAATTGACTTCACATAATCTTGAATCATTTCAAATTGGTCATCAAAAAAGTTTTTAGGAACCACTTGAAACGCACCATAATAAGTTTTATCTTCTATACGCACTTCAAAATGGTATAAGCCACAGCGCCACGGATAAAAAAATTCAGTTTTTCCATGTTCATACACTAATACTCTTTGTTTTTTTTCATTTAATTCATATTGTGACTCTTTTATATTCTTTTGTCCCTCATATACTTTATTCCATATGAATGTAATGTCCATTGGATTTTGATAATGGAAATGTAATTTCAGTGGTTTTAATTCCTGTACTTTATAAATACATTGAACTAATGCTGTAGTAGACGTACAAAGCCGGTTTAAAAGGATAAAATCGCCTTTCCCCTCAGTACCAATAATTAGCTTCAATACAAACGGGAGCGTTTCTTTCGTATCGACGATTGCTGTTTCATAACGCTCCTCATTTTGCATAGCCATACAGCTCCAGTTCTCTACGCTTTTGTCTTATATAAGCTAAAGAATGTTCAAATGTAGATACACGATTTGCAAGCGGAGACTGTAAAAGTGGTATCAATGTCGCTCCCCTTTTTGCTTCTTCAGAAAGTAGAGGGCCCACTGTCATTTCTGTCCCCCTTAATTTCGTTAATACACGCTGCTTTATTTGCAAATCAAAACCTTCTTCCCTGCTAATCATATAAGACTGATTATTTTGGAACGGTATATTTTGCAAATACGTAGCGATTGCGCTTGCACATCGGAAAGAAATTCCTTTTGATATATCGTGTGATGATAATACATCATGTAACTTATCCAATAACTCTAATTCCTCTTCAGTATACACTTCGATCATCTCTTTATTCCTAAACCAATTGAGTCGAAATTCTCCCGTTGTTACTTTCAGCGGAGGTTGCTGAACAACTTTCTCATGTTCTATACTCATCTCGCAAAACGGAATTTTTTGTAATGTAATCAAATTTGTTCGATCTAATAATCGATCGGAAAGCTCTTTCGTCGTTTCATCAAAATTTACAGTGCCTACGAAAATAATATTCTCACCAATTTCCACTGAAGGTGGAATTTGATTTTCTATTTCTTGTACTTTCTCATACAAACTCAAAATACGATTTTTCTTTTCAAGTTGAAGAACGGATAGAAACGGAGTAAACCAATGCTCAATATGTGACATGTTCATTTCATCGAACACAATTATATACAATTGATTTGGATTTTCTTTAGCCTTTAACAATGTCCGAACTAACTTCGTTTCACTTTCAATAAAATTACCATTCGGATGAAGGTAACCGAGAATATCATGTGGTTCTTGATACGATGGTGAAATCGGAATCCAAATTAATTCTTCCCCATAACGTAAACCAAGTGATTCTGCATAAGCTTGCACAAAGCGTGATTTCCCAACACCTGGTATACCACCAACAATTGTTAACATATTGGTTTTAATACTAATGTGAAAATTATATATATCTGTATCATCCAAATATAACCCTTTATTACGAACCATACTTTGTACATACTGCAAAAAAGAGGATTCACGCTCATCCCATTCCCAGTCATCCTTTTGCATTTTAATATCTTCTACTTCAACTAACTTACCTTCTTCAGCAATTCGTTTATTTAGTTGGTCATACACATTTTCACTTACAAAATATAAATGATCATCTACTGCTATTTCTACATGTTTCATCCAATCGTTTATTTCAATATATTTGCATTCTTTTCTTTGCTCAAAATATGAAATTGAACTTATTGATGATTTTAACGATAAATTTCCATATAGCCTTCCTTCATGCCACAATAATTCTGGAGGCTCAAAGTCTTTTGGTAATTTAGGCATAAGAAATGATAAATAACCGTTGCTTAACTTCCGTTCCAAAGACGCTCTCTTTTTATAATTTGAGACCTTTGGTGAAGGAATCACTTTATATGAAGATGCTATTTCCCGAGGCTCTTCTGTGCATATTAATTCCAGAAATAAATTTCCACGATCATAATAAAGACGAAACATAACCAGTTGCTTTTCTAATTTATGCTTCTTTAAATCAGTAAAGATTTTTTCATTCTTTTTATTACTGCATAATCCTTCAAACAAATATTTTCCAGTCGGAAATAACTCTTGTAAAGTTAAAGGTATTGAAGAAAGACATTGTACAAAGAAATTTTCTCCATTCTTCTCTCCCTCAGCTTTTGCAAACTTCCCAATAAACCTCATATAATACATTCGCTTTATAAAACTTGGATGAAGAGCTTTATGTAATTTCAACGTAGTCACCTTCTTTTTTTCATACTATTCTTATTGTATGAACTACAATCTAAAACTAGAAATAAAAAACCTGACGTCATCCGTCAGGTTCAAAATTAAAACGTATATTAATGAGAAGGAAATGCTTTTTTTTCTTGTAAAATGGCATTATGAGCGATTTTCATTTTAGCAAGTACGTACCGTAATCGATCTTCGGCATTTTCATCTTTATTTTGCTGCAAACTCGCCAAATTCTCTACAGAACTCGCTAAATTTTCAATCACGCCTCGAAGTTCAGGATGATGATTAAAAAAAGATTCTTGTACTAATACTTTCCTTAAATCACTAGCTAAATCCATAATTCTAGACAACTGTTCTTTTTCTTCCATTTTCATCCCTCCTGAATATCTTATGTATTAAATATTCTCTAGACAAGGAAAAAAGCCCTTTAAATTAAAAGGACTTTTACATTTTTATAGTTCCTGTCAGTAACATATAAAGTGATGTAATAGCTGCAATAACAATTGCCCACATCACATATCGCTCTTTGCCTGCAAAACAACGATTCCCTTTTTCTTTTCTTGCAAACATATACACGAGAATCCCAATACCATATACGATTGAAACAAGCAATAAATTCTTTAAACCAGCTGCATAAATTAACCATACAGAGTATAGGGAAGCAATTAATGCTAACAATCCATTTTTTACTCTCGCAACTTTCAGCTCTTTCGTGATGACTAATTTCAATTGAAATAGCGCTGATAATAAGTACGGCAGTAATATAGATGTTGACGCAATAAAATACATAATTTGATATGTCGATTGTGAAAACAGAACGATTATAAATATAGTTTGGGCAACGATATTTGAAATCCACAATGCCATATGCGGCGTTTGTTTCTTATTTGTTTTCGTAAAGACTTTCGGAAACACGCCGTCTTTTCCTGCTACGTGAGAAATTTCAGAAACAAGTAAAAACCAGCCAATTAATGTACCTACAAGTGACGCAACTAATCCAATATTAATTGCCATTGCACCCCATGGCCCAACAACATGTTCTAATACATGTCCCATTGAAGGAGTCTCTAATACTGAAAGTTCTTTTCTTGTCATGGCTCCCATTGACAGAACAGAAATTAAAATATAAATAGACATTACTAAAATAAGTCCAAGTACTGTCGCTTTTCCAACGTCTCTACTATTTTTAGCTCTTCCTGATAATACAACTGCTCCTTCAACCCCAATGAACACCCAAAGGGTTACAAGCATTGTATTTTTCACTTGACCTAGTACAGAGGAAACTGAGATAGTTCCTTCGCCCCAAAAATCATGTGTAAATGTATCCCAGCGAAACGCTGTTACCATCACGACAATAAATAATAAAATCGGAACTAATTTCCCAATCGTTGCGATAACATTCATAATGGAAGCTTCACGAATTCCAAATAAAATTAGAAAATGCAATGTCCATAATAAAAGTGATGCACCTACGATTGACGCAACATTATTTCCGCCTTTAAAAATTGGGAAGAAGTAACCTAATGTACTAAACAGTAACATAATTGTTGCAACATTCCCTAAAATCCCTGCTAGCCAGTATCCCCAAGCACTGTTAAAACCAATATATTCACCGAATCCAGCTCGTGCATAACTATAAATTCCGCCCTCAAGCTCCGGTTTTTGTCTTGCTAACGTTTGATATACGAGCGCAAGTGGAATCATTCCCATTGCTGTAATACACCAACCAATTATCGTTGCACCACTATTTGCTCCTACTGCTAAATCATGCGGTAAACTAAAAACACCGCCACCAACCATCGTTCCAACTACTAATGCGATTAACGGAAAAAATCCTAACTTCTTTTCTATTTGTACCACCCCATCTGTCATTCTAGGTGTTATGTTCGTTCAACTATTAAAGTCACCTTTTTCTCTAATAGACGTTTCTCTTATATTTTTTCAGGAAAACATTACTTATTCTAAAAGAAAATGAAGAAAAATGGAATACTTTTTTGAAAAAATGTATAAGTATGCACAAAAAAACCGTTCATTTTGTAATGAACGGTCATTTCATACATATAAAATTGTATATTTATTGTAAAATTAACGAAGTAACTTCTCTTTTTGTAAAAATTGTTTTGCGACTTCTTCGCTACTTTTCCCATTCACATTTACTTCATAATTCATTTTTCTCATTTCTTCATCTGTAATCTTTCCAGATAATTCATTTAATACTTTTTCGAGTTCAGGATATTTCTGTAACGTCTCTTTTCTTAATAACGGTGCTCCTTGATAAGGCGGGAATAGTCCTTTATCATCTTTTAGCACTTTAAGCCCATATTGCTCCAATTCACTATCTGTTGAATATGCATCGATTACGTTAACATCTCCCGATTGTATTGCACTATAGCGCAGTTTCGGTTCCATCGTTTTAACATTTGAAAACTTATAGTTATATAATTTTTGCATTCCTTTATAACCATCTTCACGATCAGCAAATTCTAATGTAAATCCTACTTTAGCTTCCTGTGCAATTTTTCCTAAATCAGAAATTGTATTTATGTTATTTTGATCTGCTATTTTTTTCGGCATGGCTAGTGCGTATGTATTGTTATACTCCATTGGCTTTAACATAACCATATTATATTTCTTTTCCATTCCAATACGAGCTTGTTCATATACTTCATCACGATTTGTACTTTTCGGTTCTTCTTTCACGAAAGTAGATAAAGCTGTACCTGAAAATTCTGGGTATATATCTACTTCACCTGATTTTAACGCTTCGAATACAAATGCTGTTTTTCCAAGGCCTGGCTTTAATTCCACTTGTAAATCTGTATCCTGTTCAATAAGTTGCTTGTACATTTGAATTAATATTTCTGGTTCAGATCCAAGTTTACCAGCAATAACTATGTCTTTCTTTTCGGTATTCCAAAGAAATGGAGCAGCTATCATTACTACAACTATACATATCGTCAATATAACGCGCTTAGAAGAGCGTTTCGGGCTCTCAAGTATGCGAAGTACTATATCAAAGAATAAAGCGAGTAACGCAGCTGGTACGGCCCCTAAAATGATAAGCGCATGGTCATTTCGATCTATACCTAATAATATGAGCTTACCGAGCCCACCAGCGCCTATTAAAGCAGCTAATGTAGCCGTTCCAACAATTAATACCATCGCTGTACGAATACCGGCCATAATAATTGGCAATGCGAGCGGAAGCTCTACCTTCCATAATCTTTTCCAGCTATTCATCCCCATAGCTCTCGCCGCTTCTATAAGTGATTCATCTAATTCCCGTATTCCTGTATATGTATTTCGTAAAATAGGTAATAGTGCATACACAACTAATGCGATTATAGCTGGCAGTTTTCCAATTCCTACTAACGGAATTAATAGTCCAAGTAAAGCAAGTGAGGGCACTGTCTGCATAACAGCAGAAGTCCCTATAATAAATTCAGCCATTCGTTCTTTTCTCGTTAATATAATGCCGAGCGGCACTGCAATAATTACTGCAAAAAATAGTGAAATAAGCGATATTTGTAAATGCTCACTTAATGCACTTAGCAATTCTACTTTTCGTTCTTGGAACGTTTGAATAAAATCAGTCACTGTTTAGCCTCTTTCCTTCATTTGTTCAACAATGTAATTGACAATATGACGACTTGTTAACGCTCCAACATATTGACCATGCTCTTCAACCGGCACTGACTCTTCAGTTTGTAAGCGGACTAGTGCTTCTTGTAATGACGAATGTAAAGATAAAGCATTCCCTTCAACTCGTATACTCTCGTCTAGCGGCAATACCTCTTCTATACTCTTCCCCTCATACCAAGGTCGTCCACGATTTCCAATGAACTCCTCTACAAACTCATTTTTCGGGTTATGTATAATTCCTTCTGGTGTATCTAATTGAACAACTTTTCCTTCTTTCATTACACAAATACGATCACCAAGTGATAAAGCCTCTCGCATATCGTGCGTTACAAACACGATTGTTTTTTGAATCTTTTTTTGCAGTTGTACGATATCCTTCTGAAGCTGCTCCCTACTTAACGGATCTAACGCACTAAATGGTTCGTCCATAAGTACAATTTTCGGGTTTGCGGCTAATGCCCGTACGACACCAACACGTTGTTTCTGTCCTCCCGACAATTCATCTGGCATGCGATCACGATATACATCTGGATCGAGCCCAACCATCTGTAGCAAGTCATCGACACGTGCTTTTATTTCCTTTTTGGTCCATTTTCTCATTTCAGGGACAACTGCAATATTTTCAGCAATTGTCATATGTGGAAACAGCGCAATCTGCTGCAACACGTACCCTATATTCCAACGTAGTTCGTTTATGTTATATTGTTGAATATCTTTTCCATCGATTAAAATTGATCCTTCCGTCGTTTCAATTAAACGGTTAATCATCTTCATTGTCGTTGTTTTCCCGCAACCACTCGGACCAATGAGAACAAAAAATTCTCCTTTTTTAATTTCTAAATGTAATGAATCCACTGCTTTTGTGCCATCTTCATACGCTTTTGACACATGATTAAATTGAATCACAGACACAACTCCTTTCATGTTGTTTCCTTTATTTTGATGGAATATAGCATTCATTTCAAATGATACGCTTTATTATACAAAAAAAGAGCTCTCATTTGAGCTCTAACGGTCGAACAATATTGTTTTCATAATTGCAGCATATTCACGCACATACGCTTTTTTCTTAGAGCGTCTCGGTGTTTCAGCAGCCAAAGCTTCCATCTTTATCCCTAAACGCTTTGCAATTATTTTCGTTCGATATAAATGATACGTATTACTTACAACTACCGCATGCTTTACATCATATAAATCCATACTAAACTTTAAATTTTCATACGTATTTGTAGAGCGGTCTTCAATTAAAATACGATTCTCATCTATACCATGTACCATTAAATAGTTTCTCATACTGTGAGCTTCCGGTATATCTTCATCTTCCCCTTGACCACCTGAAACAATTACTTTCACCTCAGGGTGAGCATGTAAATATTCCAACGCTATATCCAAACGATTTTGAAGAGATAAAGACGGTCTATCTCCAAATAACTTTGCACCTAATATAAGAACGTATGGAGAGTGATTACTCAATGTTTCACGAGCAACTTTATTCATTCGAAACGTCATATAAATGATGTATAGCGGAGGTAGTAATAAGATTATAAGCAATATCCATTTGTTCATAAATAAGTTAACACTCCCTTTCTTTTTATTATATAGAAAAAGAAAAGGAGGCAGAAGTATTTTTTAAACAATTGATTTATTAGACACATTCGCTTCCGTTTTACGTTTTGAAATTACATAATAAAAAGCAATCCCTAATGATAGGATCAATATACAGCTCAGTACATAAAACGGGATCATTACCCCTGCTTTAGATACGCCTGCCGTAAACAACATTAATAATACAATTCGAATTCCTGTGCCAATTAATCGAAATAAGCTGTCCACACGTCCCATTACTTCGTTTGGGATTTCTTCCATCATCAATACATTTCTCGCCACTCGTGTTCCAGCATTTCCAATCGCATGGAAAATCGCAAGTCCATATAATAACATAATGGAAGGCTCAATAATCATTGCGGTAATTGAAATTACATAAATAACCATCGTCATAACGATTGAAATTTCTATTTTGACATATTTCATCATGATTGGAATACTTATTCCCGCAATAACAGCCCCAACACCATACATCATACCTTCTATCGCGTATACAGAGGCACTAGCTTTGAGTATATCTGAAATATAAACTGGGATTAAATAATTTGCCATCATAACACCGATAAACGGCATATAAGTGGCAAGTAAAAACCAAAAGAACTTAGGGCGATTTTTCATAAAGTGAATTCCTTCGAACAATTGCTTCTTAAATGTTACTTTCCGTTTTACTTCTTTTTTCTTTACATACGGTATACATATGAAAAGAAAAAATGCTCCTGCAAAAGTTAACATATCCACTAACAAGATCCATTTCAAAGAAATAATCTCAATTAAAAAGCTAGCAGCCGCTCCTGAAATAACTTGCGTTAATTGTCCTTGTATCTCCATCGTGCCACTTAAACTTTTATAATGTTCAGATTGAAATATTTCTTGGTTGAATGCAAAAATTGTAGGATAGAATAATAGATAATAGAAAGAACCTGCTATATAAATAATAATGTAATGAATAGAATTGTATGATTGCCCAGCAAATCCCCAAATAGCCATCATTCCTATAATCGCTATCCCAATACCTTCGTTACATAACAACAAAGATTTTCTTGAAAAACGATCTATACTTTGCCCAATAAATGGCGTTAATAAAAACATTATGAGAGTCGCAACGATAGAAACATAACCAAACGTTGTCTCTCCTCCACTTTCCTTAATTAACAACCACGGAATCGTTATCATAACAATCCCGGAACCAATAGCGGATAAACTATTGGCTCCTAGAATGTAATACAAGCGAGAATCATGATAAAGAGAGGACATATCACTCAACTCCTAATTGTTTTTTCACCTCTTTATATACGCTCATATATGCTTTTAATTCTTTAACTAAATCATGAATTAATGGTTTTGCATCTTCTCCAAGTTCACTATCTTGCACATGTAATCCATCAAGCACGACTTGTTTTGGAATTGCGTTTGCGTAAACGCCTCTAGCGACAGTGCGCATACTATTTAATGCGTTTATTCCCCCTTTACCTCCTCCAGCAACTGCTAGTAATGCGACAGGCTTATGGATGAATTCACTGCTACTTAAGTAATCTAACGAATTTTTCAGCGCTCCACTCATCGCATTATGATATTCTGGTGTACATAGTACTACTCCGTCTGCTGCTTTCACTAAAGCTTTTAATTTTTTTACTGCCTCTAATTCACGTTGTGATTCTTCCCCATTATATAAAGGCAATTCCGCTACTGCTAAATCGTATAACTCCCCTTCAAATTGCTCTGCAATATATTTTGCCACAACGCGAGTTCTACCGAACTTTCTTGGTGTACCGTTAATAACGACTAGTTTCATAATTATTTCTCCCCTTTGTTTTCAAGTTATATTTATATATTATCAGAAATTTCTATACAAAACACAGTAAAAAGAGGGAAAAACTTTCATTAAATAGTATGAGAAATAAAAAAAACTCATACTTTCGTATGAGTTTCACAAAACTAATATTTCCTATTTTTTCACAACCTCATGTCCACCGAATTGATTACGAAGTGCAGAAACCACTTTTCCGTGGAATGTATCATCTTCTTGTGAACGGTAGCGCATAAATAATGACATAGCGATAACTGGTGCTGCAGCTTGTAATTCAAGCGCAGTTTCAACAGTCCATCTCCCTTCTCCTGAAGAGTTCATTACACCTTTAATACCATCAAGTTTCGGATCATCTGCAAATGCCTTTTCAGTTAAGTCCATTAACCAACCACGGATAACTGATCCATTTGCCCATACTTTTGCAACATCTTCATAATTGAAATCAAAATCACTTTTATCTAGTACTTCAAATCCTTCAGCGATTGCTTGCATCATTCCGTATTCAATACCGTTGTGAACCATTTTTAAGAAATGCCCACTACCGACGCGGCCTGCATATGAATAACCGTTTTCTACTGCTAAGTCTTTAAATAAAGGTTCTAGTTGATCATAAATTACTTTTTCTCCACCAACCATTAAGCACGCACCGTATCTAGCTCCTTCCACACCACCTGATGTACCGATATCTACGTAATGTAAGCCAAAGCTTTTCGCTTCTTCAGCACGACGCAACGTATCTTTATAGAATGAATTTCCACCTTCAATAACGATATCGCCTTCCTCTAATAATGGATATATATCTTTTAGTACTGACTCGACAACTTCTCCTGCAGGTACCATTACCCAAATTGTACGAGGTGCTTCTAGTTCAGCAATCATTTCTTTTAACGTATGACGAGCAGTAATCCCTAATTCCCCTGCCTTTTCAACAAGCTCATTATTTACATCGTATACAACTACTTCATGCTTGTCTTCATGTAAGTGTTCAGCTAATGGGAATCCCATTTTTCCTAATCCAATTAAACCTAGTTTCATATTAATCAATCTCCCATTCTATACAAATATATTTAATAACGAAATTAGCCCAAGTGCTACAACAGATAATATTGTCTCCATTGCAGTCCATGTTAATAATGTTTCTTTCACAGTCATTCCAAAATACTCTTTAATCATCCAAAATCCAGAATCATTTACATGCGATAAAATTAATGACCCTGCTCCTGTTGCAAGTGCCAGTAACTCTACATTAACTCCTGGTGTACTTGCTGCAATCGGTGCTACTATTCCTGCTGCTGTCATCATGGAAACAGTAGCAGAGCCCGTCGCGATTCGGATAAGTGCAGCAATCCCCCAACCTAATAATATCGGTGAAATATGCGATTCTTTCGCCATCTCCGCAATTGTAGTTCCGATCCCAGAATCTAATAACACTTTATTAAATGCGCCGCCTGCACCGATAACTAACAGTATGTTTGCAATTGGGCCTAAACAATCATTTGTAACTTGTAAGACTTTGTCTTTAGAAAACCCTTTTGCATAGCCAAGACTAAAGAAAGAATATATCGTTGCAATTAATAATGCCACTATTGGATCTCCAATAAAATGCAATACTTGTGCAAGTTGGCTTGTTTTATTTAATGCTACTTCCGCTATCGATGCACCTAGCATAAGAAATACTGGAAGTAAAATAGTAAACAATGTATTTCCGAAGCTAGGAAGTTCCTTCTTCTTATCTCTTTCAATAAATTGCTCCGCTATATCTAACGGTACTTCTTTATGTATACGAGCACCAATCCATTTCCCGTAAAGCGGACCTGCAATTATTGCAGTTGGAAGTCCGACAATTAATGCATACAAAATTGTCTTCCCTACATCTGCTTTAAATATACCTACCGCTGCCATAGCTGCTGGATGCGGTGGAACAAGTCCGTGTACAACCGAAAGACCTGCTACTAGCGGAATACCGATTGTAATAAGTGATACCCCTGTTTCTAACGCAATTGTAAATACTAACGGAATTAATAGTACAAATCCAACTTGGAAAAATACCGGAATCCCTACTATAAATGCAACGAACATCATTGCCCAGTGAACACGCTTTTTCCCAAAACGTCCAATTAATGTGTTAGCAATTCGTTCAGCACCGCCAGACTCAGCCATCATTTTTCCAAGCATTGTTCCTAAAGCTAAAACAATCGCCAAAAACCCTAACGTATTACCAAGACCTAATTTAATAGAATCGATAATCCCTGGATGTTGTGGTGAAGTTCCAATTAAGGGCATCCCCATTGCTAGCCCTACACCGATTGCTGTTAAAATTAACGCGACAAATGGATGCCATTTTACTACCGTAATTAGTAAAAGCAATATGACAACAGCCGCTAGTACGATTCCAACTACCATTTCTCCCAATCCCCCTATTGTTTACGTTGGAAAGCAGCTATACAATCAAATTCTTCTTTCAAACGATTGTAAAGTCGTTCATACATATAAAACATCTCTAAATATAAAGCCGTATTTTCTTTATTCGGTACATGGTGATGGACAATATCAATCCAATCCTTCACCTCTTCAAGCGAATCAATTTTCCCAATTGCATACAAAGCAAGTGCCGCTGCCCCAAGCGCAGATGCTTCATGACTTTCTGGAACAAGTAATTCTTTCCCCATCATGTCAGATAACATTTGTCTCCAAAATGCAGATTTCGCAAAGCCTCCTGAAACACGTATTTCAGTAAGTGGCCCTGTACAATCTCGAATGGCAAGTGCTACTGAATACACACTCATACAAACACCTTCCATAACTGCTCGTATAAAATGTTCTCGTTTATGCTGAAGGTTTATACCGAAGAATGTACCACGAGCATTTGCATTCCAGTAAGGTGCACGTTCCCCAGATAAAAACGGTAAAAATAGCAATCCTTCTGCTCCAGCTGGTACATTTTCTGCATACTTAATTAATAAATCATAAGGATCAATCCCAAGCTTCCTTGCAACTTCTTGCTCTGGACTACCGAATTCATCACGTAGCCATCTTAATAAAATCCCGCCATTATTCGTCGGTCCACCGATTACCCAGTGCTCATCTGTTAATGCGTAACAAAAAGTTCTTCCTTTTTCATCTGTATTAACACTTGATGAAATTGTTCGAACCGCACCACTTGTCCCAATCGTAATTGCAGCTGATCCAGGTGATATTGCACCGACACCTACATTTGCAAGAACACCATCACTCGCACCAATAACAACTGGAGTATCTTCATGAATGCCCATCTTTTGTGCTAATTCCGGTTTCATTCCCGATAAAATATATGTAGTTGGTACAGGTGTTGATAATTGTTCTGGTGACATATTTAACATAGTTAAAACATCTTCATCCCAGTTTAATGTTTCTAAATTAAATAACCCAGTAGCTGATGCGATTGAATGATCAACTACATAGCGTGAAAATAATTGATAAATGACATACTCTTTAATGGAAATAAATTTATAAGCAGTTCTGAATAAATCCGTTTCTTCTTCTTTCATCCACAGTAATTTAGAAAGTGGTGACATCGGATGAATTGGTGTACCAGTTCTTCTATAAATGTCATGACCATTCATTTGTTGTAATAGTTTTTCTGATTGCTTTGTGCTTCTATTATCTGCCCAAATAATAGAGCGCGTTAACGGCGCACCGTTTTCATCTACAGCAATTAAGGCATGCATCGCTGTACTAATACCGATTGAAGAAATATCTTCCGGTGACACATTACCCTTTTTAATGGCAACGCTTACAGTTTTATATACAGCAGCACATATTACATCAGGATCTTGCTCAGCCCATCCGACGTTCGGTTGAATAATTGGATAATCAATTGCATGTGAAGCAACGACTTTTCCTTTTTCAGTGAATACAACCGTTTTCGTACTTGTGGTACCGATGTCAACCCCGATTACTCTCCCCCTTGTTTCCATGCGAACCTTCCCTTCGTTTCTAGCAAAATACGATCTAGTAAACCGTTTACATGAATTAGTATATAAAATATTTTTTCATAAATCAAGTTATTAGAAGAAAATTTTTTTCGAATCAAAATGTACCTCTCATCTTCTAAATCATTCTCTTTATCTTTTTTAAATAACCTTTTTAATTTATCAAACATTCTTTCCCCTCCACCTAAAGATAATAATATATAAGTTCTCGTTTTCTTAGCTTGATGGACATAGGGCGTGGCTCCCTACTATCACTTTTTTACCTTGTAAATATATGTTCCATACTATAAAATCTAATAGTATTTATATTTTTCAGAAAAATCAAAACAGAATATAAACTTTATTGTATAATGTTGTAAAAAGATGTCGGAGGGATTTAATGTTAAATACAATATCTCAATTCACAATTAAGCTTTCATCAATTCTTTTATCACTCTTACTATTATTAAATTTACCTTATTTATTTATCACTCAACAAGGATTTACCTTTCAACCAATTTACTTTTTTAATCAGATCGTTACTATGTTAAAAGAGGTTTTCTCCCCTGAATCATTAGTGGTTATCGGATCAGACCCGAAATTTGGTAGTTTCAAAAAAACACCATTATTTCCAACTGTTTTAGAACCTTACCTATATTCATTTACTGTATTATTTATAGCCTTTTTGCTTGCACTCTTTCTATCATCTAGTATGGCATTTTTTTATTTTTTAGCAAAAGATTATATAAAAAAATGGATAAACCGAATTGTATTCATATTAGAAGCTATCCCTGATATGATGATGATGATTTGTTTGCAAATATTTTTCATATGGGTACTTCAGAAATTCGGGGAATCTCCTGTCACCATTATTTCTTTTAATGAAAATCGAGCTTATTTACTCCCTATTTTATCTTTAGCAGTCTTACCTACATTACAAATGTTTCGGATGATGGTGTTATACATAAAAGAAGAACATGAAAAACATTACGTAGAGGTTGCATATGGAAAAGGACTTTCATCAAGTTATATACTTTGCATTCATTTATTCAAAAATATATCTATCCACTTCTTTCACCATTTAAAAACGATTTTTGTTTTCTTACTTTCTAACTTATTCATTTTAGAATTTGTTTTTAATATGGAAGGCATTATTCAATTTTTATTTAAGAAGGCGTTTATTTCACCCCCAGCTGCATTTATCATACTTGTTATGATTATTTTACCGTTTTATACCATTTTTCAAATAATCTCATTCATGATGAATAGATGGAAAAAGCAATTGAAAGGAGCAGCATTATGAAATCTATTTGGAAATCAAAACGATTTTTAATCGGCTTTACTTATCTATTCATACTTGTTTCAGCTAGTTTTATTTATAGTTGGTTCTTTAAAGATAACATCCCAAAACCTCCTCAGTTACTTTACAATGACAATAACGAATTACTTGGAAAGGCCCCCTTTTCGCCATCGTTAATGCCGCCTTTTGGATCTGATCGTTTTGGAGAGTCTGTTTTCTTACAAATTGTAGAAGGAGCAAAATTCACCATTTTATTAGCCGTGGCAATTAGCTTCTTTCGAATTCTATTCGGAACATGTATAGGAATCCTCTTAAGTTTATACGCTCCAAAATTCAAGAGATTTTTCCAGTCATGCTCAGAAGTTTTTTATTATATTCCAACTCTATTTATCGCATTTATACTCATCACGCCCGTTAATATTGTAATCACATCAAACGCTGATAGATTAGACCCAAATATTTCATTTATGTTTTATCAAGTACTCGTACTTATTTTCGTCGCTCTACCTACACTTTCTTTATATATATCCTCAGAGGTTGATGAATTTATGAAACAAGATTACATTTTAAGTTCTCAATTGCTGGGTGCTAGCCGTTTTCATATTATCAAAAAACACTTACGAGTCTTATTACTTGATCGCTTATTTGTGTTATTCATGGAACATATCGTCCAAACACTCATACTCGTTATCCATCTAGCGTTGCTTAACATTGTAATTGGCGGGATACAAATGCGGGAACTCTATGACGGAGTGCCCAAACCTGTTTCTCTATCTAATGATTGGGCAGGTCTTATTGGATTAAATCGTTATGAAATGAATCTTTCATGGTGGATTATTTTTTATACTCTCGTTTCATTCTTTATTACAATTCTTTTTATTAAGCTTATGACAATCGGAATTCAAGATGCACTGAAAGCAAGAGATTCGCAAGTTGTAGCAATTCAAACCGTTCCAGATCATAAAAAATTTGTTGAAAATAAAGATTCTTTTTCGTTTGCAAATAAAGTGAATTTTTAATCATGTCTCATCAATCAAGTATTAATTGGCATTGATATTAGTAGAATATAAAAAAGATGATCCCTATTGAATACGAGGGATCATCTTTTTTATGCCGTCTAACTTTTTTACATGTCCTTTGCTAGACTCATGCTTTTTATATTTAAAATGAATTATTTACAATCACAATTATGCTGTTTAAAATCGATTACCATACGTCCTTGAATTCTACCTTGTTCCATTTCTTCGAATACATTTTGTACTTTTTCTAGAGAACACGTTTGAACAACCGGCACTACTTTTCCTTCTGCGCCGAACATAAATGCCTCCTCCAGATCCTTACGAGTACCAACTAGAGAACCAACTACTTCAATCCCGTCTAATACAAGTCGTGGAATGTTTAAATCCATAGTTTCTACTGGTAAACCTACCGCAACTACTTTACCGCAAGCACGTACTGCATCAACTGCTGAGTTGAAAGCTACTTTAGAAACTGCTGTTACTACAGCAGCATAAGCACCACCAAACTCCTCTTGAACAATTTTATCAGCAGGACCTTGAGAAATTGGATTGATAGTCATATCAGCACCAACTTCTTTTGCTAAGGCTAATTTGTCGTCATTGATATCTACTGCAATTACCTTTGCACCAAATACGTTTTTAGCATATTGGATAGCTAAGTTTCCTAATCCACCGCAACCATAGATTACGATAGGTTGACCAGGTTTAATGTCTGATACTTTTATAGCTTTATATGTAGTTACGCCCGCACATGTGATTGATGATGCTTGAGCAGGATCTAATCCTTCTGGTACCTTCACCGCATAATCAGCTGTAACAATACATTGTTCAGCCATACCACCATCTACTGAATAACCAGCATTTTTCACTTCACGGCAGAATGTTTCTCTACCCGTTACGCAATATTCACAACGTCCACAAGATTGGAACATCCATGCAATACTTACACGGTCACCTATCTTTAGTGAAGTAACATCATCAGCAATTTTAGTAACAATACCTACCCCCTCATGACCAAGGATGCGGCCATCGGTGTTTCCAAAATCATGATTTGCAACGTGTAAATCAGTGTGGCAAACTCCACAATACTCTACATCTACTAGCGCTTCACCCGAATGTAGCGAACGTAATTCCTTTTCAATAACTTCAATGTTTGCTTTGCTGTTTTTATTAACTACTACTGCTTTCATATGTGATCTCCCCTTTAGTGTTTTAGAGTTTTAATGAGTTTATCTCACAACTACTGTCCTCACTATTTTGGCTAATTATTGTGCCAAATCTAAGTGTTCAATCATCATTACAGGTTCATCATAACATGGAATTTCATAAGATTATTGTGAAATATTGAACAATATTTGAATTATTAACCAAGTATTTTCTTACTATATTTGAAAGGAAAACTGAAATTCCATCATATTTACATTGAAATTTATCAGGCATTTCTTTTTGGTTTATATGCAAAGAATATAGAGGTTTAAAAAATATTTTTTAAGCTTGGGAGATTATAAGTAATATATTTCTATAGACAATTAGAACCATTAAATCTAGCGGATATATCAACAACTATTCACCAATATAAAAAGCCTTCTATTATTATATTTAGGTCATACACTTTAGACTCAATAAAATCAAAGACAGGAACATATTTGTTCCTGTCTTTTTATAATGTGGTGGGACCCCGCATCCATCTATTTAAGAAATTTCTCCTATAATCCCTAGTATAAAAACGGAATAATTCGCCAAGTCTTGGACTGATATTGTTTATATTGTTCACCAAACAGCGTAATAAGAATTCTCTCTTCAATTTTTATACGATACGAATACACAAGGAAAAATAAAATAATATTTATGATAATGGCAATGAATGAAGATATAGCAAATCCTAAAAAGGTCAAAAAAGACCCTAAATAACCAGGATGGCGAACATATTTATATAGACCGTTTTGAATTAACTTATGTCCCCCTTGCATTCCGACATTCCTACTGTAAAATCTTCCTAAGATTTTCATTGAAGAAAATCTTATCCATACACCAATTAGCCCGATAATAACACCCAAAAACAGCAATGAATTAATCTTATTTACTGTAATGAAATACATAATCTCTGGAATGGTTAACATCAATGCAAAAACTACTCCGATAAAAAAACTAGAACCACGATTTTGTTTTTCTTCTTTAACAGGTGAACTTCTATAAAATTCTAATAATAAATACAGAAAAATAGGTAAATACGCTATGAGAAACATAATTCTTTTTCCCTTCAATAAAAGTATTTTATAATTAACTCACTTATTTTTATCAATTAGGTCACAAAATTTGGAGATTCCTTCAGAAATAGCTAATTACTCTTCCTTGTTCAATGCCTTTATTTTTGCAAGTAATGGCACAAAATAATCAGAGATTAACTTTTCAATATAGTCTTTAACTTGTTCTAAAATGTAAAGACATGTATATCCCCGATCTAATTTATCAGTTTTTCGTTCTACTAAATTTTGTTTTTCTAATCGGTCTATTACTAAGCTACTGATGTAACAGGTACCCCCTCTGAATCCACTAGTAGGAAAGCTTTTCTTTTTACCAATGTTTATTTCTTTAACCCTCATTAAAACACTCTCCGAGGCTTTGTCCCCCTCCCAAAAGCCAAACAAACGATTCAAATTCCATATCTACATTATACTAATCGAATTGAATATTCATTCTTTTTATTCATTATGTAAATAAAAAGGATAATCAGCCCCGTAATGGACTAACTACCCTATAAGTTATTATCTAAATTTAACATTTGAAGAGCCCTTTATATTCGTTTCATCGAAATTGTTTCACGTATACTTTGTAAATTTTGTAGTGTTTCCTCTTGTCGCTGCAATGACAATCCCACATACAAAGTATCTAATAAACTAAGCTGCGCTAATCGTGACGAACTTGCTTCTGTACGAAATTCCGTCTCACGCGTCGAAGTATATAGTGTTATATGAGCAAGTTGGCTTAATGCCGATTTTTGATAGCTTGTAATCGCAATAATGCGAGCCCCTCTTGCTTTCGCTACTTCTAATGCTTCAAGTAATCCTTTATTACTGCCCGAATGAGAAATTGCAATGACCACCGCTTCTTTTGTCAGCAAGCCAGCTCCCATAATTTGAAAATGTGAATCCGTATGAGCAATACAAGAAATACCCGTTCTCATAAACTTATGATAAGCATCCATCGCAATAATACCCGAACCACCATTTCCATAAAACTCAATTCGTTTCGCTTCATTCAGCGCACTTACTGCCTGTTCCAACGCGTTATCATTTAACAAATGTAATGTATCTTGCAGTCCTGTAATATGTGAATGAAAAACTTTTTTAGCAACAGTGACCATATTATCTTCTACCGATACTTCCTCATGAATATTTTGCATCGGGGTATGTACAATCTCACGAGCTAATGTAATTTTCAGGTCTTGAAACCCTTGAAAACCTAGGTGTTTGCATAAGCGGAATATCGTTGCTTCAGAACTATTCGTAACTTCCGCTAACTCCGTAATTGATTTATGTACAACATCTTGTGGATGTTTCAAAATATGTTCGGCAATACTTCGTAATTTCGGTGATAAACCATTTAACGAAGCCTGAATCTTTCCAATCCCACTTTTTGTACCAGGCATATCGTATCTTCCCCTTCCATAGTAGCTATATTGTACCTAATAATCGAAAGAAGAAACACCTTTATTTAGCGATTTTATTTGCTCCTATGTATTCTACCGTAACATATGACACAATTATTCATACTTATTTCTAGTTTTCCCCATGCTTTACTGCGTATAATGCAGCTTGTGTACGATCATCTACTTCTAATTTAGCCAATACGTTAGAAACGTGTGTTTTCACAGTTTGTTCTGTAATATGAAGCTCTGCTGCAATCTCCTTATTGCTTCTTCCTTTCGCAATTTCACGAAGTACTTCTTGTTCCCTTTTTGTTAACATAGAAAAAGGATTCTCTTTTTCTTTCTTGACTGCTGATCGTCCTAATAGTGCTGGTGTTACTTTCGGGTGAAAATTTGCATTTCCTTGATATACCGCAACGATTGACGCAACAAGTTGATCTGGCTGCACTTCTTTTAATTGATAACCATCTGCCCCAGCTTCTAATGCTGGTAAAACATAATCTTGTTCTGAAAAACTACTGAGCATAAGTATCTTTATCGTCTCATCGTATTGTTTTATACGTTTTGTCGCTTCAATACCATCCATTTTCGGCATTGATAAATCCATTAATACTACATCTGGCCTTTCTGTTTGGACGAATGTTAATGCTTCTTCACCATTTTCTGCTTCCCCAATAATTTCAAATTCTTCTCTCGTCTTCAAAAAAAATACAAGTCCCCTTCGAACGATATGATGATCTTCTACAAGTAATAATTTAATTTTCACAGACGTTCTCCCTCTCAAACCGGTAATTGAATTTCTATCTTCGTTCCCTTTTCTGGTTCTGCTTTTATTCGAAAAATCCCCCTCATTAATTCAATTCGTTCTTTCATACTTTTCAAGCCAAGTGCGGACTCTCTTACTTGATCCTGTATAAATCCTATTCCGTTATCTTCTATGTAAAAGTGCAGCTTATTATCTTCAATCCTTAAATGAACACATACTTTTTCACACGAAGCATGCTTTTTACAATTATGTAATGCCTCTTGGCTTATACGCCATAAAACTTCTTCTATTTCATCTTCAATTAAAACCATTCCATCAATTCGAACTTCCACTTGAATCCCTAACAGTTTTCCGTAATTTTGTATCGCTTCTGCTAAACCTTTCTCTAATCCTTCAGGCCTTAATTGCCAAATCAAAAGTGTCATCTCTTGTAATGCTTCCTGTGATAATTCTCCAATATAACTTAACATCTCTTGCAAGTCTCTATCCTTCGTCATATTTAGAGTCCCTTTCGCTGTTAGCATAATTGAAAATAACAATTGTTTAACGGAATCATGTAAATCACGAGCCAATCGATTTCTTTCAGCTACAACTACATATTTCCGTTCTTTCTCAACTAATTCAATACGTTGTATTGTCGTTCCAATTTGAAATGCAATCGCTTCTAATAACGCTAACTCTTCCTCAGAAAAATGTGTTTTATGGGGCGAGGCAACATTTAATAGACCAAATTTCTCTGATCCAGATCTTAGTGGGATTGTCGCATGATGTGTAACATCTTCGGTCTCTCCCCAATTACATTCAATCGCATCCTCTATTCGTTTACATTCAATAATATTTGTCGCTTTTTCCAATCTTCCGTTCACAAAACGTTCTACACACCAACAATCTCCTTCACACATCGGCTTCTTTTCTTGCCACATAAGAGCTGGTGGTAAGTTTTGGTCTACAAGCATACGATGCTTTCCACTTTTATCAATAAAGAATATCCAGCCTGTTTGTAAATTCATAACTTGTAATAATGTATGTAACACTTTTTCTAACATTTCCTGTAAGTTTGTCGCTTCATTTAGTAACTCAGCAATTTCTTTTAATGCTTCTAAACGATGCATCTCTTTTTCATCTATGTTCATTCTCATCACCAACTACCATTATAACATTAAGAAATTTCTAAATACTACAAACAAAAAAGAGCTGAATTCCTTCAACTCTTTTTCAGGAGATATCCCCTACAGTTCATTCAAATCCAAATTCTAAATAAAAACAGAAATTAGCTAGTTTTCTTTAACTGTCTGATAAAGATTGTCCCCCATGAATATGCTGTAAACTTTCAGTGTTAACGAACATATTCGCTGCTGGCATTTGCACTTGATTTTTATGGAACATAGACATTAATTCAAATCTTACTTGTCTGGAAGTTTCAAAATAATCTTCAGGTTTAATCAAACCTGTAATACAAAATTCATATCCAACATATTTAAGGTTAGGATTTAAGTCTGTAACTCCAACATATTTAAATGGTTCAACAGCTTCATCATCTACTCTATAAAGATTTTGGTCCAATTTTTCATTACAAATAACACATACTTCTTCTAACAATTCCTTAACTCTTGTAGGATCTTCCTGATAACTTACCGTGATGCGTTCAATAACTCGCATCCACCCTTTATTAAAATTCTGTATCGTTCTAATCTCTCCATGTGGTATGGTAAGGAGCTTCCCTGACCATTCACGAATTTGCATAAAACGAATACTAATTTCCTCAATAGTTCCTGAATTTGTTCCGTTAAAAGTTACAAAATCGCCAACACGAAACTCTTTGTCCGCTAATCTTGCGAAGCCTAATATGACATCTTTTAGCATCTGTTGTGCAGCAAAACCGATGACAACTCCCGCTATCCCTGCACCTGCAATAATACTTTTTATATCTACAAATTGACTAATTAAATATATGATCAGACTGATGATAATGATATATCTAAAAATAGATCGAATAACACTTTGAATCGTCTGCTCTACCTCTTCATCAAAAAAGCTTGATTTTTTAAAAAACCAATCAATAATGCGGTTTATGACAAAAGAAATAATGATAAGAACTAAAGCAAATAGTAAAAATCTTAAAAGTAAAAACTCCCTTACATAATTAAAAAACTCCTCAGTATACGTTAATAAACTCATCCATCCACTTCCTTACTAATGAAAATTTCATGCAAAGCTGCTTTATTGTAAATACGCATTTATCATCTCAACACTTGTTTTCAGAACATCTTTTCTCCTGACCTTAAATCATACTTTCTTAACTATGTATTTGTATTCATTGTTCATCTTCAACAATATAATCCTTTCATCAACCTTTCAACTTCAGTATTTACTATAACCCTTTTTAATCCTCTAAAGGGATATTACAATAGAATTTTTTATAAAGGACTTTCTTTTAAGTTCGCAATACTCACCTCGTTAAAAGCAGGCGAAGCTGAATCATTACATGTACAATTTTTTGATTTAAATGGGCTACCAGAAAAGATTAGCCCGTTCATTAAAAAGTTAATTCAACAGCAAGTCGTCTCTATTTAAATGTGAAAAAGAGACCTTTTGAAGGCCTCTTTTTTTCACTTCACTTCTGCATTTAAACAAGATTTAAAATGTCCAAGTGCATATTCATGCCCTTGCGCATTAAAAGATGCTACTGCTTTTTCATAAACGACAATTTGAAACCCTTTGTTATAAGCATCTACTGCTGTATGAAGGACGCAAATATCTGTACATACACCTACAAGATGCACTTCCCCTATTCCTCTTTCTCTTAGCTTCATTTCTAAATCCGTTCCTGCAAAAGCACTGTAACGTGTTTTGTCCATGTAATATACATTTTCAGCATTTTTATATTTTTCGTATACTTCTTGTAATTCACCGAATAAGTCTCTTCCATTTGTATCTGCTATATTATGAGGTGGAAACAATTTCGCTTCTGGATGATATACATCATTGTTTTCATGTTTATCGATCGCAAATACTACGTAATCACCTTTTTCAATAAATTGTTTCGTTACACTTACAAGTTCCTTCTCAATTTCTTGACCTGGTTTCCCGCATGTTAAAGCACCTTTTTCAGCTACAAAATCATATGTATAATCAATATTTATAAGAGCTCTTTTCATAACTACAATCTCTCCTTCTTCTGTTTCACAGTAAACAATAGAAAATTTGTTATTACGACATCGTATGTACTATTCGACATTTCAAATGAAATCCCTACATTTCCAAATCAATACTTACCTTAATCCGAGTTTATCATAAAGTGAAACTTTAATCATAGGGGGTTATTATCCTTCACCAATCGGGCTTTTACGGGCAGCCCGACTCCCACCTAACTAACTTCCTCGCATGTGCCGAATTTTCAGGTGGGGTTCTTATTGTCCGTTAAGGCGGGATAAAACCGATACACAATGACAAAACATACAGCTCCAATTAACAAGTCATGAATGTGATAATTGAGCGTAACTTCAACCGCCTCTTGTAAAGTAAACCAAATGACCGAAAACATTATAATAAATAAGAAAATACGAATAACTCGTTTCAAACTTTCAATCCCTTCCTCTTACATGATAGTAAAGAATAAGTTCTTCCTATTCATTCGTACTAGAAAGTGAAACAAATTATTCTCAACAACCTAATCCTATCCAAATTAAAAAGTACACTACCACTTTAAGTAATGTACTTTTTATCCATAATTAAGACGCAGGCTTTGTTTCAAACGTTGCTTGATTAAAGCTAATGACTTTTCCTTTCGGGTCATTGTTTTCAAACTGAGCTGCGGTAATCGTATGACTACCTGTCTCAAGCGTCTTTTCTTTTAATTGTACTGTTGTCTGTGTTGTACTAGTTACTTGATGTTTATCTGCAAATATTTGATCTACAAATACAAATGTTTCTTTATCATTTTGAAAATTGGAAAGTTCTAATTCGACTTGCTGAATTAAAGTATCCTTTTTTATGAATACAGTTGGTATATTGCCATTTTCAGAAGTACCATCTGGCGTAGTTACTTTTACTTTCCCTTCTCCGACTGGCACTGCTCCTTCAGGATATACGACCATATTCTCATCACTTGCATTTACAACTTGTTCTTCTTGATTTGACTGTGCATCTTCTTTTTCCTTTGGAGCACCACAGCCTACTAATAACAATACAGACAATCCAGCGATTATGAATTTCTTCAAAATTCATTCCCCCTGTTATTTCATTATAATTTATTATACAAAAATAACTTCTTGATTTTAAAACTAGTTTTTAACACTTTCATGAACAAATATTAGCTTGCTCACGATTACTGTACCATACTTTCATTTTAAGAACATTAATTTTTTAAAAGAAATAAATAGTAATTCCACTCTATTCATCATTTTAGCCCAAATCACTTAAAAAATATCCACTCAAAATAAAAAGACATTGCTATTTCAATGTCTTTTCCACATAACATTTAGAAAATAAATGTTGTAATCTCATCAACTTCTTTTCGAGAAAGTTTCTTCGGCTTATCTTTCGGAAACCCGAGTGAAATTACCATATTAATTTGTTTTTGAGGCTCAATTTGTAAATATTGTCGCAGTTCATCTTGAGCTAATAATACAGGTCCTGTCATTGGACAAGTACCCAGTCCTCTCGCATGTGCAGCCAACATTAAGTTTTGTGCTGCTAAACAGCTACTCTTAATTCCTTCCTCTTCCCATACTGAATCAGGAACGAAGGCAATTGGATCAAATATCTTTTCGCGAAACTTTGATTCATATGGTGTTGCCAAACATACGATTAATACTGGCGCCTCAGAGAAAGCTGTCGCATATGGACCGAAAGAACGTGTAAGTAATTTCCCTGCTTTCTCTTCTCCATTTTCTGCTGCTTTTGCTGCAAGTTTATGTAATGCATCCCATGTCATTTGTTCAATTTCTTTAATTTTCTCTCGGTTCATAATGACCAAGAACTCCCACGTTTGTGAGTTCGTATCACTCGGTGCATAACGAGCACAATCAATAATTTCTTTTATATCACTAGTGGATACTTCTTGTTCTGTAAACTTTCTAACACTTCGTCTACCGTGAATTACTTCTTTAAAATCTTCATAATTCATACATTAAATCCCCTTTTTACAGCGTTTTCAAAATTTGTCCTATGGTTGAATTATATCATGAAAAAAAGCTGGGGGAATACCAGCTTTTTTCCTCATTATTAATTTGTCACTTTAAACAAACTAATACTTTCTTCATATGCAGCTTGTAGTTTTTTCGTAATTGGTCCTCTTTCGCCACTTCCAAACTTCTCATCACCAATTTGAACAACAGGGAATATTTCAAGTGGTGTCGCTGTGAAAAAGCACTCATCGGATTCGTACACTTCCTGTAATGAAAATTCACGCTCTTCTACCTCTATATGTAACGCTTTCGCTAATGTAATAACGTAGTGACGAGTAATGCCATGTAAAATAAAATGATCGGCCGGATGTGTAATTAATTTATTATTTTTCACCATAAAGAAATTCGAATGACACCCCTCTGTTACAATTCCATCTCGCACCAATATCGCTTCTTGGTAGCCTTGTTCGTTTATTTTATTTTTAATCATGATATTAGGGAGCAGATTTAATGATTTTATATGGCAGAACTTCCAGCGTATATCCTCTTCGACAGTCACCTTTATTCCTTGTTCCATAGTAGCAGTAGGTCTTGGAAACGAAACGATATTCGCAAAATATGTTGGTTGTAAATCTTTTTCATACACATGATTTCGTGCTTGAGCACCACGTGATATTTGAAGATACACATTCCCATCTTCTTGAAATTGATTTCTTTCAATCATTTGATGTAACTCTTCCACTAACTCTTCTTTAGCAAACGGTGGAATTAGTTTTATTTCTTCCATAGAATTAAAAAATCGTTCCAAATGTAAATCCAATAAATGTGGCTTCCCATCATATAACCTAAAAACCTCATATATACCATCACCAAATTGAAAGCCCCTCTCCTCTAATGGGACCATCGGCTGTTCTTCCTTCGTATTCACAATTCTTCCGTTAAACAAAATCCAATCTTTATGAGTAGCTTTCATTCCTTCCCACTCCTTTATTCCATGATTGGTTTTATTGTACAACTTATCCACACTTAAAAGAAGGAATTTTCTGTATTTAACTAAATTAAAAAGTACATCACCTATTTAAAGTGATGCACTCAACCATTCATTTATTTCAGAAAATATTTTTCAATATCATCTAACATTAAATTTGCTGCTTTAATACCGCCTGCTGTATTCCAAATTACTTCATCCACTTGGAATACTTTATTGTCTTTTGAAGCTTGTAGCTGCTTAAAGAGTGGATCTTCTGTCCATTCTTTTGCTAACGTATTTCCTTCGTTATTCTTATCTGCATCTTTATCAGATGTAAAATAGAATATGTAGTCCCCATCCATATTCGGAATTTGCTCTTTTGTAATTCCTTTTATCGCAAATTCATCTTTATCTTGTAGTGGTGGTCGCTTAAATCCAACATCATTTAAAATAGCACCTGAGAATGAGTTTTTCTGATAAATCCGGACATCACCTGGTACGAAGCGAATAATAGAAACTGTAGAATTCAATTTATCTCCTAACTTCTCTTTCATTCCTTCAATACGTTTTTTATAATCTTCAAGAGCCTTTTGCCCTTCTTTTTCTTTATTTACAGCTTTTGTATAGAGTGTAAAGTTTTCCTTCCAATCCCCGCGCAATGTTTCAGCGTATACAGTTGGCGCTATTTCGTTCAATTGCTCATATATTTTTTCATGACGCATTTTATTCCCGATAATTAAATCCGGCTTAAGCTTCATAACTGCCTCTAAATTAATATCACGCTCAGTTCCTACAACTTTCGTATCTTTTAAATCTTTCGCTAAATGAGGATACCATTCATCACCAGCACGTGGTTTTGTAGTTCCAACTGGCGTTACTCCAACAGCTAAAAGTGCCTCCGCACCCTCATTTGTTAAAACAACTACTTTTTTAGGTGTACCATTTACTGTTGTTTCACCCATTGCATGCTTTACAGTATACGAATCTTTTGCTTTAGCTGATGGATCATTTCCTTTTTTCTCTTCTTTGCTACACCCTGCGATTATTACCATAAGTATCATAATGCATAACATAAATATTTTTTTACTATGTACCATATGTCCTCCTAGATGAAATTGATTATCATTAACAATTAAAGGTTAATGTATATTACATACATTGTCAATGTATATCAGAAAACTTTTTTAATATATACAATTTAGATTCTATCCGCTATTCAAATGTTTATTTTTAAAATAAAGTGTATAAGTATGAAAACAATAAACGTTCTTAAAATGCGTATCTACGTTATACATAAATACGCATTCATATTACATCATAAATTCATTTCCTAATATTGATTATATTTAATATATGATGGATCATTATACACCCACTGATTTCCACCAAGGTTCAACCAACCGTTTTGATTAATATATACTAAATAAGATTCCGGATTATTTAATTTACGAATAACTGAAGAAGATGTTGATGGACCACTTCTTAAATTCACATTTGTTCCTTGTATATATGCAACACCAATTGCGCTTCCATCACTATTGCTCGTCTTTACAAAATTAATATACGAAGGGTCATTATACACCCATTGTCCATTTCCTAAGTCTAACCATCCGTTACTTTCCTGATATACGACATACGATTCTGGGGCGTTTAGTTGACGAATAACTGAAGAAGATGTTGATGGGCCACTTCTTAAATTCACATTTTTCCCAAGTATATAGGCAATCCCCTTCGTTTGTGGTGTTGGCTGTGGGTTTGGAGGTTGTGGATTTGGAGGATTCGGATTTGGAGCTACTCCAAAAATAGCTGCTATTCCGTTTGCATACGCTTGGCTTAGATCTTCGATAAATTGTGGATTTTTCAATAAATTAGCATCAAACGTTGTATCAATAAAGGCAGTCTCTGTTAAAATTGCATCCATTGCAGTCTCTCTTAGTACCGCATAATTTGCTTTTTTGGCTCCTCGGTCACGAAGACCGTATTTTGTTAATACAGGATTGACTGCTGCATGCATTTTTTGTTGCTTTTCATATGCGGAACTACTATTAGATAGCGCGTTGTAAATATAACTTTCAAATCCAGTTCCACCACCACTATTAATGTGAAATGAGATAAAATAATCTGCACCAAATGAATTAGCAATATTAGCACGTTCTGATAAAGAGATAAACACATCACTATCACGTGTCATTTTAATATTGATTGGATAATTTGCAGATAAAATATCTCGCACACGTCTAGCAATTTGAAGTGTTAACTCTTTTTCCACTAACCCATTACCAACAGCACCAGAATCATATCCACCATGCCCTGCGTCTATAACAAGTTTCATATATCTTTTTCGTTCCTTTCTTTATTGTAATAAGCTTTCATTTCTACTCGTCCTATTTTATGTTAATTGTACAAGTTCCGTTACAAGTACAAATAAAAAAACCCCCTTATGTAAGGCGGTTTCTATCGCTTTGCTTTAGCCAATTTAAAATGAATATATACGATTGATAATGGATGTAACGTATGCAAAATAAAAGAAATAAAAGAAATATCCCACCGCCGCTATATAGCAACCCAAACTTCAAAAAGATGTTCAAAAGAGGTGGGAAATACGTTATGTTTTGCAATACAAATAGCATACAAAACAAAATTAAAAATACGGGAATGTATTGTAATTCATATGGTCTTCTCTTCTTATACATTCTTTTCCGAATAAAAGTCTGGCATAGTTCTGCTACTATAAAACAACCTCCAACTAATACAAGACCAGAAGTAATCGTCATACGTCCACCTACCTTATATTCATATCATCACCTAATCAATATTCACTATATTTTTTTTACATATATTCCATTTTCCTCAATAAAACCAGATCCCTCTATGAAAGATTTAGCTTGTTCAGTAAACATCTCTTGCAATACTTTTATTTCTTTCACATTTCTCTGTTTCATCATTTCTTCAAATGTAAAATACGTATTTGTCCCGTATCCATAACCTTGATAATCAAAATGAATAATTAACTGTGACAAAATAGCACTCTCTTCTTGAACGCTATAATCTATTACGCCAATATATGTATCATCAACTTTTACACAATACTGAACCTTTTTCTCATCTAAGCTGTGTGAGTGAAACATTTCTTTTACAGCGCTTTTATTTTCTGTATTTACTTTCTCAAACGTAATCATATGTTGTCCATCCTTTTACTATTATTGTATCAATAATAAATGCAATTTATGAAAAAAACCTTAAGATCGAATGCGACCTTAAGGTTTTTTATTAAACTAAGCTATACGCACGCTTTGTTTCTTCGTGGAACTTATTCGTATCGTATTTATGCTCAACATAAATTTGATGCCATACCATAAACGCAAGTACAGTCCAAATTTTACGGCTATAATCGCCTTTATCTGCACAATGTGCTTCCAGTAAGTTTAATACATACTGTTTTTCGATTAAATGCTCAGTTTTGCTTTCTTTAATAATATTTACAGCCCAATCGTGCATTTCATCTTTTAACCAGTGACGAATTGGTACTGGGAATCCAAGCTTTTTACGATCTAACACGTGATCCGGAACAATTCCACGAGCAGCTTCACGTAATATAGCTTTCGTTGTTCCGTTTGCAATTTTAAATTCTGTCGGAATTTTAGATGCAACGTCAAATACTTCTTTATCTAAGAACGGTACACGAAGTTCTAATGAATTTGCCATCGTCATTTTATCAGCTTTTAATAAAATATCGCCGCGTAACCATGTGAACATATCAATGTACTGCATTTTACTTACATCATCATAATCTTTAATTTCGTTATACAATGGTTTCGTGATATCCATATAGTTAACACTTTCATCGTAATACTTCATTAATTCAGCTTTCTCTTCTTCACGGAAGATTTTCGCATTTCCATAGTAACGCTCTTCGATTGGCGTACATCCACGCTCTAAGAAGCTTTTTCCTTTAAACCCTTCTTTAAGAGCACCACTTAATGCCTTTAGAACACTCTTTCCTGGGCTAGGAATGTAAGAGAACATTTTTAACGAGTTTGGCTCACGATAAATGTTATATCCACCAAACAACTCGTCTGCACCTTCACCAGAAAGAACAACCGTTACGTGTTTACGCGCTTCTTTCGCAACGAAATACAATGGTACAGCTGCTGGATCCGCTAAAGGATCATCCATATGCCAAATGATTTTTGGGAACTCATCCATAAATTCTTGAGCTGTAATGAATACGTTATGGTTTTTAACTCCTAATTTCTCAGCAGTTTCTTTCGCAACATCAACTTCACTGAAACCACGTTGTTCGAAACCAATAGAAAATGTTAATAGATTTGGATTCATTTCTCTTGCGATAGAAGCAATAATAGATGAATCGATACCACCAGATAAGAAAGAACCTACTGGTACATCACTACGCATATGTACTTTTACAGAATCGTATAATACATCGCGAATTGCTTGGATATGCTCCTCTTTCGTTGCGCTTGAAGCGTTGAAATAAGGATTCCAGTAGCGATGGATTTCCATCTCTTTACCGATTTCTTTTACGAAGTAATGACCAGGCTCAATTTTGTTAACATCAATTGTTAATGTTTCTGGCTCTGGACCATATTGGTACGTAAAGTAGTGTTGTAGTGACTTTGGGTTTACCCCTTTGTCTTCCATTACATGCATAATACTTTTCTTCTCAGATGCGAAGAATGTAGTATCACCTTGTTGTGCGATGTATAAAGGCTTAATACCGAAGTGGTCACGTGCACCGAAAAGTGTCTTTTCTTCACGATCCCAAATCATAAATGCGAACATACCACGAAGGTAGTCTACACATTTTTCTTTCATATGTGCATACAATGCAATGATAACTTCTGTATCAGATTGTGTAGCAAAAGTTGCACCTTTTTCAAGTAACATTTCACGTAGTTCTACATAATTGTAAATTTCACCATTAAAAATAATTACATATCGATCATTTTCATAAGTTAGCGGCTGATGTCCTGCCTCTAAGTCAATGATACTTAAACGGCGGAAGCCAAATTGTACATGTTCATCACGAAAATATCCTTCGTCATCTGGACCGCGGTGGAAAATCATCGTGTTCATATTTTCAAATTGATGTTTTTCTGTTTCTGAAAACTCTCTAGGGTTTTCACATAAACATCCTACAAAACCACACATACTTCTTACCCTCTTTCAGTTTTCATTCTGTCTCAATACTACTATATCAACCCTATTTATACTAGCATAATCAACTGAATATGGCGACCAAAAACTATAAAAAACTCACTCCATTTCACATTTTTAACATTTTTTTATGAAAACATGAAAACTAGGCACTCACCTTTCTCCGCTTTTGTCATATGATATTGCAAATTGATTTCTAGGAGGTAATACCATGAGTGAAGAAAAAAAAGATTCTTCTCGCCCACCGGTTCGTAATTATTTAAAACAAATTGATGATTTTTTCGAACAAACACCTCTTCGTGGCGTAATTGCTGATTTAAATCATTTTTTCCAAAAAGGAAACCGTTTATTAACATTCCCAGTAGATTTATACGAAGTTGGTGACGAACTCGTCGTTACAGCCGAACTACCAGGTATACAAAAAGAACAAATTCAAATTGAAATACAAAGCGAATACTTAAAAGTCTCTGTAAAAGAAGATATACTTGAAGCGACGGAAGAAGAACAGACATCTCATAACTATTATCGCCGAGAACGTTCCATTTCAGAAGCGTCAAGAATTATTAAGTTACCATATTTAATTAATAAAAAAGCAACGAAAGCTTCTTATCAAAACGGTGTATTAGAAATTCGCGCACCGAAATTACCACAACAGCATGACATATTATCCATAGACTGAATACTAATAAAAGAAGGGTGCTTAGCACCCTTCTTTTTAATCAGCTAATCGCTTCATATCACGTATAATATCTTCGTATGGCGTATTGCTAATGCCGCTATATTTTTTCATTACTTTTCCATTTTGATCGACTAAGAAAAATGATGTACCGTGTATTACTTGCCCATTCTCTGGTTTATCTACAAGCGATTGGAAGTTATCTTTTGAAAACTTTGTAATATCCTCCAGTGAATAACCTGTTAACAAGTTCCAATTACTTGTATCCTCTGTAAACTTTTGAATGAATGCTTTCAAATTTTCTGGTTTATCAAGTTCAGGGTCTACACTAAACGAAACAAACTGAACGTCTAATTTCTCTTCCTTAGCCATTTTCTGTAATTTCGCCATATTAGCAGTCATTGGCGGACAAACCGTTTGACAGCTTGTAAACATGAAATCAGCTACCCAGACTTTCCCTTTTAAATCTTTTGTACCAAACGGCTTTCCTTCTTGATTTGTAAATTGGAAAGTTTCTAAATCCCAGTTTAACGGTTTACGTAATTTTGACCCTGAACTGCTACAACCTGCAAGTACAAAGAGACAAAATACAACCATAAGACCAATTAACTTTTGATAACGCTTCATTATTAAACCTCTTTTCTCTATCCTTAATTTATGTAAGTTATGTATATCATAACAAAAGTAAACACTATGAGAAAATTGTTTACATCATTTGTTCACGAAATCGTACGAATTTACGTATGTTACTTCTTTATTTCAAGCGAATTACTAGACAAAATATATTTTACTACTATTATTTCTCTAACCATTATTTGCGAAACGAAGTTCATTGTTAAATTTGTAAATAAATCCACTTATTTTTTTACAATTACTTAAACATTAATCCATGTTAAACACTGTATTCCTTAACAACATTTCGGTACAATGCAACTACAACGATTTTAAATGAGGTGATGTTCATGGCAAAGCGCTATGAAAATATGGATAATGCAAGTACAAAAAAATCAATTCGCTCCTTCTTACGTTGGCGTAAAGAGAGAAAGCAAAACAAAAAAGACTTTTCTTTTCTAGTAGAACAATCACCTGTTAAACAAAGTAAATTTCTACTAAATAACTTTGAAAAAACGACTGTCACATGGATTGGTCATTCAACTTTTCTCATTCAAACGAACGGCTTAAATATTTTAACAGATCCAGTATGGGCAAATAAATTAAAGTTAGTTCCACGACTTACTGAGCCAGGGCTCACTATAAAAGAACTACCTAAAATCGATATCGTTCTTATTTCACACTGTCATTACGATCATTTAGACTTTTCATCTCTTCGTCAACTAAATGATGATGCCTTATACCTTGTTCCTATTGGGCTAAAAAAATTATTTACTCGTAAAAAATTCACCAATGTAGAAGAATACAACTGGTGGGAAAGTACAACAATTGATGAAGTCTCTTTTCACTTCGTACCTGCCCAGCACTGGACGAGAAGAACATTATTTGATATGAACACCTCTCACTGGGGAGGATGGATCATTGATAATATGACTTCTTCAGAAACCATTTATTTTTGTGGTGATAGTGGTTATTTCCAAGGATTTAAAGAGATCGGCAAACGTTTTTCAATCGATATTGCACTTATGCCAATTGGTGCCTATGAACCAGAATGGTTTATGAAAGTGTCTCACGTTTCACCAGAAGAAGCTGTGCAAGCCTATCTAGATATAAAAGCTACACATTTCATTCCCATGCACTACGGTACTTTTGCGCTAGCAGATGAAACGCCGAGGGAAGCTGTAACACGGCTTCGTAATAACTGGAATTTACGCATGCTACCGTGGGAACAACTTCATGTTCTCTTTTTGGGCCAAACTTTCACTTATAGCCCTATTGTCTCAGTTAAAGAACCAGTAAAAATCACAGAAACTTCTCATGTATAATAGTACTAATTTTTGCGAGTAATTTATCATATACTTTAAAAAATTGAAAAGGGTGTTTTCCATGAAAGATTATTTACAGACTCGCTATATAATTAGCGGTAGCGCCTGTATTGCCCTTCTCATTTATTATTTTCTGTCCTGAAATAATAAAAAAGCTACTTGAAAATTCATTTCAAGTAGCTTTTTTATTACTCTGCTAAATACATAAAACCAATTGCTCCTGGTCCTGTATGAGTACTGATAACTGGTGTTGTATAGAAAATCTCTGATTGAGTGAATCCATTCACTTTTTCAACAGCAGCTTTTACACTTTCTGCTAAAGGAATTGCTTTAGCATGTGGAATCGCAACAGCTTTCACTACTTTTCCAGCAGTATCTTCCTCGAATATTTTAGCCAATGTTTTTACAATCTGCCCTTGGCTACGTACTTTCGTTACCGGATTATATACGCCGCCTTCTAAACTTGCGATTGGTTTAATATTAAGTAAAGAACCAATAAGTGCCTTACCTTTACCGATGCGTCCACCTTTTACTAAGTTTTCTAATGTATCTACGACAACATATAAACGAGTATTCTTTCTTACTTCATCAATACGTTTTAAAATATCTTCTAGTGAGCATTCTTCTTTTGCCATTTTTGCCGCTTCAATTACTTGATATGCTAAAGCATGTGTAATAAATTGAGAATCAACAACTGTTACTTTTGTATCTGTCATTGATGCAGCGCTATTCGCTGTTGCGACAGTACCGCTCATTCCACCTGTCATATGAATGGAAAGTACTTCACTTCCATCTTCGCCTAGCTTGTCATACATTTCTACAAATGTACCCATAGCCGGTTGTGATGTTTTTGGTAATTCTTCTGATTTAATCATTTCTTCAATAAATTCATCCGGTTGTAAATCTACACGATCTAAGTATGTTTGTCCATTTACAGAAATAGATAATGGTAAAACATGAATATCATACTTCTCAATTATATCTTTTGATAAATCTGCCGTTGAATCTGTTACAATTTTAATTTTTTGCATATTATATTCTTCCCTTTCCAATACGCTCTCCCTGTTATTATACTAGCATTCCCGATGCTTTCAACAATTTCGAATGAATTTCACCAAATTAATTATATTTTTATACCTAAAATAAAAAAGACAGAGCCTATCTAACTCTGTCCCTGCTGTGTATTATGCATTCTTTTCAAGAGTATTTGTCTTATATACATTTGAATAATCATTCCACTTCAAACAACTTTGTAAATATTCACGGAAAGAGTACGAGAATCTTGGGTTTTTATGTTTTTGAATTTTCGCAATAAACAATTGAAGACGAGACTGAATTAGAAACGCTAATGGATGCTGTGTTTGTAGGACAGGGATTTCAAATATTTTAATACAATTTCCTGTTGCATGAGTGAAATAAAAACTTTTCGTAATCACAATATCAATCCTCTTTTTCGTTGGATTTTTGAACTTCCTCCACTTTATTCTTTAACACGTTTTTTAGTGTAGGTTTCCTATGAATACTAAAATATCCTTAAGCTGCCCCATTTAGAAGTTAATACTTCATTTATATCCACCTAATTCGAACCCTGTCCTATATATCCTTTGAGACGGGAGTCTTATTATCCATATATAGCTTGATAACTTCAGTATAAACTTATAAAAATGAAAAGTTTGTCTAAATTTTGGAGATTCTATAATTTTTTCCTTCTATATATTGTATACAATTATAGCTAGAGTATAACAAATAAATTAAAAAGTGCCTTTATAACGAGGCACTTTTCGACTGTATTTCTTCTCTTTTCTGTTTTCGTTTACTAACTATCTTTGATAAAGCGATACTGATTTCATAAATACAAATAAGCGGTACCGCTACTAAACTATGTGATAAAAAATCTGGCGGCGATATACATGATGCAATTATAATCAACACGACATAAGCATATCTTCTTATTTTTTGAAGAAATTCTGCAGTTAGAAGACCTATACTCGTTAAAAACATAACAACTACAGGTAATTCAAATATAACAGCAAACGGAACTGTTAAATTTAATACGAAATGAAAATATTTTTCCGTTGTAAACATCGTATTAAACATCTCATTACCAATTGTAGTTAGGAAATGAAATAAAAATGGCATGACGATAAAATAACCAAAAGATAGGCCTGCTATAAATAATATAGACAATACCGGTATATACATTAATGTCATTTTTTGTTCATTGGGATGTAAACCTGGTTTTACAAATAACCAAATTTGTATCGCAGCAAAAGGAATTGTACAAACGATAGCAAATACTGTAGCAATCGAGAAAAAAATCCACAACACATCACTTGGACCGAGAACAGTTAATTTCATTGGTAAATCTTTTACAAGCCAAAAATAAATATCCTTCGTAAAAGTAAATCCAATAATTAAAAATAATACAAAGGATAATACTGTATATATTACTCGTTTGCGAAGCTCAACAATATGTTCTACTACGCTCATTTCCCGATCTTCCATCTCGTTCACCACACTTTATTTATCCATTCCGAGAAAAACTTCAGCATATTCTTTTATTTATTTATTTTTTTCTTTCTCTTGAAATGCCTCATCAGTCAATTCTTTTGTTGATTTTTTAAATTCTTTTAACGTTTCCCCTAAAGCTTTCCCAATTTCCGGTAACTTTTTTGGGCCAAATAAAATTAACACTGCTACTAAAATTAAAATTAACCCTGGAAAGCCAATATTTGAAAACATTTCCCCATCCCCTTCATAAGTAGATTCCTTGTCCTACTATTCCATAAGTTCATTTTGTCAAAAAATTTCGTAAACGTCAATGTATCCGTTGTCTTTTGTCAAAAAAATTCGAAAATATAATCAATTGAATATCATTTTCTATTCCTTTTGTATATGATATGGTTAAGGAAAATATAACTTATCTCAATACAGTGAAAGGAATTAACATTATGACGCAAAAAATTAAAAGAATGACCCAATTTGTAAAAGAAGAAATTGCGAATGCAATTACCCATGGTATCGGTGCCATTTTAAGCATCCCTGCCTTAATCATATTAATTATTCATGCTTCCAAACATGGCACAGCATCTGCTGTTGTTGGCTTTACCGTTTATGGTGTAAGCATGTTCTTGCTATACTTATTTTCTACACTGTTACATAGTATCCATCATCCAAAAGTAGAAAAGTTATTTACCATTTTAGATCACTCCGCCATATATTTATTAATTGCCGGCACGTATACACCATTTCTACTCATTACACTGCGTGGCCCGCTCGGTTGGACTTTACTCGCAATTATTTGGACCCTTGCGATTGGGGGCATTATTTTCAAAATCTTCTTTGTTCGTCGCTTTATTAAAACATCAACATTATGTTATATCATTATGGGCTGGCTCATCATCGTTGCCATTAAACCCCTTTATGAAAATTTAACCGGTCACGGCTTCTCACTACTATTAATAGGCGGCATTTTGTATTCTGTGGGAGCTATATTCTTCCTTTGGGAAAAACTTCCGTTCAATCATGCCATTTGGCATCTCTTCGTACTAGGCGGTAGTACAATGATGTTTTTCTGCGTACTGTTTTATGTCTTACCCACAGCATAAAAAAAGTTTCAGCTTGTTTAAGCTGAAACTTTTTTTATTACTTATGTAATTGAGATGCAATAATATCTTTTGTATGCTGGGTTAACTCTTTAGCATCCATACTTGCATATTCTTCAGGTGTAATTGGCTTAGAAATTGTTAATGTTGCATGAGCTGGTTTCATACGATTTCCATTAGCCTCAAACATCTTATATGTACCATCTAAAGTTACTGGTAATATAGATACGCCAGATTTTAAAGCAAGGTGAAAACTCCCTGCTTTAAACTCACCAATTTCGCCACCCTTACTTCTCGTTCCCTCTGGAAAAATCACGATAGAATGCCCGCTCTTTAACAGTTCAATTCCATCTTTAATTGCCTTAAGAGATTGACGACGATCGCTGCGGTCCATAAACACACAATTCATTAGTTCCATCCATGTTGGCACAACCGGAAACTTTTTAATTTCCGCTTTTGAAACGAATCCAATTGGCTTATTTAAGTAACCTAGTAACACAGGAATATCCATATTACTTTGATGATTACTTACAACTAGCACCGGCTTGTCTTTCGGAACATTTTCAAGTCCCTTTACTTCTACAGTCGATCCAGTTACACCCACCATTTTCTTACCAAACCAGTTTGTTGTTTTATACACAACACTATCTTTTTCTTGCGGTGACATCGCATTTGCTTTTCTTTTTATACGCCACAACCTTGGTGTAATCGCAATTACGATTAAAATTAAATAAAAGATTTTAAAAAACGTTTGAATCATACAGAACCCCCACCTATTATCATTCCGACCTTCATTATACTAGACAAACGAAGGAAAAAGAAGAAAAAATGTCCAAACAACAAGTGTTTGGACATTTTGAAGTTTTCTATATTAGAAACGTTTTGCTAATTCGCGTGCATTTACAATTGCTGCTTCTTTAATGTCTTGTGCTTTTTCAGGATTTGCATTCATTCCTTCAACTGCAATATATTCAGTGTCTGATACACCCATGAATCCTAATACCGCATTTAAGTGATTGCGACCGAAGTCCATAGATGCGTATGCTCCTTCAGAGTAAACGCCGCCTGTAGCTTGAATATGAAGTGCTTTTTTGCCTTCTAGTAAGCCAACTGGACCATTTTCAGTATATTTGAATGTTTTACCTGCGATTGATAAGTTATCTAAGTATGCTTTCACTACTGCTGGGTAGCTGAAGTTCCACATTGGAGTCACGAATACATAACGATCTGCATGCATAAATGTTTCTAAGTTATTGTTCATTGCTGCAACTTTTTGTTGCTGATTTTCACTTAAAGTTTCGAATCCTTCGCCTGCTGCAAATTTCCCCCAAGCAGCGAATACGTCTGCATCGATTGCTGGTACAGTTGTATTGAATAAATCAATTGTTACAACTTCGTCTTGTGGATGTTCGTTTTTATATGCTTCGATAAAAGCTTCTCCTACTGCCATACCGAAAGAACCTTCTGCTGAATTTGGATTTGCTGTAATAAATAGTACTTTTGTCATTGTATTAGCTCCCTTTTACACATTTTATCTTTAATTTGAGATTTATAATTTTAAAGTAAACAACTTACCTTATGTAAGTATAATACAAAAAGTTATGTTTGATGTCAATAAAAAATAGCTACTTTTTTTTCGTAAGTTAATGATTTATTTTGTTCCTTTAAAATTCAGTATATAGATATTTAGAATTCCTCATGCAAAAAGGCTATCTCTATACACTATAGAGATAGCCTTTTATTACATATTATTTTTGAAAAACATGTTTCACTTTTTCAGCTGGAATATTACTTCCACCTCTACCTTTTACATCTTCAATCATCATTGTAATGACCATATCAGGTGAATTTAAATCAAACGCAGCAAACCAACCTAGTTCTTTTCCTTCTGCCTCTTTTGATACTTTTAATTCTGCTGTTCCTGTTTTACCAGCAAGGGTCATACCATCAATTTTCGCAATTTTCCCCGTACCATCTGGATCGTTAATTACTTTCGTTAAAGCCGTTTTCAATATATCTTGATTTTCTTTAGAAATCACGTTCTCTTTCCAAGCTTTTGGTTGTTTATCTGTTTTAATAAGATATGGCGATGGAATCGTTCCATCATTTACAATCGGTGCATACGTTAAAGCTAAATGAAGAGGAGTCATTAAGACTTGTCCTTGTCCATATCCTGTATCTGCCATTTGAATATCATTTTTTATGCCATCATTTGCGATTTTAGAAGCTGGGAATCCGTATTCAATTGGTAATTTCTCATCAAATCCGAATTTTTTCGCCTCAGCCATAAATTTATCTTTTCCAATTTTCAAAGCTTCTTGTGCGAAATAAATATTATCCGAGTATTTCATTGCCTTATCAAAATCAATCGGATTTGCATCTTTTACACGTGTTACGTAATAATTGCCCCAAGAAGAATCTTTCGTCCATTTCAGTCCTTCAATTTTCAATTCTTCTTTTGGATCGATTGTTTTTGTTTCAAGACCAATTGCACCTGTAATTGGCTTAAATACAGAACCTGGTACCGATAATTGTGTAAATCGATTCGTCATCGGTTTTTTCGGGTCATTATTCCAAGCCTCGCGCTGTGCTTTTGATGTTCCTCGTGCAATTAAATTAGGATTATAAGCTGGACTACTTACAAGAGCAATTGTTTCTCCACTTTTCGGATTAATTGCCGCACTTGAACCAGCTTCTCCTTTCATTTCATTATACGTTTTTTCTTGAACAACACTATCGATAGTTAAAGTTACATTTTCTCCATCAACAGCATCTGTTTTCGCTAAATTTTTAATTTCTTTTCCTTGTGCATCCTCCATGAAGACACGGCCACCTTTTTTCCCGCGTAGCTGTTCTTCCAATACTTGCTCTAATCCAGCTTTACCAACTGGATCATCGGCTTGATAGCCTTTCTTTTGAAGCGTTTTTAAATCTTCTGCATTTACTTTTCCGATATAACCAGTAAGATGCGCTGCTGCTTCCCCTAACGGATATGTACGAACATTTACAGGTTTTGCTGCAACACCAGGTAAATCGATGTACGTATTTTGCGTTGCTCCCTCAGGCAAAATTCCAATTGGTACGAGATACCCTGGTTTTACCCATTTCGCAGCTAGTTTTTGATCAATCTCTTCTACAGACATATTTAACAACTTCGCTACTGCTTCTTTCGTTTGCGGAGCAGTTTCATCTAATTTTTCTGGAATAATTCCAATCTCAGAAGCTTTCCCATTCGTCGCAAGACCTTTTCCATTACGATCGTAAACTTCACCACGTTTTGGTTGTGTTGCCTGCATACGCACTTTACTATCTTTTGTCATGCCAGGGAAAATGAAATCAGGAGTCCAATCTATTTTCCAAGATTCTTTATCTCCATCTTTTTCTTTCACCATTTTTGCTTCATGACCAAAAGTGATTTTACCACCAACTGTATCCATGCTTACTTTAAAAGGAACAGGGCCTTCATCTTTTTTATCTTCTTTTACTTCCCCTGTTTCTACCTTTAAGTCTTTCACTTCAATACCAGAATAAATTTTTTCATATTTCTCAGTAAACTCTTTCTTTGAAATATCTTTTTTTGCATTTTCTGATAATTGATCGTACATATCTGCAAATTTTTGTTTATTCCATGCTTTTACATATGTATCAAACGCTTCTTGTGGTTTTTCTTCTTTACCACATCCAACTAACATGAATGTTAAGCAAAGAAAAAGAATCCCCCATATTTTTCTCAACTGATTCTCCTCCTCTTTCTATATTAATACTTTTGAAAATTTCAGCATTTTTCACATGCTACCTTTCATTATAGCACTATTGAATATCATCTATAAACTTACATTTATAAATACAAATAAAAAAATTGATGCGAATACTCACATCAATTTTTATTATTATTGTTGTTTCTCGTATACATGGTAATAATACGTATACGGATTTTTTTCATCCGTTAAACCTTTTTCTACAAAAATCTCTTTCCAATTTGTCATATCCATTTCTGGGAAGAATGTGTCTCCTTCAAATGCATGGTGGATTTTTGTTATATATAACTTGTCTACATAAGGTAAAAAGAGATCATAAATTTGCGCTCCGCCAAAAATAAAAATCTCTTCTTCATTTTTACATAGTTCAAACACTTCTTCTACAGTATGAGCTACTTCGCAGCCTTCTACATGATACCCTTCATTACGAGTTACAATAATATTACGTCTTCCAGGCAATGGTCTACCAATTGCTTCATAGTTCTTTCTCCCCATAATAAGTGGGTGACCCATCGTCGTTTTCTTTACATACTGTAATTCACTCGGTAAACGCCAAGGTAAGTTATTATCTTTACCAATTACTCTATTCTCGTCCATTGCGACCATAAATGAAACAATCATCTTGTCATCTCCTCTACAATTACACTGCAACCGGTGCTTTAATCGCTGGGTGTGGATCATATCCTTCAATCGTTAAATCTTCCATCTCAAAATCAAACACAGATTTCACATCTGGATTTAATGTAAGTTTAGGGAACGGGCGTGGTTCACGTGCCAACTGCTTTTCGACTTGTTCAAAATGATTTGTATAAATATGTGCATCACCAATTGTATGAACAAACTCTCCTACTTCAAGACCACATTCATGTGCTATTAAATGTGTTAGAAGTGAATAGCTTGCAATGTTAAATGGAATGCCAAGGAATATGTCACCGCTTCTCTGATATAACTGACAAGAAAGCTTTCCATCTGCTACATAAAACTGGAATAGCGTATGACAAGGCGGTAAAGCCATACTTGGTACATCTTCAGGATTCCAAGCAGAAACAATTAGCCGGCGTGAATCTGGTGTTTTCTTAATCATTTCAATTACATCTTTTAATTGATCAAGTGTCTCACCAGCTGTCGTTTTCCAAGCACGCCACTGCTTTCCGTATACGTCTCCTAAATATCCAAATTTCGTTGAGAATTCATCGTCTTCTAAAACGTTCTTTTTAAACAATTCCATTTGCTCATCGTATCGCTTCTTAAATTCCTCATCTTGTTGTGAGCGAAGACCGAAATCTGTCATATCAGGGCCAGTATACTCATCGCTTTCTACCCAGCTCTTAAACGCCCATTCATTCCAAATATTATTATTATGTTGCAATAAATAGCGAATGTTTGTATCACCTTTCATAAACCAAAGCAGTTCACTTGCTACAAGGCGAAACGGGACTCTCTTTGTCGTTAATAAAGGAAATCCTTTACTCAGATCAAAACGCATTTGATATCCAAATACAGATACAGTTCCTGTCCCTGTACGATCTTCTTTCTTCGTACCGTGCTCCATTACATGGCGGCATAAATTTAAGTATTCATATTCAGCATGTTTCATATGTAGGAAAACCTTCTTTCAATCTTATATGAAATTTATCATAACATGAAAAACAATAAATTTAATAATCTTGATAAATAAAAATTATTTCAGTAATTCTTACAAAATTATTAACTTTCCATATTTAAAAAGGTTTTCATTTTCTATTACCGAAAGTATAGTGCGGTAGGACAAAATTTATATTTGGAGGTTAGAAGTATGTCTAAAATTGAAACTCCTGTTATGACTTCGTTACAAACAACGGTTGAAAAAATGATGAAGGATTTAAACGTTCCTGGTGCTGCTGTAGCTGTTATAAAAGACGGTGAAGTTATTCTTTCAGAAGGTTTCGGATATCGAAATATAGAAACAAAAGAACCTGTTACACCAAGTACTCGGTTCGCAATCGGTTCCTCAACGAAAGCTTTTGGCACACTTTCATTAAGCTTGTTGGCACAGCAAAAAAAGTTTAATTGGGATACTCCTGTCCAGTCTTATATACCTAACTTCTCTTTATCTGAACTACTTGCTAGCTCACAAGTTACAGGACGAGATTTGGCTTCCCATCGTACTGGGGTAAGTCGTCATGAGGCTCTTTGGTACAGCTCTTCCTTATCTCGAAAAGATCTCGTTGAAAAAATAAAACATTTACAACTTGATGCACCGTTCCGCACAGCATTTCTTTATAACAACTTAATGTATGCAACAATTAGCCACATTGTTGAAAACATTACAAATCAAACGTGGGAGCAATACGCTACAGAACATATTTTAGAACCTTTAAATATGAGACATACAAATTTCTCTGCTACAGATTCACAAACTACAGATGATTATGCTTTACCTTACATTGAAAATGAAGGTGAAATAAAAGAAGTTCCATTCCGTAACATCGATACAGTCGGCGCTGCTGGATGTATTAATTCTACAATTGAAGATATGGCAAATTGGGTACTTCTTCACTTAAACGAAGGAAAGTTTGGAGATCATGAATTAATCTCCTCTGAATTATTACAACAAATGTATACACCACACAATTCAATTCCAGATCAACCGATTTTATCACTTCCCGAATCTCCATTAAATAGTTACGGACTTGGTTGGTTTATTAGTGCTTATCGTGGTAATAAGGTGGTTCATCATGGCGGTAATATTGATGGATTTTCAGCGCTCGTTTCATTCATACCAAATGAAAACATAGGCCTTGTCATTTTGACAAATGCTGGAGGCACATTACTTCCTACTTATCTCGCTAATCAAATTTATGATGAACTACTTGAATTAGAATCCATTGATTGGCATAAACGTGCTGTAGAAGATACTGAAAAAATGAAGGAAATGATGAAAGAAGCAACTGAATCACTTCCTGAACAAATTAAAGGAACTACACCTTCTCACAAGTTAGAGGATTATACTGGTACTTTTGAACATCCTGCATACGGAACATTACAAATATACAAGCGAGATGATTCGTTAAATGTACAATTTATGGAGATGGATATTCAATTAGGGCATCATCATTACGACATCTTCTCCGCAGAAGTTGAGTTATTCCAAATGAAAATGAGTTTATTATTCGCTTATGAAATGAGTGTGAGTGGTGAATTCCCATCCCTTCAGTTACATGTACCAGCTATGTTAAGTACTCAGCCGCTTGCATTTAAGAAAATTAAATAATTTTTAAATAGAGGGATGACAACACTTCCCTCTATTTCCCTTTAAATTCTTCATCCCAAAAAAGGATAATACGTAAAGGATACAGAATTCTATTATTCAACTAATTAAATTATAAAGTGGAAAAGCTATGTACACAGAAATTTTTAAAGAAATTGTTTCGATTACTCATCACGATTATTCCGGTTGTATTGATAAAAAAGGATGGGACGATCCTACTGCTGGTTTAAATGATTATTCTAATTTAGCAGTAATGGAATGGGCTGATACATTTGCTCTTTACTACCCTACTTCACGGCTTTCTATTATAGATAAAGGCGAAGGAATGTCCGGAATTGGTATACAACCGCATATACATATCCCGTGGACTCCGGAACATATACAAGAAGATGTAGATTTAAAGTTAGCATTACAACTGCTTCAAAACGAAGAATGGTAAAAAATAGAGGTAGATGTGAATCACACCTACCTTTTCTATTTCATATCAATCTTTTCTGGTTGAAACCAAATTGGCTTTGATAGCTCAAAGTTTTTATGATCCGCTAAAACTATAGTAAGACGTTCTAACGTATCATCTAACATATGCGGTGCTGCTCGTAAGGACCAGACAACTGATGAGAAAACTGTCATGCCAACGTACACCGCATATAATTTCCAAAACTCCTCTGGTATTCTACCATTAAAGTATCCTTCTATTTGTCCAATTGAATACGGAATACTAATGTCCCTTGCAAATAGTGCAATTTTCACGAAATCATGAAGTGGATCGCCCCAGTCGTATCCATTAAAATCAACAACACCTACATATTTCCCATCCCGCACAATTATATTTTCTAAATGAAAATCATCGTGTTGAAATCGATTTGGGCGGTTTTGTAAATACATTTCATTATCATCTATAAACTTTATGATTTTATCATCATTTTTTATTTTTATTCCACATGTTTTATATGCCACTAAATATTTCCGGTGTTTTTTCATTGCTCTTTCATACCATGGAAATATATCCTTAGGAGCTTCATATGTATGCATTTTTGCTAAATCTTTTCCTGCCTCTATACCAATATTATATTGTTCTTTTGGTGAATACGTAGGCAATAGCTTCTTCGCATCTTCTCCTTCTATATACGAAAAAACACCGTAGCATAAACCTTCTTCTTCCAACAAACCCATTTCAATTGGCTTTTGTGCTTGCACACTACGTTTTTGCATTTCATTTAAAATTTGAAACTCTATTTTCTTTCTTTCAAACTCTTTTATATCGCCTGTCCGTAACAAATACTTTTCATCTTCAATAGTCGTAATGATATATTTTTTATCAGGAGAGAAACCTTTAGAGATTTCTTCAATATTTGCTGCATCTTTTACTATTTGTATATTGTTTTGCCGTGCTGTAATTGTCTTCATGTTTATTCCCCTTACATTTCTACATTTGGTGTATACGCTACTTCTATAATAAATCCATTCGGATCGTAAAAATCAATAGTATAGTATCCGTCCGAATAATGACTCATTTCTATCGGACCACGTATTACCTTCACTTTTGTACTAGCAAGAAAATCTGCTACTTCATCAACTACTTCTCTACGAATAGCTTGGTAACAAATATGTCTAGGCCCTAAAGTCCTTACAATTTCCCCGTCCATCTCTTTAAAATATATTTCACTTTCTCCCGTACTATATGCTACTTCATTTAACTTTCTCCATCCAATTATCAAAAACAATTTATCATAAAAAGAAATAGACTCCTCTAAATTCGCGACCCAAAATTCAATATGATGAATACCTGCTCGAAGTGTATTCATATTAAGAATGTGCCCCCTGTACGACTTGTACAATTTCCATAGGCGTATGAACCATATAATCTGGTGCATCTTTTTCTACTGTTTCAATGACATCATATCCCCAAGATACCCAAATTACGTTCACACCAGCCTTTTTACACGCTGCTACGTCTCGCTGTTCATCACCGACATATAACATATCTTGCTCTGTTATTTTTTTTGATTTTAAAAATCTTTTTATCATTTTGTCTTTACCAAATAAATTTTTAGAACAATACACTTCTTGAATATTTTCGATACCATTATTGTGTAAAAACGCCCGAATATGCTCTTCTGAGTTCGATGATATGACGGCAATCCCGTAGCCTTTTTTATGTAATTCATCTAATACATCCTTCATCCCATGGAACAAAACGAGATCTTTTATAGCAGGTTGATACAATTTATAAAACTCCAGCGCTAATATCGGTAGTTTATACAGTGGTACATCGAGTTGCTTACATCTCTCTGGCATCGTTAATTTACGTAAATACTCAATTTCTTCTTCCCTTACCGTTTTATATCCGTGCTTTTCAGCAAGTTGATTATAAATCGGTACAAATATATTTTGTGAATCTACTAATGTGCCATCAAAGTCAAAAACGATATATTTTTGCATCCCCATACTCCCTTTTTTCTTTTTTCCTAAACATATGTTATTCAACAACATAAATGTCGTATCCTTTCATAAAGAAAAAAAGAACAAGATTTTCTCTCGTTCTTTTTAAGACAACCATTTCGGCGGTACATTCGTATTCCAATAAATATTTCCTAACTCATGGTGTCCTGAATATCCATCATCAAAACGATGATAGTGGAAATTAAAATAATATCCATCTTGCGGTGGATGATCTCTCCTCACATGAAATCGCAGTAAGTCATTTCCTGATTTCGTGTCATAAACATGAAAAATCTTTTCATTATTTCCGCCAGCCGGTCTTTGAGAAATCGCTAATGATTGTAACGATTCTTCTGGCACATCATTTGCAAGTTCCGCAATTGCCTCTTCAATTTTAGGTAATACAACATCTTTAAATTCATCTTCAATTACAGGCCCAATTTTAGAGCCGAATTTTTGCATAGATTGCTTCTCTGCTTCTTGCATCGCATAGTTAACAAAAGTATCGGTGGTTAACCTATCATTTGTTTCTTCATATGTATAGGACGTACTCTCCAAATTTTGTTGCCCAGCTGTGCTCGTAGGCTTGTCCGCAGCTTTGGCATTATCAAGTAATATGGAAGGAGGCGTCACTAAACCAAACGTAAATACGGTAATTAATGCGACTAAGGTTTTTCTAAACCAATTTGGCATTTATGTTCCCTCCCCTTTCACTCATTATATTTTATATAACGGTTGTTTCTTCTATTATACAAAATGATTGTAATTTTTGCACTTTACAATTTTGTTAACGTTCACATATTTTTCACTTGAATATGAAATTGTAAGATTTCATACACTATAAATACAACAACAATGAGGGGGACAATCAGATGACTTTAGATGTCGTGTACTCAGCCGCAAGCATACTCCTTTTAGTATATTTTATTTACCAGTGTGTTACAGACTAGAAAAAGAGCCATTTCCGGCTCTTTTTCTATGGTAAAAATAGAATCCAACCAATCCATACTATAAAAATAATCCCGGCAATTACAGCTGGTAATAAATAAAAATGAGAAAGTATAACTATTCCATACAAAAATATTACTGGAAGTAATAAATAGCGATCTGCCTTCCATCTTAACAATAGTAATTTGCCTTCATCACAATATAAATATAGAAACATTTTTTTCGTAAATTCATTCCAATAATCGCGTGCATAACGAGAAATTGCAACTAACGTAAATACGAGGATAATAGCTGCAATCCACCTCGGACTCATCATAATACTTACCGTGCTTATACATACAATTTGAATATAAAATATTCGTGCACTACTTGTACGGAAAAATTCTTTCAAAAAAGATTCAACGATACGCGAATCAGCTTTTTTCCCTAAAAGTCTTTTAGAATGTGGGAACATCCACGGTTTTTTACTCGAACTACTCGGTTTAGCCGCATGACCACCAACTTGCATAATCCCACTCGTCCAGCGCATACTTTCTTCTTTCTCTTTCTCAACTTCTTTAAAAAAGCAATTTTTATAATTTAGTTTTTCTTTTATCAATACGATAATTAGAAAAACTGCTAGACCGATACATAGTATAGAATAAAATGGATTTTTATAAATAAGAAACAGACTCAATCCAAAAAAGGATAGACTTATAGAAAATATTACATTTTTTATAATCCATAGTAGCCATCGTTTCCCCACACGTATATGAATAAATCTCGTCAACAACGACAACATAAATCGAAATACAGTAAAGAATGTCCAAAATAATACGATTTGTATCTTTGTCGCTCCGATACTTTTCATTAACACTGGTAACATAACAACTACTACCATTACATTCGTTATCGCTATTCGAATAAATGTATATATCATGCCATACTGAATTAATTTTCGCATATGAGTTGGATACGAAATTAAAAATAAGCTATCTGCTTGTTCAAAAAACGAGCGTACACCTCTCGAATATGTTACAAGATAAAATGCGAGTAAACCTAATCCGAAATACACAGTCTCTTCCATCGATAATGTTTCCGTCCATAGTGATCGATAATAGATTCCCATAAATATAAGTGCTGGAATAATTATATATAACGCAACTGTCCAATCTGTTACCGAACGTATGGACTTCCATTTCCGCTCAAGTTCAGGGCGTAATCTTTTATAAAATTGTTTTTTAATCATGCTGTTCACGCCTTACGATTACATCAAAACAGTCTAATAATGAACTCCCTGGCATTTCTACTAACGTTTGAATAGACTCTAAATGTCCATCTGCAACTAATGTACCTTGTGAAATGAGCAAAAATCTTTCGCAAATTCTTTCAGCAGTATCCAATACGTGCGTACAAAGTAAAATTCCTGCCCCGCGCTCTTTTTCTTTATATAAATAACTTAAAAACTCTTTCGTAGCTACTGGATCTAATCCGATAAAAGGTTCGTCAATTATATAAAAATCTGGCTTAGTTAAAAACGCCAATATAAGCATCGATTTTTGTTTCATCCCTTTTGAAAACTTTGATAAATACTCATGCTTATGCTTATCCATTCGAAACATATGTAATAATTCTTCAGCTTCCCTTTCCCAGCTTCCTACTTCATTCTCACGAGCAGCCATTAATAATTCAATATGTTCCCAGAGCGTCAAATACTCATAATATGTTGGATGTTCTGGCACATATGCATACGGATTTTTCTTTTCACCAAATGATATTTCACCATTCATATTTACAAGTAAGCCTAGCATCGTTTTAATCGTAGTACTTTTCCCGGCACCATTTGCGCCAATAAGAGCAACTAATTCACCTTTTTCAATTGAAAAAGCAATATCATGAATTGTTTTTTCACCTATTTCATATCCAGCTGAGCGGATATTCACCTTCAACATACATTCCCCTTCTTTCCATTCCCAATACAATCAAGGAAAATAATAACACTATCTATATATCATTATAAAATATTTATTTTCATAGCAGGAAAAAACATTTTTTAACAGAATATTAAATGTTTGATTACATTTTATTGGAGTGAATACTATGCCTTTTCAAATTCGTGAAGCGATGATAGATGATATAGATACACTTTGTTCTTTAACAAAAGAATTAAAAGGTTCCTCTATTTCCTATGAAGATATGAACAACCGATTGCAATTCGTACACATGAGTCCTTTTGATTTTTTATATGTTTATGAGGAAGAAGAAACTATATTTGGATTACTTGGGTTTCGTATACGCGAAAATTTAGAAGATGTAACTCGTTATGGAGAAATTTCAATTATTAGCGTCGATTCCACAATACGGCGGAAAGGCATTGGACAAGTGTTAATGAATTATGCAGAACAGTTAGCAAAGAAGCATAATTGCATTGGAACATGGCTAGTTAGCGGAACAAAAAGAGTGGAAGCACATCCTTTTTACAAAAAATTAGGTTATGAAGTAAATGGATATCGATTTGTAAAACATTTTTAAACTACTTTTTAATTGAAGGGACTATAACTATGACAAACATTAAAGCAATTTTCATTGATCGTGACGGTACAATTGGCGGCGACACTACAATACATTATCCTGGATCTTTTACATTATTCCCCTTTACAAAAGCAGCTCTGCAAAAACTAAAAGCTCAAAATATAAAAATTTTCTCTTTCACAAATCAACCAGGTATCGCGGATGGAATAGCGACTGTAGCTGATTTTGTACAAGAATTAGAAGGTTTCGGTTTTGATGATATTTACGTTTGTCCTCATAAACACGGGGATGGTTGTGAATGCCGTAAACCAAGTACAGGCATGCTTCTTAAAGCAGCGGAAAAACATGAGCTTGATTTAACAGAATGTGCTATAGTTGGTGATCGTTGGACTGATATTGTGGCAGGAGAAAAAGTGAATGCAACAACGATATTAGTACGAACAGGCGCTGGATACGATGCTTTACATACGTACCGAGACAAGTGGGCACATATTGAGCCAAACTACATTGCAGAAAACTTTGAAGATGCAACAAACTGGGTTTTAAATCAACTATAATACAATTTAAAAGAGACGTTTTCATTTTGAAAACGTCTCTTTTAATCTTACATTTTTTAAAATGTTAATTCATAATGGAAATAACGATTATCTCTCAAATAACCATTTTCAGCATATAATCGCTGTGCTGATAAATTATCAATCTCTGTTTGTAATTTTACACCTTTTGCGCCATTTTCTAATGCGAATTTTTTAGCAGCTTCTAATAATTTTTTACCTGTTCCAGATCCGCGCTTCGCCGCTTGTACAAACAGATCATTTAAAATCCATAATTCTTTCATTGAAATGGAAGAAAATGATGGATATAATTGCGTGAATCCAATATATTCACCGTCTTCAACTGCTACGAAAATAACGGATTCCTTTCTCTCGATACGATTTCTTAAAAATACTTTTGCACTTTCTAAATCGGAATCTTGTCGGTAAAACATACGATAGTTATTAAAAACTGATGCTAGTCCATCTAAATCTGCAATTGTTGCCTCATATATTCTCATTTTACTCCATTCCCCTTCCAATACTTTCTCATTATATCCGTTACCCATTTAGGCTGTTGTATTTCTTCTTTCGGCATAAACTCTTTCATTATTGGCTTTATGTCCAATATAGGGGTACCATCAATAGCATCTAACCCCTCAACAATAATTGATTTACCTTCTCTTTTTATCACTTTTACAATTGTTACACCTATGCGATTCGGGCGATTTTTCCCGCGCTGTGCAAAAATACCTACTTTAGGATAATCATTATTATTTCTAGGATGTCTAGCAAAATATTGAATTTGTTCATCCGTTACTTTATGAAAATAAAAAACAACTTCAATATGAGAAAAATCTTCAATCCCTTGTATACTTTCCTCTGTATACAATTCAGTTAAAGTAATACAGGATCTTACTTCTCCCCATTCATCATCTTTTATTTCCTTTCTTTCATTATGTACAAATGCGATTGGTTGAACTAAAAACATACGCATTCCCCCTTGAATGTAACCACTTACATTATAAAATATTTTCTGAATGTTTTCCACATACACGAACTAAGTTTACATAATATAATTACAACCTACTTTCTAAAGCCACATTTACTGCTTCAATTGCATGTATAAAAGTTGTATCGAATATCGGAACTACTACGTCTTCCTGCTTTATTAATAATCCTATTTCTGTACAACCTAAAATTATTCCCTGTGCTCCTTTTTGCACTAGCTCTTCTATGACTCTTTTATAATATTCTCTAGATTGCGATGTTATTTCTCCTAAACATAATTCTGTATAAATTATTTCATTTATTTTTTCTCTATTTTTTTCTACTGGCACTATTACTTTTATATTATTCTCTTCTATACGTGACTTATAGAAATCTTGCTCCATTGTATATTTTGTTCCAAGTAGACCAATCGTTTGAATACCTTTTCTTTTAATTTCTTTTGCAGTAGTATCAGCAATATGCAATACGGGGATGTTAATATTCTCTTTTATTTTCTCCACTACTTTATGCATTGTATTTGTGCAAATGATTATAAAATCTGCTCCTCCCTTCTGCAATGAATACGCCGCATTCCCTAATACTTCCCCTGCTCCATCCCAATTCCCGTTAGACTGGAATCGTTCTATCTCTTCAAAATCCACACTATTAATCAAACATTTTGCTGAGTGTAATCCTCCTAATCTACTTTTTATCTCTTCATTTAAAATTCGATAATATTCCGAAGTCGATTCCCAACTCATACCACCTATAAGCCCTATCGTTTTCATATAACACACCTACCTAAGCTTTTTTCTAAACTAATAACAATGTTTTATTATGTATATTATACATAATAAAACAAGAATTTAAGTTTAGAATATAAAGTATTGTTTAAACTATTTCCAAGGAAATTTTATGCGAATATTCTGAAATTAACCCCCTAATGTTTTTATAGAATCCTCATATTGATAATTAAAACATTGTCGATACAACTGTTTAATTTCATTATAAGAAGGAACTCGTGGATTATTTCCTGGGCTACCACTTTCAATTGCATCCGAGGCCATTTTTGAAATAGCATTTTCAAACTCAATTTCATCAATTCCATATTCTTTTAAATTTGGAATGCGAAGATCGAAACAAAGTTTCTTTATTTCAGCAAGCGTGTAATTCGCTACTTCTTCCTCAGAATATGAGTAGAGGTCTTTGTTTAAATTGCGTCCAATCTCAGCTAACCTTTTCACTGCACTTGTTTTTGTGAACTCTAAAACTGTAGGTAATAGTATGGCGTTCGATATACCATGTGGTACATGAAATAGTGCACCTACTGGTCTTGACATACCATGGACTAACGTAACTGATGCATTTGAGAATGCAATTCCAGCTTGTAATGAAGCGATCATCATTGCCTCCCTTGCTTCCATATTATCTCCATCTTCATATGCAATACGTAAATATTTCATAATACTTTCAATAGCCGAAAGAGCAAGTACATCTGTAAGTGGTTGTGAAAATTTAGAAATATATGCTTCAATTGCATGGCATAATGCATCTATACCTGTCGCTGCCGTAATATGAGGTGGTACCGAACTTGTTAATATCGGGTCAATAATCGCTACTTGCGGGGTAAAACTCGGATGCTTCATCATCATTTTTACATCTGTTTTTTTATTCGTAATTACTGCTACACTTGTTACTTCTGACCCAGTACCTGAAGTTGTTGGAATTGCAATGAGTGGTAGTGGATCATTTTCTATTTCAACATCTTTTTGGACGTAATATTCAATTGCTCCACCATTAGTATGTAACACCGCTACTGCTTTCGCAGCATCAATACAACTTCCACCACCAATACCGATAATAAAATCACACTTTCCTTCTTTACAAATCGTTAACGCTTCTAATACGTGTAAATTTGTAGGCTCAGCATTCACTTTGTTATATGTAATAACAGTAATACCTTTCTTATTTAGCTGTTTTATGCACCTTTCAACATACCCTAATTTCTCCATAATTGTATCAGTAACTATAAAAGCTCTTTTCCCAAACTTCTTTGATTGTTCCCCCAGCTTTTCAATCGAATTTCTTCCATATAGTACAGACTTCGGCATACGAAACTCAGCAACTTCTTGCAAGTACTCCACCCCTTCTTCCCCTTATTAATGTTTTAGTTTATAAAATATCAACTAAATAAATCTTTACAATTCATATAGTATCTATTTTTAATAAATTCCTGTAATAGTATAGAATGCGATAACTAAAAACACAGCAAGCGTTTTCAAAACTGTAATAGCAAATATATCTTTATATGACTGTTTATGTGTTAAACCTGTTACTGTAAGAATAGTAATAATAGCCCCGTTATGTGGTAATGTATCCATTCCTCCTGATGCCATTGATACGATACGGTGCATAACTTCTAATGGAATATCAAATTGATTTGCTGCTGCAATAAATTTATCCCCCATCGCACTTAAAACAATCCCCATTCCTCCTGATGCAGAACCTGTAATACCGGCTAAAATATTCGTCGTTACCGCTCCATTCACTAAAGGATTTGTGAACGTTGCAGAAATGCCGTCTCTCATAATTGCAAAGCCTGGAAGTGCTGCAATGACACCACCAAAACCAAATTCTGCTCCTGTATTCATTGTTGCAAGTAGCGCACCACCAATACTTGTATTCAATCCAGCTTGAAATCCTGTTACTACCCGTTTCCAATATAATAAAAGAGTTGTTAAAATTCCTATTATAAGTGCCAATTCTACAGACCATATTCCAACTACCGCACTCAATTCTACTTTTCCAAATGCTTTCATACCAATAGCTGAGAAATCAAACCCATTCGGATACCACTTTGGTATCATGATTGTGAAAACTTTATTCATTACACCTACTAAAATAAGTGGTACAAATGCAATTACTTGCTGTACTCTTGTAATTTCAATACTGCTTAATATCGGCATATCTTTTTGTTCTAATTGCAAAGATGCTGCCATTTCAGTATTCCCATCGTTAAAACCAAAATACCCTTCACCTGCTGCTTTTGCCTTCTTACGCCTACTCTCTAAATATAATAAACCTAACGTGAGAACAAAAATCGCCCCTACAATACCAAGTATCGGTGCAGCATAAATATCCGTTTTAAAAAATGTTGTAGGTATTACATTTTGAATTTGTGGTGATCCAGGGAGCGCATCCATTGTAAACGTCACTGCTCCAAGAACAATCGTTCCAGGTATTAAGCGCTTTGGAATATTAGCTTGTCGAAAAAGCTTAGCTGCAAACGGAAATATAGCAAATACCACTACATATACACTAACACCACTATACGTTAAAATAGCACCCATTAAAACAATCGCTAAAATCGTACGTTTTTCTCCAACCAACTCTACAATCGTCTTTGCAATAGAATCAGCAATTCCTGACATTTCTACTACTTTCCCAAAAATTGCTCCAAGTAAAAACACCGGGAAATATAGTTTAATAAACCCTACCATTTTCTCCATAAAAATATTAGAAAAGAAAGGTAATACAAAACTAGGTTCTGTCAAAAATACCGCAAATAATGCAAAAATCGGTGCAAATAAAATAACAGAAAACCCTCTATACGCTACAAACATAAGTAAGCTAAGTGCTAATAATATAATAACTAGCTCCAATTATACCCCTCCTTTAAACTGAAAATTCAATCTTTTGTTGATAAACTTCTACTAATCTTTCATTTCTGACATCCCTCCTCTAATTCATACAAATTTTTCATACTAAAATGTCTAATTATACATATTCGATTACATATGAAAAATCCCTTTAAACAAAAACGATTTCATCGTCATACGTTATAAAGGGATTGTTAGTCTCTATTTTTATTTTTATTTTTTTATTAAACTATTTTCTATACAAAAATGGTGTAGTTCTTCTATATCCTTCGCTATATGAGTCGCACTAACTTCAATCAACTCATTTTCACTACCATAGCCATATAAAACACCAATTGAAGCAATTCCATTATGATTTGCACCTATTATATCGTGCTTTCTATCTCCAATCATGACAACTTCCTCTTTATTAAGTCCTTCATTCTGTTGTAAAATATGAGCAATTATTTCTTCCTTTTTTATTCTTGTCCCATCTAAATTACTCCCAACAATCTCTTCAAAAAAAGATGTTAACTGAAAGTGCTCTATTACTTGTTTCGCAAATACAGTAGGCTTTGAAGTTGCTACAAACAAACGATTGCCAGTATCCTTTAATTCTTGCAACAGAGTTGGAATTCCATCGTATACTTTATTCTCTAATAAACCATTTTGCTTTAAATATTCCCGAAAGTAAAACACAACTCGTTCTACTTCTATTTCATTCATATTATATCTTTCTGCAAACGATTGTTGGATTGGTGGGCCGATAAATGAATCTAACTCACTTATATTCCCTTCTTCAATCCCCATCTTATTTAACGCATATAAAGCAGAATTAATAATTCCTTCTTTCGGATCAGTTAATGTTCCGTCTAAATCAAAGAGATATGTAGTGTACATATTATATTCCTCCAGTCATTGTTTACTTTATATGCAATTCACATCTTATCTATATTATCATAATTTATTTTGTCAGAAAATTACTTCTTTTACTTTCTTCTTTCATAATTTCAGTTACAAAATATATAAGAATATGATAAAGTGAACAAGTTACAATTAATTTAATAGAAACTGGTGAAACACATGTCAATTACGTTAATTTTTATAATGGCTTTCACAATTGTTATCCACGCAGTTGAAACAAGCTCTTATAGTATTCGATTAGCTGGTGTTCGTTTAAAAAAGATTGTCGTTGCCTTATCCATCGTAGGAATGGTACTACTTATTTCAAGAACATCTAACTTACTACAAGCTTTTTTAATTGGTGGTATTGTCGATGAAGCAAAGCTAGATTCTTCTATTGATTTAGAGCATATTATACGGCTCGTTCTATTATCTGCTTCTGTCGGTACATTGCTCGCGATTATACTCTACCCAACTTTGACAAAGCTATTTGGATACGTTATTCAAAACTTTGAAACGGATGGTTCATTCATTCGAATGATGAAAACAAATAACATTCAAAAATTAAAGTACACAAAAAAATATGTACGCTTTCCAAAGCTTGAGATGATTCATCGAATGCGTATTGGCGGAATTCCGAAGCGAATTATGCTTATTAATATGTTTGCCACTGCCATTTATACAGCTGGTGTTCTTTCCGCACTATATGCTTCTTTTTTAAATCCGACTTATGCAACAAATGCAAGTACAGCTTCTGGCCTTGTGAATGGTTTCGCCACTATTTTATTAACAGTGCTACTCGATCCACGCATTGCCCTTTTAACAGAACGTGCTTTACAATCTGAAAAGGGTGCTGAGGCAATGAGTAAAATGTATGGTTGGCTAATGATATCTAGACTTTTCGGCACATTATTGGCACAACTACTATTTGTACCAGGTGCTTACTGGATTTTATGGATTATTGAACTGATGCATTAATTTACTCGAAAGGTGAATGTATCAATGAAGATAAAAACAGAGCAAGATATAATTCGTTTTATAGAAAACGACGAATGGATGATGTATGTATTAAAAATGGCAAAATCACTAGAGCTACCTGATTGGTGGATTTGTGCTGGGTTTGTCCGTTCTAAAATTTGGGATACTTTACATAACTACGAAGTAAGAACGGCTACGCCAGATGTCGATGTCATTTATTATGATCCATTACATAAAGATGAGGCGTACGAACAATCATTAAAACAGAAGCTAGCGAATATGGATGCCTCTATCCCTTGGTCAGTAAAAAATCAAACTCGCATGCATGTAGTGAATGGAATGCCACCATACTCTTCTTCTGTTGATGCTATTTCTAAATTTCCTGAAACAGCAACCGCTTTAGGAGTTACGCTTGACGAGCAAAACAATCTCATATTAACAGCTCCATGTGGAATTGAAGATGTACTTTCATTACAAGTGAAACCTACACCTCATTTTCTGGAAACGAAAGAACGAATACATATGTACAACAAAAGAGTTAATCAAAAGAAATGGCAAAGCAAATGGCCTAACATTACAATCACTTATCCCGAAATTTAAAAAGGGTGCTTCTCATTATTAGAAGCACCTTTTTTTTATTTCAAAAAATGAATGATTGTTTCTGCGAATCTCTCTGCTTCTTCATAATGCGGTGAATGACCGCTTTCCCCGAATACAATATACTTCCCATTTGAAGCATCATTATTAAATATTTCAATTTGTTTTTCACACGTTACTACATCGTATTTTCCTACAATTAATAACATTGGATTTTGTATATCTTTTATTTTAGATAATAATGACGTATGACATGCTCCCTCTAATTTTAATCTATCAAAATGAATTTTGGAGCGATTTGAAAATACTTCCCACTCTTCATCACTATATAAACTATCGTCTGTCTCATCTTTTTTATAATTGTAAATCTCCATTCTTTTTTCTTCTAATTCAGCACTTAATCTTATATAAGCTTCTAACAACTCTTCTGAACTAGCATTATTAGATGAATAAGCAAAGCAGTCTTCTGCTCCCGCTTCTTTTCCATACTTTTTTAATAACGTTCCTGTCTTTTGTAATAGAGCCCTACTTGTTAATGCAAAATCGAAAGTCGGACCTTCAAATATTATTTTCTCTATTGAATTTGGATACGCCCTTGCATATAACAATGCTACATATCCACCGAAAGAGTGCCCGATTACAGACCATTTCTCAATTTGTAGTAGTTTTCTTATTTCCTCACAGTCTTCAACTAAATCATTTAATCCAAAAGATTCTTCCTCAGTAATTCCTTCTGATCGACAAACTCCTCTTTGATCTATCATAATTACATATAAGGAATCTTTTAATCGTTCCGCTTGATGAAATGAAAAATCATAACAGCTTTCACCTGGACCACCGTGTAAAAATAATACTGGTTTATTTTTAGGACTTCCATGTGTTTCAACGTATAGCTTTTTCCCTCTAATGTTCATGTATTTCCCTGTTTCCATCAAATTCGCCTTTATAATCATCACCTTCTTTTTTACTGAATATCTTAACATTTATTGTTAAATAATCCCTATTACATTTAAAAAGACAATAATTATTGCAAGTGGTGCTACAAACCGAAGTAAAAATGCCCAGCAAGTAAATACTTTCTTTCCGTAATTTCCACCTACAAAAAATTCAGCTTCTAGCACTTTCTTTTCCATCTTGAATGATACGAAAATACTAATGAATAGCGCTCCAAGCGGCATTAATATATTACTAGATAAGAAGTCTACTGCATCAAAAATATTCTTCCCAAAAATCGTAATATCACTCCATACTCCAAATGATAAGGCCGATGGTATACCTACTAGAAAAATGCAGAAACCGATGATCCATGAAAGTTTAGCTCTTCTTTCTTGTTCACCATTTGCTAATGCTGAAACAACCGTCTCTAGTAGAGAAAATGCCGATGTTAATGTGGCAAATGTAAATAGCGCAAGAAATACAGTTAAGAACAATCCTCCGAATGGAATTTGGCTAAATACAGATGGCAATACAATAAATAGTAAGCCCGGCCCCTCTGTCGGCTCCATTCCTAATGAAAATACTGCTGGAAATATAGCAAGACCTGCAAATAAAGAAACGAATAAATTCAATCCGACAATCGTAACTGCTGATTTTGGTAAACTTTCTTTTTTATTTAAATACGAGCTATACGTAACCATAATCGAAATCCCTATACTAATCGCAAAGAATGATTGGCCCATTGCGAATAAAATACTTTCTGAAGTAATCTTCGAGAAATCTGGTTGTAAGAAAAACTTCACGCCTTGCATCGCATTATCCAGTGTTAATGAACGAATAATAAGAGCGACAAATAAAACGAACAATGCTGGTAGCATATATTTACTTGCTTTTTCAATTCCATTTTGTACACCTTTTGATACAACCCATATCGTAATGAACATAAAAGCGAAATGTCCAGTAATAGCCCAAAGCGGATTTCCAATTGTTTCAGTAAATAACGAACCGTAATTTTGTCCCGGAGTAATAAGCTGTCCTGTTACTCCCCTGAAAAAATATATTAAAACCCATCCACCTACAACGCTATAAAATGAAAGTAATATAAAACAAGTTCCAACGCCAAGACGTCCAATCCAGTGCCATCCTGTATTTGGTGCGATACTTTTAAATGCTCCAACTGCTTGTTTCTGTGTACTGCGTCCAATCATAAATTCAGCTATAAGTAGCGGTAATCCAATTAATACAGTAAATAATATAAAAATTAAAAAGAATGCTCCTCCCCCGCTCTTCCCAGCGATATAAGGAAATTTCCATATTGCGCCAAGTCCAATTGCTGATCCTGCTGCTGCCATTATAAAACCTAATTTCGAAGTCCATTGCTCCGTCTGTTTCATCCTATTTTCCTCCTGTTAAAATCATTTTATATTAATAAATAAATATTATTGATCAATCTGAATAAAACCTCCATTTCTTTTTCTATAAAATAAAAAAATGGCCCAACGTCTCTATATAAAGAGACGCTAAGCCATTTACTTAACGCGGTACCACCCTTATTGATTCCATTATGAATCCACCTTAGTAGTAATCGTTTGATTACAAACCTAATATCGAAGGTTAACCGTTAAGATTTACTAAGAATGTAATTCCGTTCCACCTTACTGCTCCTAGGCGAGTTCAGGATGTCATTTGACTATGTCGCACCAACCCATAGCTCTCTGCACAAATACATGACCTTACTACTCCTATTCAACACATTTTAATATTTAGAATATATTTTCTTTTGAAATTAATATGAAGTATATCGGTTATATTTATAACTGTCAAGGGATATATTATTTTTTTGTCGAAAAGGATTTTTATAAACTTTCAATGTAAAAATGAAAGAACAGTAAAAAAGCATCTTCGCGATAATCGCGAAGATGCTTTTTTATGGTATAAGACGTGTACAATCTCTCGGAAAAGCACTCGCTTCTCTAACATTTGATAATTCTAAAAGCTTATACACAACTCGTTCTAATCCAATTCCAAAGCCACCATGCGGTGGACATCCGTAGCGGAATGTATCTACATACGATTGAAATTTCTCTGGATGTAATCCTTTTTCTTTAAAAGATGCGAGTAACATTTCATGATTGTGAATACGCTGTGCACCTGACGTTATTTCTAATCCTTTATATAATAGGTCAAATGAATCCGTTACGGCTTCATTCTCCTTATTCGGTATTGTATACATCGGTCGCGATTCTTTCGGATAATGTGTAATAAAGACAAATTCACTTTTATATGTTTCCTTCACATATTTCCCTAGTAACTTTTCACCTTCTGTATCTAAATCCCCTTCAGGAGATTCTTTCCGATACTTCATTTTCAAAATTTCTTGCGCTTCTGCCAATGTGATTTTAGGAATTTCTGTAATGACAGGTACTGTTATTTGTAATAGTTGTAGTTCTTTTTCACATTTTTCTCCTACTTGTTGAAACATGTATCGTAAAATATCTGTTTCTAATTGCATTACTTCATGAAAATCATGAATAAATCCAAGTTCTACATCTAACGATATATATTCATTTAAATGTCTTGAAGAGTTATGATGTTCAGCCCGGTACACAGGAGCAATTTCAAAAACACGTTCGAGTCCTCCCGTTACCATCATTTGTTTATAAAACTGTGGTGATTGAGCTAAATACGCTTCTTTTTGGAAATATGGAAGCTTAAAAACATTCGCTCCTCCTTCTGCCCCTTGCGAGACAATTTTCGGAGTAAATATACGTGTGAAATCGTTCTCTATTAGGAATTCACTAAAGCTCTGAACGAGTATAGATTTCACTTTAAATATCGCCGCGATTCGCTCATGCCTTAACGATAATACTCGCTCATTCAATAATTGATCTAGGCCAACTTGTAACTTTTTTTTATTTATTTCAAATGGGAGTGATTCTGCTCCATTTAGTACTTCCACTTCATGTGCAAGTACTTCAACACCTAATTCTGTTTTCGGTGTCTCTACTATTTCTCCAATTATTTGGACCACACTTTCAACATCAACTTTGTATCCGGCTAACTCGTTTTCTAATACACATTGAATAACTCCCGTTCGGTCCCTTAATAATAAAAAACTAACATTCCCTAGATGACGAATCTTTTTTACCCATCCTTGTAGTAATACAACCTTCCCGCCATGTTCCGTACATTCTCGTGTGAGTGAACGCTTCATTATTTGATCCATTACATTTCCCTCCAATAGTTTTATTTTTATTTACATTATTGTTGTCATCGTCATCATCCACGGTCACTCACCTCCTTTCAAAGAATACAAAAATCCGCCCCTATAAATAGGGACGGATTTTTCCGCGGTACCACCCAAATTGTCATAATGACCATCTTAGCCCTGATAACGGTAGGTACCGTTTGCTTTTACTAATTATCACGTTCAAAGCAACACTCACAGGTGTCTTTCCATCATGCGGTATCGCAATCTTCCCAGCAACCGATTGCTCTCTGTAGACCCTTGCATCATGTACTTTTCCTAATCATCACTTTTTATATTTACAGAGTATCCTATCTCTTTATTTTATAAAACGCAAGCCCTTTTAGAAAAATATTGCGATTTTTCACTAAACAGACCCCTTCTAAAGATATGTAACATGAGCATTGAACTCTATACAATTATCATTTGACAGCTTAGAAATATTTTATCCTTATCAAATTCTTTCAATCGAACTTTTTTCCATTTTATTACATAAAACACGAGTTTCCCACGCATATTATTATTAAAGTTTTATCGGAGGTGTACATATGAAAAAAACAATTAGTTTCTTTCTCCTACTATTATGCTTAGTTGTAGTTAATGAAGCATATGCCTATTCACCAAAATCTTTACCAATCTCTCAAAATTCTGATCAATGGCAAGTAAATATTGATGAAGTAAAAAGAACGAGTGAAAAATTGTTACAACCCAAAAAAGGTGTATTTCAAACATATCATTTCTCTGTAAAAAATCTTGGAAAAAGTGAAGTGTATAATGTACAAGTTGAAGTTTTTCGGAATGAACCAAATACGAAAACAAAATATGAACTCTTTTCCCTAAAAGAAAGTCGTCTAGCGGGCGGAAAAACTGGATTTGAACACGCTAATTTTCCAGTTTCTACAAAATCGGATAAGGTTGACGTGATCATTACGTGGCAAGAACATCCTTTCCGCTCTATGAGAAACGGTCAAAAAGTTGAATCTAGAAAATTTAAAGAGCATTTTGTTTTTAAAGAAGCAGTAAAGTGAACTTATCGGTATATGTACATTATTACCGCTACCAATAAATTTTCTAGTACCAGTTCTTAAGCAAATTAAAAACGTCGTGGCTTATAAATGCCACGACGTTTTTAATTAATTCGTACTAATTCCTCTCGCTGCCCAAATACGATTGATTTCAGCAGCATGTTGCCCGCCGTATAAAAGAGCATCTGCTTGCTTAATCGCTTTCGCTCCATCACGGAATTTCGCATTTGGCGTTAATGACCAATGTGATTGTAAAATAATTTTTGTTGCTACATCACGTCCAAAAGATTGCGCCATTTCGTATTGACCTTGAGCCCAAATTTCCCCATCATTATGCACTTCATTCGTTATATCTTTCGGGTATACTTTATTCGTATCTAATCGGCGTAAGCACGTCGGATCTGAACTAGAATAAGCAGTCGCATCCCATTCTCCAATACATGCTTTCCCGTATCCTGTTGTCGATACTGCATCTTCATAAGTAGCACCTAAGAAGTCTCCAAATCCTTCTCCCATCGCTCCACCTTCTGGTGAACTTCCGAATCCTGGCACTTGATTATCTTGAATAGAATGACCATATTCATGCGCAATAATGCCAGCATCTTCTGCATCATCTACTCCGCCAGTACCGAAAGTTAAAGCTTTCGTTGATGGAGAATAGAATGAATTATCGTCAGTTGTACCATTTACATTCACTTTAATCGAACGTTTATTAATATTTTGAAAACCTAATCCTTGAATGTAACGCTGTAATGTATCAATATGATAATATGACATAACATCTTCAAAACTATCATTTGCACGTGTATAGTTAAATTGTAAGTTTGTAGATTTCGTCTTCGCTTTTGAAGAAATCGTAACATACTCACCAATTAAAAATCCTGTACCATCTAAACCTTTTAACGTAACAGTTTTCAATTGATTCGTTAATGCTGTTGAATCTGCATCATTATTATCTTTTAACCCTGCTAAACTTCCACTAGATACGACAGGGTTAGGTAAAAATACTTTTCCTGTTCCTTCTGCTTTTCGGTTTATATCAACTTTTTTAATTAACTTTCCATTTTCCGCATCAATGAATGTTTCCCATGCACCGAATGGATTATTAGAATGGACTACCACTTTATATACAGGAATAGCGACTCCCTCTTCAACAATATATCCGAATTCTTTTTCCGTAGGAGCCCATAAGTTTTGCTCACTTTCTCCTCCAACATACGCCATCGATTTTTGTTCTGCATCTTTTTCACTAATTTTTTTCGTAACTTCCTTCACACCTGTAACAGGCTGATAATCTGAAATCGCAAGTAATCCTTTTCCCTCTCCGTTAAGAGTAACTGTAATTTGTTTTGAAAATACAGGCGCACCATTGACCACTTGTTGGAATCTAACATATGAAGCTACTGACGTTTCTGTTGTAGAAATATATTGCAAGTCTGAAAGGTCTGCCTTCAATCCATATTCCGTAGCATGTCCCTTTAAATATTCAATTGCTTTTTTCTGTGGTGAATAAGCTTCTAACTTTACTTGCTGTTGTTTTTCCAGTGCTGAAACAGTAGAAATTGTCCCCATTACTAATGGCACAGTCATTGCCATTGCCACCATTTTTTTGTTTAACATAGAACCACTCCCCCTAATAAATTGAAAACTTTACCCCATTCCTATAAGGCTATTCCTGTCCACAAGTAACGAAATAAAGTGAATCTACGAGTAATTCTATACAAACAATTCTATTACCTTTACATTTTGGGTAAGTGAAATTTTCTCAATATTTATGTGTGAAACGAGAAAAATACTGTAGAAATATATTTCTTTTGTAAATTTCTTTACCTTATGCTTTTTAAAGTAATGTGTAAAAAAATAAGTTATTTTTTACCTAACGGTAGGTTGAAAATAATATTAATGAATGATACGATTTATGTAACCTTTTTTATTAGGAGGACTTATCATGAGCAAAAGTGAAGAAACACTCTCTTCCATAGTCGAAGCAAGTTATCGACTATTTGCCGGACACGGCATTGCCAAAACGACCTATACAATGATTGCTGAAGAAGTTGGTATTGCCAAGCCATCTATTTATTATTACTTTAAATCTAAAGATGCATTAATTGAAAGTATTTTTAATGAATTATGTGCAGCGATGCAGTTCTCCTCATTCTTTCATACAGAAGAATTTACGAAAGAGAATTTCATTGAGAAATGTGTTGAAATTGGCTTTAAAATGATAGACGAACAACAGAAAGATCCTTATTTTAATCGTGTATTACAAGAATATGTATTACTATCTTCAAGAAACGATATGTACAAAGATCGATTACTAACTGTACAAACAGAATATTTAAACGGATTTGAATCACTCCTAACAAAAGCAAATGAACTTCAACTCATTCAAAATAAAAATCTAGTTTCAAAAGCTCATATGTTAGCATTAGTTCTTGATAATATTGGGAATTTTATGATGTTACATTTAGATATGGATTATAAACAAATATGGATTGAAGCTGTAAATAGCATTTTTGAAAGCAGGGATTGAAGTGAATACAAAAAAGCGCATTATCGGCTTAGATTTTGCTAGAGCGTGGGCAATGTTTGGAATGTTACTAGTTAATTTCATGGTGATAACAGGGGCGGAAGGAAATGGACCTCCTCTGTTAAAAATCTTTATGACACTTTTTGAAGGTAGAGCTTCTGCCTTGTTTGTTATACTTGCTGGGATTGGCATAACTTTAATGACTAAATCATCTGTTGCTAGCCAAGAGAAAATAAAAATCAATACCAGCCGAATATTGATTTGGAAACGATCACTATTCTTATTTATTTTAGGATTATTATTGTATGTAATGGAATGGACGGGTGATATTTTACACTACTACGGCGTTTACCTTTTCATCGCTGCATTACTAATTACTGTACGAAGAACTATACTAATATGGCTTTCTATCATTATTTTACTTGCTGCACAATATCTCCAACTTACTTTCAACGCCTTCGAAGGATGGGGAGGCACAATCCCATTTATAAACTATATAGACTTTTGGACCTTAACAGGTTTTCTTCGCAACTTATTTTTTAATGGCTATCACCCTATTTTCCCATGGTTTTCTTTCTTCTTAATCGGTATGATAATTGGCAGGTTAGATCTTCATAATAGGAAAATTAGACATTGGTTGTTCTTACTGGGTTTAACAGTAACCGTAATTGTAGAGCTATTATCAAAAGGGTTAACACACCTTTTTATCCCATACATTGGTGAAGCAGCCTCTACATTTTTGTTTAACACAGGACCCATTTTACCCAATATATTATACGTCGCATCCGCTACAGGATCTGCTATTGCTATATTAATAATTTGCCTCTACATTGCTGAAAAATATGAAAATAATTGGTTTGTTACTTCCATTATACAAACAGGACAATTAACATTAACGCATTATGTAAGTCATGTATTTATCGGTATTGGCGCATTGATTGTATTAAATCGTATGAAACATCAAACACTACTTTTCGTTTTATTATTTGCTACTGCATTTTTCATTTTCAGTATTTTATTTAGCGTATTATGGCGAAGGAACTTTTCTAGAGGACCTATCGAATGGATTATGCGGAAAATAACTGATTAATTTATCTTCATACAAAAAAGGAAGTTGGAATGATTCCAACTTCCTTTTTTCTTTAATTAGCCGCGTTTAATTTAATTCGGATCTTTGTCTCACCTAAAGAAAGTTCATCGTCCTCATTCGTTAAGTGACCAAATGTAAATTGCTTGACGAGTAAGTTTTCTTCTAATAAATCTTTATGATTCGTTAACGTTTGCTGTAGTTCTTCTTCTGTATCAAGAATTACATCCACTCGTAAATTAACTGGTAAATTCAACTGCTTACGATATTCTTGAACTGCACGAATAAATTCACGTGCTACTCCTTCTTGTAACAATTCTTCCGTTACATTCGTATCTAACATTACCGTATATTGACCGTTAGTCGTATTTGAAAATCCTGATTTCGCAACTTTTTCTACTAATACATCTTCAGCTGTTACAACTACTTCTTCTCCTGGTGCTACTTCGTAAACTGCTCTTTCTGTAGATACAAAGTGTTGTACTTCTTCTTTTGATAATTGTTTTAGCCAACCATTTACTGCATTCACACTTTTACCAAACTTCGGCCCAGCCGTTTTAAAATTCAGCTTTAATTGATAGGACGTGTATTTCGTTTCATCGAGTTCAACATGGAACGCTTTTACATTTAGCTCATCCATGATGATATCACGATAAGATTCCCAATCCATATCATTTTCATTATGCGCTAGTAATACAAGTTCTGCTAACGGCTGTTTTACTTTTAATGAATGTTGATTACGATTACTTCTTCCAAGTTCAACAACTTGTAAAACAGCATCCATTTCTGCTTCTAACTCAGGCTGGATAAGTGATTCGTTTACAACCGGATAATCTGCTAAATGAACGCTTCTTCCTTCTAAATTCAGATGAATATCCTCAGCTACAAACGGTGTAAATGGTGCAATTAATTTACTAATTGTCACAAGTACTTCATGAAGTGTCTCATACGCAGCTGCTTTTTCAGCATTCATACCAGACTCCCAGAAACGATTACGTGATCGTCTTACGTACCAGTTACTCACTTCATCTACAAGCGCCGCGATTTCACGAGCTGCATTCGTAAATTGATAATCATCAAGTGCTGTTCTCACTTTTTTCGTTGTGCTATGCAATCTTGATAATACCCATTCATCCAATTTCGTTCGCTTTACATCATAGGTTTCATTCGGATTATACTCATCTAAATTTGCATATAAAACGTAGAAGCTATATACATTGACTAACGTATCTACAAATTTAGATTTTGCTTCCAGTACTGTTCTTTCAGAAAAACGCTTTGCATTCCACGGAGCACTGTCAACAAGTAGAGCCCATCTTAAAGCATCTGCACCAAACTGATTTACTAAATCAACTGGATCTAGTGCATTTCCTTTACTTTTAGACATTTTCTGTCCTTCCTCGTCTAGAACATGCCCTAGTGATAACACTCGTTTATAAGGTACTTTTCCTGTATATAGTGCTGATACTGCTAATAAACTATAAAACCAGCCGCGTGTTTGATCAATTCCCTCTGCAATTACATCTGCTGGAAACTGTTCTTCAAATAACTCTTTATTTTCAAATGGATAATGATATTGTGCAAACGGCATGGAACCACTATCAAACCAAACATCGATTACTTCTGGTGTACGATTCATTGTACTTCCGCATTTTTCGCAGCAAACTTGCACTTCATCTACATACGGCTTATGCAATTCTAAATCTTCAGGTGTTTCTTTCGTACTATGCTTTCTTAATTCGGCGATGCTTTTCGGTGAGAATTGATGATCGCAGCTTTCACATTCCCATACGTTTAACGGTGTTCCCCAATATCTATTCCGGCTAATATTCCAGTCCACCATGTTTTCTAAAAACTTACCAAACCGTCCATGCTTCATATGGTCTGGATACCACTTAACAGAATCATTATTTCGTAAAAATGTTTCTTTAATCTCAGTTGTTCGGATTAACCAGCTTTCTCCTGCATAATAAAGTAATGGTGAATCACAGCGCCAGCAATGCGGATAGCTATGTTCATATTTTTCTTTATGATATAGCAAACCTTCTTTAGCTAAATAACGAACGATATCAACGTCACATTCTTTTACAAACTTACCTTTAAGAAATGGTACTGCATCCGTATACTCACCTTTCTCATCTACAACATGTAAGAACGACAATCCTTCACTTTGAACGACTTTATAATCGTCCTCCCCATATGCTGGAGCGATATGAACGAGTCCTGTACCACTATCTGCAGTTACAAAATCTGCTGCAATTACGTGGTACCCATTTGTAACTTCCTTCATCGGAAACGGTGCTGTATAAGATGTGTTTACTAATTCTTCGCCTTTATGAACGGATAATACTTCATAGTTTTCTTTTAGTACTTCTTGTACACGCTCTTTCGCAACAATGTATACATACCCTTCTTGTTTCGCTTTAACGTATTCCATATTTGGATGTACGGCAAGTGCAACATTCGCTGGAAGTGTCCACGGCGTTGTCGTCCATCCAAGGAAATATTCATTTTCACTATCTTTTACTTTAAACTTAACCGTTGCGCTTAAATCTTTCACTGTTTTATATCCTTGTGCAACTTCATGTGAACTAAGCGATGTTTGACAGCTTGGACAGTACGGTGAAACTCTATGCCCTTTATATAACAAGCCTTTTTCATGAATCGTCCCTAAAATATTCCATACACTTTCGATATATGGATTCTCTAGAGTAACGTATGGATCATCCATATCTACCCAATATCCAATGCTCTCCGTAAATTCACGCCACTGCTTCTCATATGTGAATACACTCTCTTTACACTTTTGAATAAATGGCTCAATGCCGTACTCTTCAATCTCATGCTTACCTGAAATACCAAGTTGTTTTTCAACGCCTAATTCTACAGGTAATCCATGTGTATCCCAGCCAGCTTTTCTTAACACTTTATATCCAGCCATCGTTTTATATCTTGCTACTAAATCTTTAATTGCCCGACCAAGTGCATGGCCGACGTGTGGTAAACCGTTCGCCGTTGGTGGTCCTTCATAAAACACAAACGATTGTGCGCCTTCTCTATTCTGAATTGATTGTTCAAAAATGCCCTGTTCGTTCCACTGCTTACGAATACGTGTTTCTCTCCCTACAGCTGACTCTTTTACATCTACTTTCTTCATGTACAATCACTCCTTTGAATGTTTTAAAAGCACACAAAAAACCCGCCCCTATGAAGTAGGGACGGGTTTACCCGCGTTACCACCCTAATTCTATTAGCTTTTCACTAATAGCACTTAGCAACGTACTAATATACGCGTTCTTTGTAACGGTAGACATCCGTCCGAGCTTACTTTATTCAGCCACGGCTCCTCGGAGATGATTTTCAAATAACGTCTGCACACCGGCTTTCAGCAATACACCGGCTCTCTGGAGAACAGCTCACTATTTTACTCTTTCTCGTCTTCAGATTTGTATACTTTATTAAAAGTTATTTTATGCCATTAAACAATTAATTGTCAACTAATTCGAAATATATTTTTATTTATACCCTTTTTCTCTATTCTTATACAATCACTTTTCAAATTCTCGCAATCCTGCTAAATCTTCATCTTCCTCTGCAAGTTCAGCGAAAAATCCTGTTTCATCTTCACGAAGCACAATTTCAAGTTCATCTCTTGCCTCTTCATTTCTGTTTAATGATGTTAAATAACAAGCATGATCGTATCTTGCTAGCAAGTCAGTAGCATCAATTGCTAATATTTCACTTGTTATTTTTTCTGCCTTTGTCGTTTGCCCAGCTCTATGATACGAAGATGCTAAAGCAAGAAGAATTGCTGTTTCATTTGGATGATGTACAGAAGCGTCTTCTAATAACTGAATCGAGTCCTCAATTCTCTCTTGACTTTGATATATTTCTGCTAAAGCAAGGAATCCTCTACTTACAAATGGCGTTTTCTCAATTAATTGCAAGTGAATTTTTTCGGCTTTTCTTTCTTCGCCTAGCTTACATAATACATTCGCTTGTAGAAGAAGTGTATCATAATCATCCGGTAGCTCGCGAACCATTTGTTTCGTTAATTCAAAAGCATCTCGTAACATATCTTCTTCTTCACACTCAATGAAAAGATTTACAAGTTGCTTCGCTACATCATAATCCCACTTATTTTCTAACGATGTTTGTAAAACCTCTATAGCTTCTTTATTCATCGCCGCATTCTCATAAAATATTGCGAAACGCTGCGCTGCCATACTATTTTTCGAATTTAACTTTAAGGAGATTTCAAATAAATCGATAACAACTGTAATCATTGAAATTTCCTTCGCACGATTTTTCATGCGATAAAATGCTCTTGTAAATATAGATTTTTTCGGTTGCTCATTTTGCTGTCTTTCTACTAATCTTTCGGCAACCGCAGTAGCTGCATACATAAACGCTGTACTTCTTTCTGCTTTTTTCACCTTTAGCGTATGAAGTACGTCTCGTATCTGGGATAATTTTTTATGTTGTTCCATTGCTTTTACGTACACACCAAAAATACGTTCACTTTCCAAATCTTTATGCATTACTTTCAGCGCAACTTCGATTGCTTCTGCACTCTGCTTTTTAACTAGCAATTTCGCATAATGATATAGTACTTCCACATGCGCTTCATCTATTTTCATTGCGCATTCGATATATTCTTTTTCTTTATCTATGTCATTCATCGCGCCAAACACGTATGCAATCGCATCTAAACGCCATGTTTCAGGAACTTCTTCCTCCAATTTTTCTAGTTCAACTAGCAATTCTTCCTGAAGATTCATTTCTACTGAAAGCTGCGCTAAATATTCCATATTTATATGCATTGGTTCTTCTTTCATCGCCTGGACCATATGCTTTTGTTCTTTGGAACGATTCTCTTCTTTTTCGTATATTTCAGCAAGCTGCAAATGTACACCTAAGAAGTTCTTATCCCTTTCTAAACATGTTTCATACGCATGCTTTGCTTCTTGAAATTGCCCTAACGCCATGAATGTTTCACCGATACGGAAATACGGCAATGAATCTTGTTTTTTCTTAAGTGCATCATTATACCGTTTTATCGCCTGATCATACTGTCCAATAGATTCATATAAAACACCTGCGTAACAACCGTATTCAATTACATCCTCTTTTGCTTTTTCTAACGTTCTTAAAAATGCTATGCCTCGTTGCACAAAAGCTGTGTCTTTTATTCGATTTACATACTCATCCAACACGCTCGCTATATTAGCGTATACGCTTCGTATACCGTTCTCTAATTTAGAAAGTGCAAGTTTTAACTCTTTTTCATCCTCACCTAATGCCATTTCAGCATCCCATAACACCATACCAGCATTCATAAGGAAATCTTGATTGTCTTCAAATTGCTTATTAATACTGACAATATAGTTTTTTGCATCCTTATATTGTTCCTTTGCCATATAAACTTGAATTAAACCGAAATGAGAATATACATCTTCATTATTTTCTTCTAAAGAACGCTTATATATAGTTTCCGCTTCTTCAAGTTCATCATTTTGAAAATGAAAATCTCCTAAACGAACATATAAAGACGCCTGATCTTCACAATTTTGAATTCCTTGTAATAGAATTTCCTTCGTATTTTTCTCATCATCCAAATCCGATTCATAGATTTCCGAAAGCTTCGTATATAAATAGGCTGCTGTTTTATCTAATTGAATCGCCACTTTAAGTCCTTTTACCGCCAAATACACTTTCCCTAAATACTGAGCACATCTTGCACGTTCATACCATATGTGCGCTTCATATTTATATTCTTTTAATAAATCATTAAAGAATCCATATGCTTCTTCATATCGTTCTAAATCTATTAAAATTAAACCGTGATTTACAAGTGTAAACCTTTCTGGACTACGTTCTATAGCTGTTAGAGAATACTCTAGCCCCTTTTCGGATTGATCCATATACATGTATGATAATGCTAAGAAACTCCACGCAACTGGTTGATCTGCATCCAATTGTAATGATGAACGAAAACTAGCAATCGATTCTGCATAATTATCTTGCTCAAAAGAATAACGTCCATTTATAAAATGATACAACGCTTGATTGCTTTTCTTCTCCACACTTTGAAGCATCTGTCCTGCTTTTTCCATATCCTGCAGACGAATAAAACACTGTGCACTATGCAATTTCACAAAGTCAGAGCTCGGAAACTTTTTCATTAATTTTTCTATACAAAACTGAATAAAATCTTTATCTACTTCAGCATCTAAATGTTTAATCGTATATAACCAAGTGTTTGGGTTTTCACTTGTTTCTTTTAAAAATAGTACTAACTTTTCAATTCCCTCTTTATCTTGCTCACCTAAATGATCTGTAAGAGAAAAGATTGTTTTATAATAAGTGTGTTCTTTCTCATTTAAAAATGAAAGTTGTTCCATTCTATCTTTTGGTATAAACGTAATAGCTAAACAATCTGTATAACGATATTTTTCTTGCAACTTATCATATTCCACAAGAATCGGTTCCAAGAAATTCGGATCTTGAATATAAAAAGCTTGCAGTACATCGTCATAACCAGAAAGCACTTGTACATGGGAAGCGTGCTCAATATCTATACTTAATAAAACGGGAATACCTTGATTGAGTAATCTCTTATAATTTTCCTCATTCCCTTGAAAATAACGATATTCGTAACCTTGCTCTTCTATATATGTAACTGTATCTGAAAACTTAGAACCTGTTACATCAAAAATATGTTGTGCAATTTCATCTTGCGTACGTTTTTCTCCCCATACCCCTAACATCATTTCCAAACTTGTCGGAACGCAATAGTTATCCTTTTGTACAACCGGAACTATCGGTAAACGAACCTTTTTTCCATCAGGATTTTTTTCTATATGATGATATAGAGAATTTTTTAAACTCTTTTCACTTTTCAATAGTGCTTGCAAATCGTGAATATTATTCATTTTATAAAATGCTTCTGCACGTAAATGTATAAAATAAGTTGTATATGCATGATGCGGAAGCATATGATTGATTTTATCTATTACCGCTAACATTTCTTCATAGCGCTCTAAATCTAATAAATATTTTACTTTTTCAAAATAGAAATATGGTACTTGAGGGAACTTTGCAATCGCATCATTAATGAGTTGTAACGCTCGCTGCTGTTCACCTTTATATGCATATAATTGCGCCAATAAGTACGTAGCTAACTCTTCACAATCTTTATGCTGCTGACCGGATAAAAGTTGTTCCTCTGCCTTCTCCCACTCACCAGTCTGTATATATAAGTAACCCCATTTATCAAAAACTGCACGCGTACTATGCTTTTCCGCCTTTTGCATATAGGCATAGGCCTCTTCATTTCGCTTCATATCTAGCAAACATCTAACTAACGTAAAGTATGCTTTCGTTAAAACATCCGCATCAGTTTCCTCTTCATTTACCTTTTCCAAAGAATCTTTTAACAATTGTTCAGCATCAAGGATTTTACGCTCATCAATTAACTCATCACAATATAAAGAGAGCGTTCTCATATTTGGGAATTTTTTATAAGTATAACGAATTAAAAAGGAGCTATATTGATGCATCAAACCTTCATCAGCAAGACGAATTAATGTATCAAACTCCTTAGGTGACGAGACGTTAGAAAGCCAGTTCTTCACGTATGATAACTTATTCGTTTCTTTTATATGCGCAATTTCATTATTTATCTCATGTAATCCATCTAGGAATCTCTTTTCTTTCAAACAAATCTCTAATTGCTTAAAATCTAGCATGCATTCACCTCAAATTATTATTTATACTGCCATTTGCAAGCAGTATTCTAACCTACTTGCTTAGATTTTACACATCATATAGTATGCATTCAACTAAAACCTCATATAATGAACGATATTATTTAATATTATTCAAGTTTATAACTAAATATCTTAAAAACGATACTTTTTCTCGTTATTTTGTTTAATTTGATGAAATAACATATATTATTCGAAGATGGGTTTTATCTTCTTTTTTGAGGCTTCATTCAGTGGATGAAATTATATTAACGATTTCCTGAATATCTATTGTAACTTACAATAGATCAACGATTTGATAAGATATATCGATTTACCTAAAAAAATGACAATCATCCTATCTTTTATTTCACTTATCAAATTTTAAATCTATAAAAACACCGTAATGATCACTTGGAAATACGTGTGATGAAGTTAATGCTAAATCTCCAAATACAGATACATTTTCTATATTTAGAGATTCAAACGAATCCTTCTCTTGTATCAAAATCCAATCATATCGTTCTTCTTGCTTTTCATCCCCTATTAAATTTGTATTCTTTCCATAATCTAAAGTTGGCTGAGCAAGAATGTTATCTTGATTTTCTTTAAGCTGAGCCACGTCTATCCATTGATTACTTATTAAGTATTGATGCACCCCTGAATGTGGTTCATCATTAAAATCACCACATAATAATTCGTAGCCACTACCTCTGTTTTTAATCCAATTATTCACCGTATCCAATTGCTCTTTTCTTACCTTACTAGATTTCCAATTTAAATGAACATTCGTTATCCCGAGCTTATACTCTTTATATTTTAACATAATTCGAATGGCACAATAATTCGATTCCTCTATATCTGTTTCCCAAATAGCTTCTTCAGCTAAAATAGGAACTTTACTTAAAAAAGCTAAGCCTTCATCTGGAGAATCTGGATACTCTTTAAATACACAGACCGGATATCCAGATTGATCCGCTATATACTGCGCAACATTTTTCTTCAATTCATACTTAGCACAACTTCCCACTTCCTGTATAGCAAGAATATGCTGGGAAATATTGCGAACCTCCTCACAAATGGCTTCTAATCTCTCAAACCAAAAACTCTCGTGATTCCATATATTGAAAGTAGCAATTCGAATTACATCACTACAATTTAACATTTTATTTCACCAAATGTAATTTTCATATTCGGAGCATAAACTAAAGATGCATGTATATGAAACACTTCAAAAAATCGTAGTTCTGCTTCATATTGAGCGAGCGCTTCAGCAAATGTTAATCCCCGACTCATTAAACGTTCTATAAATTGCTGTTTATCACCCGGATTGCCTGCAATCCCCTCTTCTTTTAGAGAATTATATAATCCTTGCTTATCATTTTGATTTAAATTAGAATCTAAAAAATTCACTTTATCACTTACTCTACATTCAATATTTTTAACACCCAATTCACTTAAATACATAGGTATTTTCATACCGATATTTCCATCTTTACCGTTTCTCTGTGTATCTCTTTCAAATAATCTCTGCAAAACACCTAGCTGGATAATTTCCGATTGATTCTCTCCATCTAATACGTATGAAGACATATTTGACATCCAATGTGTTTCAAAACAGATTATTTTACCACCTTGTTTAATTGAATGTATCATCTTCTCTAGCATCGTTTTTGGGGAACTCATATGTAATAAGAAAGCATGACTGACAGCTATATCATATTTATTTTTCAATTCAATTTCTGTCGCATCCCCCTCAATAAATTCTGTTTCATATGGGAGTGCACGAAACAACTCTCTCGCTTCAGCTATTAATGTTTCTCCCCTATCAATCCCTGTATACTTTGATCCAATTGGAAGTAAAGGCAACAAAATTAAACCTAAATAACCATATCCACAACCATAATCAACAATATGTATAGGATCAGTAATCTTCCAAACTGAATTGACTAAAAAACTTAAATAATCATCGTTATAATATAAATCTCTCGTATTTCTTAAATATGCTAGCTTACTATTCCAATCATACTCTTTCAGGTCCAACACCTCCTTTTATATACAAAACTAAAGTTCTCCATTTAATAGTCACATTCCTACACTTCTAATAAAAAAAGCTAGTATACCTTAAACGATACACTAACTTTCCCACTCACATAATTTAACAATTACAATCAGTATAATCAGTACAAGCTAATGTACTGCAATCACAGTTTCTATGTTCGTCATTTCTTTTTAGGTGAAAATAGAGTAACACAATAAATATTGTACAAATAACAAAAGCAATTACTGCTTCTATATTTCTTTCATGAATGAGAAAACTAATCCCGCTTCCTCCTGAAATAAGAATTAGAACTGAGTAAATCCAAAACATGTAAAGTTCTCCTTCCATTAATATATGCTTTTAGATGTTATCCATATAATGCTAGAGGCAATAAATAGCCCCATACCATTACCGCTTAATAAACCGGTCGTTACTCTTAGTAAATTTGTGCTGCTTCTCCATTTCCATTTTTGGGTGAATCCATCAATAAGTAACGGAATTTGAGCGGAAAATGATAGTATTATTGCAAGTAGAAACGAAGGTGTCATATAAAAATAAATTGGAAACATTAAAATACCGATAAGCATGCCTGTACAACGCGCACATAAAGGTATGTATTTTTGTAGTTTAAGGAAACTTCTTTCCGATCTTCTATGACAAGGAATTTGTAAAATAAAAGTTCGAATCAATATGAATCACCCTCTCTAAATAGATTTTAATTGATTTTGCAAAAAAATTATATATCCAATAAAAAAACAAACCAGGTTCATACTAGACCCGGTTTGTCAGTTTATTACTAAGTTCATAATAATTCTTTTCATATTTACATCTCCTCAGGTGCCCCTACCCCAAGTAAACGTAATCCCTCTTTTAATACAACCGTCACAGCGTAAGCTAATGCGAGTCTACTCTCTTTCTCTTCGTTCTCTTCTAATATACGAACATTTCCATAATATTTATTGAACGCTTGTGCTACATCTAATACGTATTTTGAAATAGTAGATGGCTCATTTTTGTTGAAGGCCGCTTCAATTACTTGCGGGAATTTATTAAGTAATTTTACGACACTCCAGCTATAATCATCTTTTAATGCAAACGTACAAGTTTCAAATTCTACACTTTCTTTTCTTAAAATTGAACAAGCACGCGCATGTGTGTACTGTATATATGGTCCTGTTTCTCCTTCAAATTTCAACATATTTTCTAATGAGAATTCGATATTATGCATACGCTCATTTTTTAAATCGTGGAAGATAACCGCTCCAACACCGACTTGTTTTGCCACGTCTTCTTTTTGTTTTAAATTCGGATTTTTCTCTTCAATATTTTGTTCCGCAAGCGCAACAGCTTCTTCTAACACTTCTTCTAATAAAATAATTCTGCCCTTACGTGTCGACATTTTCTTACCATCTTTTAATATGAACCCGAACGGTACATGTTCCATTCCATCAACCCAAGTATAGCCTAGCTTTTTTAATACAGTGAAAAATTGATTAAAATGTAAACTTTGTTCTGGTCCAACTACATAAAGTGCTTTATCAAATCCATATGTGTTTTGGCGATATAAAGCCGCCGTTAAATCACGTGTTGCGTAAATAGTTGCACCATCTGATTTTCTAATTAAGCATGGCGGCATACCTTCTTTTTCTAAATTAACGACTAATGCGCCTTCTGATTCTTCAAGTAAATCGTGCTCTTCTAAAATCCCAATAAAGTCTTCCATTTTATCGTTATAGAAAGCTTCTCCTTGAAAGTTTGTAAATTCCACACCGAGAAGTTCATAAATACGAGAAAATTCTTTTAAAGACTCATAACGGAACCAATTCCAAAGTTCGACTGCTTCTTCATTTCCTTCTTCTAGTTTTTTAAACCATGATCGTCCTTCTTCTTCTAGTTCTTTGTTCTCTTTTGCTTCTTCATGAAACTGAACATATAACTTAAATAACTCACGTATCGGATCCTCTTTAACTAACTCTTCATTTCCCCATTTTTTATATGCGGTAATTAACTTTCCAAACTGCGTGCCCCAATCGCCAATATAATTGATTCCGACAACTTCATACCCACATTTTTCGGCGATATGTTTCAGCGAATTACCAATCATTGTAGAACGTAAATGCCCCATTGAAAAAGGTTTCGCGATATTAGGAGAGGAATAATCGATAACTACCATTTTTTCACATCCAAAGTGATTTTGACCGTACTCTTCTTTCTCCGCTAAAATTATTTTTAATACTTCATCACTTACTGTTTCACGATTAAAAAATACATTTACATAAGGACCAACAGCCTCTACTTTCGTAAAGAACGGATCATTTAATTTCTCCGCCAATTCCTTCGCTATAATAGCTGGTGATTTTTTATATTGCTTCGCTAGTGAAAAGCATGGGAACGCTGCATCTCCGAATTCATCTTGTTTTGGTGTTTCGATTAAATCTAAAATTTGATTTTGTGTTAATTCATTCGTAAAAATATTCGATAAACTTTTCGCAAACTGCGTTTTATGATTCATACTATAACCTCCTTATTTTTTAAAACACAAAAAACTCGTCTCTAAAAAAGAGACGAGTTTTAACCCGTGGTACCACCCTTGTTGTTCATTTCGAACCACTTTCCCGTTTATAACGAGGACAGGGGGCCTCGGCTTACTCTACTATTCGTTCAAGAAGCATCTCCGAAGTGCGCTTCATCTTTTTCTTCTGCACTAGGCTCACACCATCCCTAGCTCGCTTTCCTTCTGAAAAAGACTACTCTCTTCATCACAGACAGTATATTTAATTAATTATTGCTTATTATACATCTTTTCAAACAATTAGCAAGGGTCAATTACACCAAAGTGAAACTTAGCACTTTTTCTTTTGTATACGTGAAAATTATGTTTTTCAAATCTAGAACTACGGAAATGATCTTTCAGAACGACACGCTTTCTCGCCACACGCTTCGCTTCCGCAATTGTTTCGTCAGTAATATCATGATACAAAGCGAAGTGTTTTAATCCTTTAATTCCATCTGATTCTATGACAGTTTCTTCGAACATTGGATCAAGGTAAACGACATCATAACTATTATCTTCACATTGTTTTAAAAATGAGTAATGCTCCGTTTGCTTCACATCGATTCGTTGCATTGCCTCATCAATTTCAGAAACAGATGAAGACCATGTTTTTAAACCATTTCCCATAATATAAGCCATATATTCATTGCCTTCAAGTCCCGTTACTTTTCCGCTTTCACCAACAATATAACTAGCTACAATACTATCTGATGCCATACCGAGCGTACAATCTAATACTGTCATTCCGCTCTCTAATTTAGCAGCTTGTACAAACGGATCGTGCTCTCCGCGCATTAACCTTTTCACACGAAACATCGCTGAGTTTGGATGAAAAAAAAACGACTCTTCCGTACCTTTTGGATAAATGGCTAATCGATTTTTCCCTACGACAAGTACATCTTGTTCATACTGCTCATGCAGTTTATGTACTGGTATGTCATTACGTTTAACGAAAGAAAGATTTAATTCTGCTGCTACCTTGTTTGCATAATCTTTCATTTCTTTATTTGTTCTTCCTGCTGTTGTTACTATCATTTTTTCACCTCTATATAAAGAAAAGAGGGAGATTCACTCTCCCCCTACTTTAGCAATTCTTTTCGAAAGCTTGTTCTAAGTTTGTAATAATTTCGTCCATTGTTGCGCCTTCAATTTCATGACGGTGAATGAAGTGAACAACTTCTTTTCCTTTTAGTAATGCCATAGATGGTGAAGATGGAGGAATTTCTCCGAAGTATTCACGCATTTTTACAGTAGCATCTTTATCTTGACCTGCAAATACAGTTACAAGATGATCAGGTTGTTTTTCAGCACGTACAACCGCTTGACCTGCTGATGGACGTGCTAAACCAGCTGCACAACCACAAACAGAGTTTACAACTACTAAAGTTGTACCTGATGCATTCTCCATAAATTCTGTTACAGCTTCTTCTGTAGTTAACTCTTCAAATCCAGAACGCACTAACTCTTGGCGCATTGGAATTACCATTTGACGCATGTATTCTTCATATGCATTTGACATCTTGTATCTCTCCTTCAACTTTCATTCCAAATTTATCATATCACGCTCTATTAATAGGTGCAAAAGAAAGATAACGATGATTTCATTTTTTTGTAGGGATTTCACAAACCCCTTCACGACAGTGTCCAACTGGGACAAGTTTTCTATTGTTGGCAATATAATCGTATACTTTACTTCCAAATCCAAGTACGATAGATAGTTTTATAAAAGGTACTGCAAACCAATAAGATGGAACGGCCTTTGCTAATACGTTAATGCTATGAATTCCGTCATACCACTTATTATTTTTTAAAATATACAATCTTTGTTCCATCTTACTTTGTAATTCTTGAGAAAGTTCATACTTCTCAACTACATCTTCATCTCGAAATGAAACAAATTTCATCTTACCCTTTTTATCTAATCTTTTCGTACGTTCTGCAACCGCCGTACACATCGGGCACCAACTATCATAGAAAACAATCATAAACTATTCCCCTTTACGAGACTCCGTCATTTGCTTCCATACTGATCCTTTTGCTTCTTCGCCGCCTTCAATACGTTCTAAAGCTAAACGTGCTTGCATCGCCACTTCAAACTCCGGATCATCTTCTGCTGCTTTTAGTGCCGGAATTGCACTTTCATCACCAAGTTCAAATAAGAACATTGCTGCACGCCAGCGTACTAATTTACTTGAATCTTTCAAAGATTTAATCATAACGAACATCGCTGCTGGATCACCTACGTCTGATAAGCAATCTCCTGCTGTACGACGAACGCTTACTGAACGATCTAATAACGCTTTATATAATAACGGCAATACTCCTTCACCTTTTGCCATACCTAAATAAGCTGTTGCTAAACGGCGGATAGATACTTTCTCATCATCTAATGCCATTTTCAATACCATCATATCTTCTTCCGTTGGATCCATTTGTTCTAAAGCTGCAAAACGGTTTTTCCAGTCAGAATCTTTCATCATCTCTTCTGTTACTTTATATGGCTCACGCTTTTGAATCGTTACTTCAACAGCACCTGCTTGATCTAATAATTCTTTAACCGTTTCATTTACACGTTCTTCTGAATAAGCAGCAATAATTTCTTCTACTACTTCTTTCCCGATTTCTTCAAAATTACCGTAACGTGTACTTTGCTCTACCCACTTACGCTCTTTCACAACGTTAGGTGCAGACATTTGCACTTTCATAATTGATTCTTTAAAACGATCAGGTAAACCAACACGCTCTTCTGAGGTTCCATCTGTTAACTTCACTTGCATCGGAATTGTAAAGAACATTTGAACAAACACTTTCACTTCTCCAAAATGAGAAAGTTGTTGTTCTTCGCTTTCTTCCACTATTTCTTCACCGAAAACAGCACGAACTTGTTGTAATAAAACTTTCCAGTCATACTTCGCATTTCGCTCCACTGCTAAAAAGTCTGCAACATGATACACACCTTTAATGCCTTCAATCTTCAAAATTTCTTGCACTTGCACTGGTGCTTGTTCTTTATTTTCATTTGTATAATTATTACGCGCTCCTGATGGTAATACTTCATTCAAAATAACTTTCATTGTATTTGGACTTGGCGTCGGTTCAATTGCTTTAATCTTCACGTAAAAAACTCTCCTTTATTGCGTGTTCTTAGCTGTATTGTAACATGTTACCCCTTTATACTCCTACTCGGATGCTTAATTTTATTGATTTCTTCCCATCATCATACTTTCTCTTTCCACCTAATTAATCCGAAACTATCATTAAAATTCTAATATTATTGCGATGCACTCTCCCGCCTTCTCTCTAAAAATGTAATATTCTCAATCAGAACTTCAGTTCTATATACTCTCTTTCCTTGTTCATCATCGTAATTACTCGTATGAATACGCCCTGTAATCCCAACAAGTGAGCCTTTCGTACAATATTCTGTTACATTTTCAGCCGACCTTCTCCATACAACACAATTAATAAAATCTACTTGTTGCTCACCTAAACTATTTCGAAAACCTCTATTCACCGCAACACATATTCGTGCATAAGCGACACCTTGTTTTGTGTAGTATAATTCTGGCTCCTTTGTCAATCTACCGATTAATACAACTCGATTCATCATAAGTTATACCACCTCACATATTTTTCTTCATTGTAAAGAAAAATGTTGGAAGGGTAAAAAGCGCAAAATGATATGTTTGTAAGCAAAAATTATTACTTTATATCTTACAAATCAAAAAAAGAAACCCTACATAGTATAAACATGTAAGGTTTCCAAAAATATTATACTTCACTGCAAGATATGTAATATCCTCCCCGGGCCATCTTTATTTCAGCGCGGTACATTACATTTTCTAAGTAAAAAGTAATCGGTTTAACTTTACTCTCAATTTTTAATTGTTCATTACATTTAGCCGCATAGCTTTCAATAGCTGAACGAATAACTTCTGCTGATGGATATGTTAAAGCGTCATCTAGTTCTATGAAAAAACTTTTAGAAAATAGTTTTTTCATAATCCCTTTTTTCTCTTTCATCATATTCTATCCCCCTTCAATTTAAGTCGCCAACATCCATATTTTCAATTTATCTTTAAAAATAAAAAAACCTGCACATTTCATGCAGGATTTTTTATTAGTCATTTTTCGTAAAGTAAGAAACGAAACGAAGAATTTCTAAGTATAACCATACTAGCGTCATCATTAGACCCATTGCACTGTACCACTCCATATATTTTGGAGCTTGGCTACGTGCACCATTTTCGATTAAATCGAAATCTAGTAATAAATTTAATGCAGCAACTACAATAATAACTGCACTAATGATCATACCAATTGTTCCACCTTGGTGAATATATGGAACAGAAACACCGAACATGTTTAATAAGAATACGATTAAATACATAACCATAATTCCCATTGTTGCTGCCATAACACCTGTGCGGAATTTATCAGTTACCTTCACTACGCGTGTTGCATATAAAACTAACATCGCAAATAGAATTGAGATTGTTAGTAATACAGCGTTTAAAACGATAGAATCCTGAAATTTCATTGCATAAACTGCTGAAATACTTCCTAACACTACCCCTTCTACTGCCGCATAAATCGGTGCACCAATTGGTGATATGCGCGGGAAGAAGATAGATGCAAATGCAACGATTGCCGCAATAACTAAAGCACCAATTAATACTGGCATTTTCATCGTACCTTGCGTCATCTGTATGTATGAATAGACAGACGTTGCAAGCAGCAAGATAAGCATGATAAACGTTTTGCCTACTGTTCCGCCAATAGTCATCGCAGAAGTATTTGCTCCCTCTTTACGGAATGCCTCTTTTTTCAACATTGGATTAGATGTTCTCATTTTTTCCCTCCTAAAATAGGTTCTACCAATAGTGTAAAGTTTTTCTCTTTACTTTTCAATATATGCAGCTTGTTTTTATTTTAATCCTTCAACGATGTCGGATAGTTCACTCCATCGTTCCATCGTTTTTTCTAGCTCTTCTTCTATCTTCTGCCCTGCTTCAGATAATTCTTGGGCCTTTGTGAAGTCAGATCCAACATTCGTAAGTTCTTCTCCAATTGATTCAAGTTTCTCTTCTAGTTGTGCAATTGTATCTTCAATTGTTTCCCATTCACGCTGCTCATTGTAAGAAAGTTTACGTTTACGTTGTTGTTTCGGAGCCTCTTCTACTACTTTTTTCTCCTTTTGAACTTCTGCTTTCTCAATGAGTTCTCTCGTTTTTTCCATTTCTAAATACTCTGTATAACTACCTAGGAATTCACGCACTTCGCCTTCGCCAGTAAAGATGAACAATTCATCTACTACTTTATCTAAGAAGTAACGGTCATGCGATACAGTTAAAACGACACCTGGGAAATCTTCTAAATAATCTTCTAGCACTGTTAATGTTTGTGTGTCTAAATCATTCGTAGGCTCATCAAGTAATAGTACGTTTGGTTCTCCCATTAAAATACGCAATAAATATAACCGTCTTCTTTCGCCACCAGATAGTTTACCAAGCGTTGTTCCATGTGAATGCGGTAGGAATAAGAAACGTTCTAACATTTGAGATGCGCCAATTACTTTTCCATCTGTCGTATGAATAACTTCCGCAATTTCTTTAATGTATTCAATCATACGCTGGTTTAAATTCATCTCTTCATTTTCTTGCGTATAATAGGCAACTTTTACAGTTTGTCCTACTTCAATTTCACCACTATCAGGAGAGAATTTTCCTGCAAGCATATTTAATAGTGATGATTTTCCGCTTCCATTTGCTCCGATAATTCCGATACGATCACCAGGCTTCACAATATGATTAAAGTTATGTAATACTGTTTTATCACCAAATTTTTTCGTTACATCTTTTAATTCAAGTACTTTCTTTCCTAAACGACTTCCACTTAGTGCAATATCAACTGATTGCTTCGCTGCTGGTCCTTCTTGTCCCTTCAGCTCATCAAAACGCTGAATACGCGCCTTTTGTTTCGTAGAACGGGCTTTTGCACCACGGCGAATCCAAGCAAGTTCACGACGATATAAATTTTGGCGTTTTGATTCTTGTGCCGATTCTTGCTCTTCACGAAGTGCTTTCGCTTCTAAAAATGTACTGTAGTTTCCTTCGTAGCTATACAGTTTACCGTTATCTAATTCAAAAATACGGTTTGTCACACGATCTAAGAAATAACGATCATGGGTTACAAGTAATACCGCACCTGTATATCTTGCTAAATATTCTTCTAACCATTCAACTGTCTCATGGTCAAGGTGGTTCGTAGGCTCATCCAAAATTAATAAATCAGGTGTTTCAATAAAACATTGCGCCATTGCAATACGCTTTTTTTGTCCACCAGATAGGTTTCCAACAGTTGCTGTAAAATCAGTAATTCCTAATTTCGTTAATAACGATTTTGCATTCGCATTTGCTTCCCATGCACTCATCGCATCCATACGTTGCTGCACTGCAAATAATTGTTCCTGTACTTTTTCATTACTTGGATCTTTTTCGATATTTAATAACGATTGTTCATAATCACGAAGAAGACGAATTAAAGGTGTATCACCATGGAACACTTGCTCTAATACTGTTAGTTTTTCATCAAACTCTGGTTGCTGTGATAAATAACTAATTGTATATCCGCGTGAATGCGTCATATCACCTGTATCAGGAGTTTCTAATCCTGCAATAATTTTTAATAACGTTGATTTACCAGTACCGTTTACACCGATAATTCCGACACGTTGTCCTTCTGTAATACTACATGATAATCCATCAAATAACGGTTTTTCTCCGTATGATTTCGATAAGTTCTCCACAGTTAACATTTTCATATTTGTGCATTCCACTCTTTCATAAATTGTTCAATAAACTGTTCCATATAACGATGACGAACTTCAGCCTCTTGTTTTGCTGCGTTCGTGTTCATTAAATCTTTTAGTTTTAAAAGCTTTTCATAAAAATGATTTAAAGATGGATCATTATTTTTTCTATATTCATCTTTCGTCATCACTTCTCGAGGAGGGATAGTTGGATCATACATTAATCTCCCTTTCGCTCCTCCGTATGCAAACGTTCGAGCTATTCCAATTGCACCAAGAGCATCTAAACGATCCGCATCTTGAACAATTCTACCTTCAAGTGACTCAACTGTGCCACCATGACCGCCCTTATAAGACATATTGGCGATGATATGAAGAACATGCTTACTTTCATCTTCTTCAACACGTAACTCTTCTAACCAATCAGAAACTTTTTTCATTCCTGCTTCTTCACTCTCATTTAACTTCTCATCTGCTACATCGTGAAGTAATGCTGCCATTTCAATTATAAAACGATTTCCCCCTTCTTGCTCGGATAAAGAAATCGCCAATTTATGTACGCGTTCAATATGATACCAATCATGCCCACTCGCATCTTTTTCTAAAATATGCTTTACGAAAGTTATTGTTTTTTGTATTTTTTCTTGTTTTATCATTTTATCTTCACCCAGTTACTTATTGTAACACGCCCGCATTTTTTCATCACATATTTTCTTGTCCGCCCATACACTAGGTGGTAGGCATCATTATGAAGGAGGAATAAAAATGTTCTATAATAACCAACCGCCTTACCCACAACAACCATTTTCCCCGCAACATCAGGAACAAAGATATGCCGAACAATATGAGGAGCAAGAGACACAACATCAAGAGCCACAATACGAACAAAATCCATACGCAACACCGCAAACTCAAGGAGCTGAATATCAACAAAATCCATATGACACACGTCCAAATTATGAATATCCTCAAAACCCATATGCAGCATCACCAACTCAAGAACAACAATATCAGCAAAATCCATACACAACTCAGTACACTCAAGAACAACAAAATCCATATGTACCGCAGCGCACCCAAGAACAACAATATCAGCAAAATCCATATGCAAATCAGCCACAACAGCCAATGTATCAACCAAACTCCGAACAACGTGTCTCCCCACCTGCACCACCAACTATCGATCCGACGCAACCACAAATTTTACCGCCTGGTCCAACATTCGATATTACACAGCCACAAATTTTACCACCAGGACCTATTACAGAACCAACACAACAACAAATTCAACAAGTTGTCGGTACACAGTTTTTACCTTTAAAGAAACCTGTACTAGATTTCGTAAAACCTTGGGTAGATTACGGTTTAAATGAAGCAAAACATACATCACATCAACACGCTTTAACTGAGGTTGCTGCAATTATGTTCTTAGTTGGTAAAGGATTCAACCCAACGATTGCTCATTATATTGTTGAATCTTGGGAGAAGAATGAGCAGTTTTAGAATTGTTGATTTTAAAAAACATAAAACCTCAAAAATGCCAAATCCCTTATGTCACAAAGGATTTGGCATTTTTAAGTTTCTAGAAAAACCCGCTAAATATAAAGAGGAATTAAAAGTCATAAATCCGGTACAATACTGTATCCACGCCCAAGGAACTGTCAAATGAAATAACGTGTCTAACTTTTTGGAGTCTATTGACCTTTTCAAATCCCCTTATATTAATGCTCGCTATTAAGACCTTCTCCTTCTAGGACCTACAATTAATTTGATTGCTGTTCTTTCTTGATTATCGATAGTAACCTCTTGAAACGCTGGAACAAGAACCAAGTCAATGCCACTTGGAGCTACAAAACCTCTTGCAATCGCAATTGCTTTAATCGCTTGATTTAAAGAACCAGCTCCAATCACTTGGATTTCTACTTTGCCACTTGCTCTTAGTACGCCCGCTATTGCACCTGCCACTGAATTCGGACTTGATTTTGAGGATACCTTTAATATATTTTCCATGTAAGTTGCTCCCTCTATTATTTAATCTCTCTTTTCTTACTGTTTGAAATATAACTAACGTATCTTTAACTACTATTCGAAATAAATACAAACAATTCTGTATAATTACATTCATTCGATATTTTTTGCCTTCTTCCTGCACAACTACATAAATAAAAAGCGACGACTAAGTTAAAAACTTAATCATCGCTTTATCCATTTCTCTGTTTCACTAAAATGCTGTCCTTTAAATACTTCTCTTCTTTACTTTGGCGATATACTATCTTAAAGTTTAAATACTTCAACATTTTAAAACCTTGGATAGAGTTATCTGCTAAATATTCATCCTTTTTCTTCTCCAAAATTCATTACATAGAATATTCTAACTCCATTTTTTTGAAAACTATATTTCCTCATTAGAGCACTTTATATTATGCCAGCTTTTTATCCCAAATCTATTACCTTATATATGGACAAGTATACACGCCAATTGCTTTTCGATTGCATAAACTACTATGTGTTATACATTTATTAATAATAGGAGGTAATATATTGGGTTCATACTATCATTCTTCAAGTTCATATAAAAGATCTTCATGCCACTCTTCTTCTAGTTCATATAAAAAATGTTCGTGTCATCAATCTTCCAGTTCGTATAAAAAATGTTCATGCGACCATTCACATAAATCATCTAAGCCTGCTTACGGCACTTTTTGGCAAACTGAGTTTATAACTGTTCCTTTTGGCGGTTCTTTTCCGTTTAATCACGTTGGCCCTTTGGCAGGAGGAGTTTCCTTATTAAATCCGACTACTATACAATTTAGTAAAGCTGGTGATTATAGAATTTCTTTCATTTCAAGTATTAACACTACGTTAAATCCTGTATTTCCCCATATTCCAGTCATCACTATATTTTTAAATAATAATCCACTTGCTAATAGTCAAGGTGATTTCGCTTTTCAAATGAATACTTCATCAAATAACGAATGCCTTCAACTAGTTGGCGAAACTATTGTTACGGTGCCTGCTAATTCAACTCTTCAACTTAGAAATAATAGTGGTTTCAATCATCAAAGTATTGTAACTTGTGATAATGGTATAAATTCAGTTGAATTAACAGTTACAAAACTAAGTTAATACTATTCCCTCACATTCAGATGCTAATTCAGCATCTTTTTTATTGCATAACGTTTTTTTGATTCCTATCGTCCTCTTATAGAACATAAACTCCTATTTCACTTTTCTATTCATCTAATAAACATGAAAAAGTGCCGAAATCCTTCTTCCACAAGAATTCGGCACTTTTTTTATTAAAACCGATTCATTCTTTCCTACTTCTCCACATAAACCGATTTAACTATCGTACGATTATAAGGTTGTCCTTCCTTATTCATTCCTTTCATATCAATTGTAACGTTATATACACCTGGCTGTTCTATATTTTTCAAAGCACCTGTAAATGTAGTTGTATTAATGTTTTTCGATTCATTTGATTCAGAAACTAATTTTCCATCTTTATTAATTACTCGTACTGTTACTGAAAGATCGCCTTTCATTTCTGGAGCTACAGGTGATTTTTTGAGTTTATACTCTGCTTTATTTACTTTAACCTTTGCCGGCATTTGAAGGACGAACGGAGCATCTTTTTTGTAATTGGTCACGATTAAATATGCATCTTTCGGCTGCTTCGCCATCATTTTAACTTGCCATTCTCCTGCTTCCATTTTATCAAATTTAAATGTTCTTATAGTGGCTCCTTTAAAGAGAGATTCACCTTCACCAGTAGATACAGCACTATCTTTATTTGTATAAACTTTTCCTTTTGGAGATATTAGTTGTATTTCTACATCTGAAGAAGCTGTTAAAATAGAAACTACCCCTTCTGCTTTTTTATCAACTGCGACAGTTTGTCCTACCCACTCATTTTGTGACAACTCTCCTCCTAAAATAGCTTGATTAGAAGTTGTGTTTAATTGTTCTACCTTTTCCTCTGAACTATTACTCGGGGCTAATAAAACCGGTACTGGTACATTCGCTGTCCGTAAATATGGTTCAATTCGTGCGAAAACGGCTGAACCTTTTCGGATATTATCATGATCAAATCGTGAATCTGTAAATAAATGTGTTCCATATGGTAACTTAGCACTCCATTCGTTCACTAACCCATCATTAGAACCGTATGATGACAAATACAACCCGCCCATAGATAATGCTGAAAAAACAGGTCCCCAGCTTGTCCCAGTAGCCGTATAGTAACGGTTTAATTTAGCTGCAGGATTATTATCTATTGTAGAACGAAACTTTGCCATTTCACCTATTTGCAATGAATATGTCCCATCATCTTTTTGACCTAATATAGAGGCAAGCCATCCTGCCCACCAACTATATGATACATCCGCTAAATTGGATCCGTAATGCGGAGTGGCAAGCGTAATAACATTTCCAACAAATCGATTCGCTCCATATCCAACTAACGCAGCTTGTGTATCAATACCACCTTTACTGTGAGCTACAATATTTACTTTTTTGCCAAAATGATTATAAATCTCTTCAAGCTTTTGTGCTAACAATTTTCCATTGTCCCATTGGCTAGCTGATCCTTTCCCCGCGGCATCATATAATTGAATAAATACAGTTTGATAGCCTGCTTTCAAAGCATAATCGTACATATCATTCATCTCATGATATACTGTCTTTCCATACCAACTATCCGCATTACCATTTCTTCCTTGTACAAAGAGAATTGGTGGTTTATTCTCATCATAATTAGCAGCTTTCTGACCTAAAAACCATTCTCCAGGAGTAAATACTTCTTGATCTGGAAAGCCAGTCTTAAGCTCTGTTACAACCTCCGCGTGTACATTTGCACTAAAAACCAGCGGACTCATAAAACAAAGTACAATAAATAATGCGATACTCCTTTTCATAATTCCCATTAACATCCCCCTTTTTCTCCCAAAAGAAAACGCCACCATTCTGTTGAACACCAATTGTTTTAAATTCCATTTAATCAATTAGTTTTACGATACAATCTAATAAGAAATTAATAGCCGCATTCCTTTCTTATCAAACGTTATTCTCTCAACATTCCTTCATTCCTTTTTATAATAAGCGTTTTGAATATTTCTCAATAAAGCATTCTCTTTACAAAAAAGCTGCGTATAAAAGGTCTCTTTAATAACCTTTTATACGCAGCTTCTTTGTTTAAAACTCGATGATGTACTCATCATCATATTTATCGTATTGCAAACCAGCTCCTATTTTGAATTCTGTAACTTGATCTCTTAGAAATGGTGCATCTTCTATTTTACTAGTTGCTATTTCAATCCCATATTTTTTTGTTAAATGCGCTAATTCTATTAAAAACCATTCTCTTCGTAATACGACTGGAATATCATACGTTCGTCTTTTCATATATACTAGCACCTCTTCTATTTTCATTATTGAAAAGAGTATCACTTCTACTTTCGATACACTTTTTAAAACTATCGTTCATCATCAATGGCCAATGAAACATTATAGTATATGCATGTCCGTTTTAAACGTGCTATAGCAAAAATAATATTAAAAAACTTAAAAAGCCTTATTTAGTTTACATAAAAAAATTATGTAATAGTAAAAGGGGAAGGCTTGTCCCTCATCCTTTTACTATCAAAAGCTAAATTAAGAACATCTTGGTACACCTAAAGCTAAGAATAAACCTGCTACTCCTGCTGTAATTGGCACTTTCAACGTAATAACATCATCTACTTTTGTTACTAAAAAGTAAGCATTCCCTTCTTGTAACACGCAATTCACTAATAATTGGAATTCCATTCAAATCTCCTCCTTTCAATCGATATACTATAATTTATGAAATCTCTTTCAAAAAGTAATAGTAAATATATCTATTTTTCCTTATATATAAAATAAATGTTTATACGTCTATTAAAATATTAATTTTCTAAATTAATATAAAACGTGTAATATCCAATAAATCCCTATATAATCAATAGAGAAAATCTTACAAATGGAGGTATGAAAATGGCTATTTTGAGTAATATTGGTGTAGCTTTATTTTTGATTGCTATCATTCTTTTAATCTTATGTATCATTTCATTCTTTAAGAAAAATGGAAAAGCAAAACAATATGGTCGTCCTACTGTTATTCTTTTTATGATTTCAATTATATTAATAATGACTGGCTCAACAAAATCTGAACACCCAGTCGTAGAATTTTTTTCTACTTTAAGTTTCATTCTATTTATATTTTTCCTTGTTCTAGCAATCATATCTGTAATTAAGAAAACAGGTGTAGCAAAAAAGCAATTTATTATTACAGCTGTTTTATTTGTCATTTTTGTTGCGCTATCAGGTATTTCAAGTCCTTCTTCTGAAAAAACGACAGCAACGAATAAACAAGTTGCTTCTAATAGTGAAGAGAAAAAAGATGACGAAAAGAAAAAGGAATTAGAAAAGAAAGAAGCGGATAAAAAAAACCGTAAGCAAGAAGATGAGAAACGTCAAGCTGAGGAACTAGCTCGTAAGCAAGAGGATGAGAAACGCCAAGCTGAAGAACAAGCCCGTAAACAACAAGAAGAGCAACAGCATCAAGCTGATGAACAGGCCCGTAAACAACAAGAAGAACAACAACGCCAAGCTGCTGAGCAAGCTCGTAAACAACAAGAAGAGCAAAAACGCCAGGCTGATGAACAAGCTCGCAAACAACAAGAAGAGCAAAAACGCCAGGCTGATGAACAAGCTCGCAAACAACAAGAGGATCAGCAAAAAGCACAGCAAGCTCAAACACAACCAGCTGCAAGTAACAATAGTAATGTAACTTACAAAAATTGTACTGAAGTTAAAAATGCTGGAAAAGCTCCATTATATAGAGATCAACCAGGTTATAGCTCTAAACTTGATCGTGATGGCGATGGAGTTGCATGTGAAAAATAGTAATAAAAAAGAAGCTTCTACTAAGCTTCTTTTTTTATTATCGTAAAGTATTGCGACGAATTACGCTTCCTCTTACTTAAATAAAACTCCTTTTATTATTCTCAAAAATGACACATAATGAGTGATTTCAATCACCACATTGATGTTAATTTATCGCTATTCTTGATTTAGATATTACATTTAAACTTTATGGAGGTATTCATATGGAACATACATTTACTGAAACTTCAATTATCGGTGAGATTGTAACACAATTTCCGAAAGCTAGTGATCTTTTTAACATTTTTTCTTAAAGAAGTCTCCTTCCTAAAGCCTGTGAAAGACGATAGTCTAGCAGTATATGGGAGATGAATTTCGGTTTGGCGTAGCCCAAAAAATGGTTTCTCTATTTATTTTGCCTCTGATATAATCAGTCTTATAAGAGGTAAAGTTTTGTATAACAATGAAAGTAGATAATAATCATGTATTGTTCAGGTTGTGTGATCACCGTCATAGCTTATGGGAAATGAAGCGGAAAATGAGGTGAGTTGATATGACAAAGCATAATAAGGCGTACAAATTTCGTCTGTATCCAACAGAAGAACAAGCACATCTGATACATAAAACTTTCGGATGTGTACGCTTTGTATATAACAAAATGCTAGCTGAACGGAAAGAAATATATGAAAAATACAAAGCGAACAAAGAAGAGCTGAAGAAACAAAAATTCCCTACTCCTGCGAAATACAAAGTGGAGTATGAATGGTTGAAAGAAGTTGATTCCTTAGCATTGGCCAACGCACAATTAAACTTGCAAACTGCGTATAAGAACTTTTTTAGTGGTCAAAGTGAGTTTCCTACATTCAAAAGTAAAAAGAATAGAAAATCCTATACAACGAATCGAGTAAACGGAAATATTATGTTGTTTCATGGTTATATCAAATTACCGAAACTGAAATTAGTACGACTGAAACAACATAGAGAGATCCCGCAAAATTATAACATCAAATCATGCACGATTTCGATGACACCAACTGGCAAGTATTATCTGTCTGTCTTAACTGAATATGAAAACGAAATTGTTCAGAAAGAAGTAGAAAGTGTAGTTGGATTAGACTTCTCAATGGCTGAATTGTACGTGAGTAGCGAAGATGAGAAAGCCAATTATCCTCGCTTTTATCGTCAGATGTTGAACCGATTAGCAAAGGCACAACGAGTATTAGCAAGGCGTGTACAAGGCTCAGCACGCTTTAATAAACAACGGATCTGTGTAGCGAAGTTGCATGAAAAAGTCGCAAATCAACGTAAAAATTTCCTTCATCACAAGTCTAAAGAATTGGCTACTCATTTTGACGTTGTAGCAATAGAAGACTTAAATATAAAAGGAATGTCACAAGCACTTCGTTTTGGTAAAAGTGTTGCGGACAACGGTTGGAGGATGTTCACGACATTTTTAGCATATAAGCTACAAGAACAAGGAAAACAGCTTATAAAAATAGATAAATGGTTTCCTTCTACAAAGATGTGTAGTCGTTGTGGAAATAAAAAAGAAATGCCATTATGTGAACGCGCGTATGCGTGTTCGTGTGGATTCACAATCAGTCGTGACTATAACGCAGCTATCAATATTAAAAAGGAAGCCATGCGGTTATTAGCGTTGATATAAATCGTAAGAAATAACCTTTGGAACAAGGGAGTTAGCTCGGCTGTCCTAGGACAAATTCGTTAGCTATCAAAAGTAGCGATGAACCGAGAAGCCCCCACTTCGGGGTAAGCTCGTAAGAGATACTAAGTGGGAGGTAGTTCACATCATATAGAATAGACTTTTGTTGTAGTGGTAATAAACCACTTATTGATGCAATTCATGAAAGAAATTTATCAGCTTCTGAAGTAATTACAGAGTTAAATACGCTTTATCATAATACGAAACTATTAAATGAATCTGAAATTGAAGTCACAGGACATGAGTAGCAATGCTCATGTCCTGCTTCTATTTATGCCTCTTCACCCTCTCTATCCATATAACTAAATTTCCTATCCGCTTCTCTTTTCACATAAAACTAGAAATCATTATTTACCATATTGCCCTTAGTTACGGAAACAATTATACTAGATGTAATCGCGATAAATAATCTGAATATTCTCAGAATTAAAGATAGGAGTTTTACTACTCGCAAATAGAGAGATAAATTCTATTTTCCACTAAATGAATTAAAAAACGACAATAAAATTAGGAGGATTACGATGCCCCAGCTTGATTCATTACATCCCATAGTAGAAAAAATAATCACCAATATTGAAAAATTAATGGTCGGAAAACGAAAAGAAACACTCTTAGCCTTAACAGCTCTTTTAGCTGAAGGTCATGTACTATTAGAAGATGTTCCCGGTGTCGGGAAAACAATGCTAGTACGTGCTCTTTCTAAATCAATTGATGCTGATTACAAGCGTATTCAATTCACACCTGATTTACTGCCGTCAGATGTAACAGGTGTTTCTATTTATAATCCAAAAGAACTCCAATTTGAGTTCAAGCCTGGACCGATTATGGGGAATTTTGTACTTGCTGATGAAATTAATCGTACATCTCCAAAGACACAATCTTCCTTACTTGAAAGTATGGAAGAAGGCACTATCACAATAGATGGCATTACAAGATCGTTACCAAAACCTTTCTTTGTAATGGCTACACAAAATCCGGTCGAATATGAGGGAACATATCCTTTACCAGAAGCTCAGCTCGATCGTTTCTTGTTGAAGCTAAGAATGGGATATCCTACACCAGAAGAAGAATTTGAAATTTTAAACCGGATGGAAAAAACAAATCCACTCTCTCATTTACAAGCTATTACTACAATAAAAGAATTACTTTATTTACAACAAAGCGTACGGGAAGTAAGCATGGACAAAGCAATCAAGCATTACATTGTAAAGCTTGTTACTCAGACGCGTTCTTATAGTTCTATACAACTAGGTGCAAGTCCGCGTGGCTCGATCGCTTTAATGAAAGCTTCACAAGCTTATGCATTCATCCATGGCAGAAATTATGTTATTCCAGACGATGTTAAATTTTTAGCTCCTTACGTTTTAGCTCACAGACTCATTCTAAAAATGGAAGCAAAATTTGAAGGAATTACAGGAGAACAAGTTATCGCAAAAATCGTTGCACGAACTACCGTGCCGACTCAAAGGACGAAAAACCTTTGATGAAACGACTACTACGGGCGCTATATCACGTTACGAAGTTATTGCTAATCCCTTTATGCCTAGTCTTAACATTTGTGTACGCTATGCTTCAAGGAGGATTTGTAAGTTGGTTTTTGTTTTACAGTACGATTCCTATTGGCCTTTATTCACTTCTACTTCCCTTCTACGCTTTACGAGACGCTGAAGTAAAACGAATAACAAACCAAAATGAATATGCAGCAGGAGAACAATTTTTAAGCACCATTACAATAAAAAGAAGATTTCCTTTTCCCTTACTTTATTTAATTATAGAAGATGAACTGCCATCACAATTTACAAATTGTAGACAAACGAAGGTGAATAAGGTAATACTCTTTCCAGGATTCAAACGAAATATTTCGTTTCAATATGTTATTGACACAATCCCTAGAGGAGAGCACACTTTTTCAAGCGTACGTGTCAAAACTGGTGATCTATTCGGTATGATGGAGAAAGAAGTAACTTTTTCAGTTCCAGATACATTTTTAATCTATCCCCAGTACGTAGATATAACATATCGACAATTGGAAAATCATTTCGAACAAGGAGCGCTTTCAGCAAATATAAATTTAGCAAAAGACTCTACAATCTCTGTCGGTGTCAGAGACTATAAACCTGGTGACCGCTTTTCATGGATTGATTGGAAAGCAACTGCCCGAACAAACAATATTATGACGAAAGAGTTTGAACAACAGCGCAGCCATAATATCATGATATTTATGGACAGAACTGAGTCCCCTCTATTCGAATCAGTCGTAACGTTTACTGCCTCTATTGTAAGGGCTGTCTTGAAGCAAAATTCACCAGCGTCATTCGTGTCTGTCGGAAAAGAACGAACTTTTTTCCCTTTAAACAATGGAGATACTCAGTTGCAACAAATCTTTTGTCATTTAGCGAAAGTACAAGCGGACAGTGTATTCCCGCTCTCCCGGAGTGTAGAAATGGAATTAAGAAAAATTTATGAGCCCGTAACGATTATACTCGTAACAAGCGATCTTTCTCCCGATATTCAAAAGGCGGCTAACTGTGCTGCTATAAAAAACAGAAAATTAATGGTGTTTGTCGTGAAAGAAAAAGCAAATCAACTCTCACATCGAGAACTAAGTATTCTAGAAACTCTACAAAAACGAAAAATATTTGTAAATGTGGTTTATGGGAACCGGTATACAAACGTGTTTTTTGAGGTGAGCAAATGATAACATTACGAACAAAATACAAATGGGATATGAACAGATTCTTCATGCATGTATGTGCACTTCTACTTTTACTAGAATGGCTAAGACCCCTTATAGGTATTACAAACGTAGGTAGATTAGATATTTTTGTAATATTTATAGGAATTTGCTTCACTCTCTCTTTTTTTCAAACAAGGTGGCAGGTTCCAATAAAGATCGTCACGATCTTATTCATCATTCATTTCCTGTATTATAAAAATGCTTTTATAAATCCATCTTGGCTAACGAAATTTTTTTCTGATATTTCTCAAAATTCCTCCCTGTTATTTCAAGGGAATTTGCTAGATATTTCTCCAGTTTTTCCAACACTTTTATTTTTTTTATCATTTTGGTTTTTGAGTTCTTTCATCTCTTTTTGGATGATTCATAAAAAACGCGGGTTGTTATTTCTTATATTGACTATTATTTATATCATAACTTTTCATAACTTACATTTATACAATGCAAACTACGCTATTATTCGTACTGTTGTCATCGGCTTTTTTATGCTTAGTCTTCTTCAAATAGAACGAATAAAAGAGATGGAACACTTACAAAATTATGCTAGAGAAATCTCAAAATTACTTAGACCTCTTACAATATTTATTGTATTGTCAGCAACCATCGCATACTTTGCTCCAAAATTTGGCCCTCAATGGCCAAACCCAATGGATTTTTTAAAATTCAACACATCTGAAGCAAGTAAAGAACAAGAAGTTTCTAAAATTGGATATGGTCTAGATGACTCGCAATTAGGCGGTCCTTTTAAGCCGGATAATACAATTATTTTTACAGCACAAACGCAAAACAAACAATATTGGAGAGTAGAAACAAAAGATTTTTATACAGGAAAAGGTTGGGATGTTTCTGAAAATCGAAAAAAAGTTTCTTTTAAAAATAAAAACGACGTCGTAAGCTGGTACGAACCAAATACAAAAACGGAGATAACTGAGGCAACAATCACCATGCAAAAAAGTTATCCTCACCTTACCTATCCAGCAGGATTAGTATCAGTTGAGGCTTCTTCTGATGTATCATACAGCGTTGACCCATTTTCAGAAAAAATCTATACGATGCACGGAGACTCTTCTACTACTTTAAATTCGTATAGAGTAACATATGAGATTCCGGAGTTTTCCATAGAAAATTTGAAATCTGTAAAAACGAATGAAGGTCATGAAACAAGTCCTTATTTCATGACAAAGTACACACAACTTCCCGAATCATTACCGCAGCGAGTAAAAGACTTGGCTGTCAATCTTACAAATGATAAAGACAACCGATATGATAAAGTATTAGCTATTGAAAATTACTTTACAGACAATTCTTTTGTATACGAAACAATGAATGTCTTATACCCTGCCAAAAACCAAGACTATGTAGATCAATTCCTTTTCGATACAAAAAGCGGTTACTGCAATAATTTTTCGACATCTATGATCGTGTTACTTCGTTCTGCCGGGATTCCTGCTCGCTGGGTAAAAGGATTTACAGAAGGAACTCTGGAGAATACACTTGCTAGTACAGAAGGTGAGAATGTTTATACAATCGCGAACAATAACGCACACTCTTGGGTCGAAGTATATTTCCCAGGATACGGATGGATTCCATTCGAACCAACAAAAGGATTTACCAATCCCTATAATTTTACAAATAATACTCCTGCTCCTACTTTACAAAATAGCGAAGAAACTAATTCTCAAAACGCACAAATACACCAACGAAACAATGAAGCAAAGCTCAAAAGTTTAATAGAAGATACAGAAGAAGCTCCTACTAAAAAGATTACAAATTCTAAAAAGGGATTTTCCTGGTGGTACGTATTCCTCTCTATGATACCAATTAGTATCATCGGATACATTCTCTTCACCACTAGAATGAAATGGATTACATTTTTTATTATTCTTTTCTATAAATACCGAAATGATGATGCTGTTTATCTAAAAGCTTACGGTGCACTTTTAAAACAATTTGCGAGAATCGGCATACCACGGGGTGAAAGTCAAACATTCCGAGAATACGCTCTCCACATCGATACACTTTACAATTCGGCCGATATGCAACAACTTACTTTCAGTTATGAGAACGCTATGTATCAAAAGGAACAGGCCGCAGCCGAATGGAAGACATCCGTACACTTATGGGAAGTGCTTATGAAAAAAGCAGCTTCTCTGCCTAAATCAAACGACTACGATAGAGTGATTTAATCTTGATAATGTGAGTTTAAAGAAAACACCTCAAAGAACTACTTTGTTCTTTGAGGCGTTTTTTAATAAAGTGAAACTCCTAATTATTCCCCAAGCACCTTCTCAATCTCAACCTCTAAATCCACCGGCTTCGTCTGCGGTGCAAAACGCCCTACTATTTTCCCGTCTTTTCCAATTAGAAACTTAGTAAAGTTCCATTTCACTGCTTTCATACCGAGTAAACCTGGTGCTTGTTCTGTCATGTATGTATAGAGGGGATGCGCTTTATCACCTTTCACATCAATCTTCGCAAACATCGGGAAGTTTACACCGTAGTTCAATTCACAAAAACTAGTAATATCAGCTTCTGTGCCTGGTTCTTGTCCCCCAAATTGATTACAAGGGAAACCGAGTATTTCTAATCCTTGGTCTTTATATTTATCATATACTTCCTGTAACCCTTTATATTGTGGTGTAAATCCACATTTACTAGCTACATTTACAATAAGAAGTGCTTTTCCTTCGTAATCTTTTAACGATTTTTCTTCTCCTGTTATTGTTTTAGCTGAAAAATCATAAACTGTCATTGTTCCTACCCCTCTCTTCACTATCATTCTATGTTTATACTATACTACATTCGTGAATATACAGCTCTTATTACGTACTCACATACCGGAATGATAGCGCTTTATTTTCGTTCGAAAATTCGACACAATATACTAGACTTTTATGATGGAAAGTTTTACAATTAATTTATGAACAAAATGTGACAGTTTATATTTCCATTATAATAGAAAAGGATGGTGTTCATTATGAAAACTGCACAACATGAAACGATTTCAAATCGCGAGTTTTATTTCGTACTATATATGATGTTATTGTATGTTATTGGCTGGGTAATCGATGTAAATGGTTTATTTTTAAGCTCCTACTTTAATTTAGCAGGAGAAATTATGCTTCCGATCGTTGGCGGCATTGTTGGACTGTTCGTTATGTCTATCAATAAAGAACAAACGAAATAACTACATTACAAAAGGGCAGAAGACGAGCTTTCGTTTTCTGTCTTTTTCTATTTTTAGCGTATAATAGATACATACCGTATATAAGGAGTGGTAAGTATGAAAAAAGTAGAACAACTATCTTCTCATCTATATCTTATTGATGATTATGACTTACAACATGATGAACGCACAGGTACATACGTTTTATTAGGTGACGATATTACTTTAATTGAAACTTGTGCGGCCCCTTCTCTTCCCTATATTTTAGACGGCTTACAGCAATTACATATTAATTTAAATGATGTAAAAAACATTATCGTTACACATGTTCATTTAGATCACGCAGGCGCAGCAGGGTTAATGATGGAAAAGTGCCCAAATGCTACTCTATTTGTGCATCCGCGCGGGGCTCGTCATATGATTGATCCAACAAAACTAATTCTTGGCGTAAAAGCTGTGTACAAAGAAGATTTTGATAAACTTTTTGATCCAATTCTTCCAATTGAAGAAGAACGTGTTCATATTGTACAAAATGGTGATACATTAAAAATTGCAGAAGACCGTACACTCACATTTTATGATACACCGGGACATGCGAAGCACCATATTAGCATTCACGATTCATTAACAAACGGCATTTTTACTGGCGATACAATAGGAATTTATTATAGAGAACTCGCAGACCTTGATGTAGAACTATATCTACCATCAACGTCTCCTTCACAATTCCAGCCAGATGCGATGATTGCTTCTAAAAATCATATTCAAAGTATGAATGTAGATACTATTTATTTCGGTCATTACGGCGCATCATCCAATGTTACAGAAGTATATAACCAACTTGAACATTGGTTACCTATTTTCGTTAATACTGGAAATGAAATTTTTCAAAAACATACTGATTTTGATGAGGCTACTAAGGCATTACAATCTTTACTACTGGAGAAAGTCTCCACTCATCTTACAAAGCTAAATGTTCCATCAAATCATTCTGTTTATAACATTTTACATCTTGATTTAGAAATTAGCGCGATGGGAATTATTGATTACTTAACGAAGCAAACAAAATCCACAATTAACTAATAGAAAACGAAGATATATACAACGCCATTATCGTATATATCTTCGCTCCTTGAATATATTTTTTAATAAAGGATGGTGGAATAGAATGCAAAAAGTGATACTTTACCTCTGCTTTACATTATTTATCATCTTATTATTAGTTGTAGGTGTTAAAATTCAATTTTATTTAGATACAGACGCGCAAGTGAACTTTAACGTCTATCCAAGATTATTCTACTTTACACTCTTCCCTCTTTTGGTCGGCATTTTATTACGATTCCTACAATCAATTAATCGCGAAACGAGTAAACAAAACTGGAACTTTCAGCCGGATAAGTTTATCGCTATTACGTTGCCAACACTATTCATTGCCTTTTCTCCAGCTCTACTCTTTTCACCAGTTGGTGAATACCTACCTTATTTAACTAATATTATTCTTGTGAATACAACTTTCGTTACCATTATTAGTTTAATAGCTGGTTACTCGCTTTTAGATTGTTTTATACAAAAAGACAAGGAGAATAGTAAGGAATATAACTAAGTGATTTCTCACTTTCACTTTACAAGATAATTCTGCCCCTGACTTGTGTGCAAAAGAACCTAATGTTCAATTTTTAAGTGCCGTTGGTTATGGTGGTTTATTTATAAGTGCAATACTCCTTGTAAGAGTTGCTATACATGCGGTAAGGAAATTTATGTAATAACAAAACGAGTATGAAATCGCATAGATTTTATACTCGTTTTTTATTGTTCATATATTTAATTGACAATAGGAAATTTATGTTAAACTAAAGAAAGTCGTGCACTAAATCAAAATACATTTCAAACAAGGGAGACTTATTATGAAATTAGGGACTTTCTCGTTTCTAACGTTTATCGCAAGTATATGTTCTTTCTTTGTTTTAAGAGGCCCTAATGCGAATTTAACGTTAATTATTGTGATTCTAAGTATACTTCCATTACTCGGCATTATTTTTGCAATCGCATCAAAGGATTGGCTATTTAAAATAGTTGGTACGGCATTAAATGGAGTAATACTCGTATTTGTATATTTCTTATTGCTAGCAAAAGGAATAGGTGGTTAATATATTTACGTTTCAATAAGAAAGGCTCACAGCTTAAGCTATGAGCTTTTTTACTTATCTCACCTTTCCATCTACATACTCCATAAACTGTTCTGCTTTAATAAATCTTTCTTTATACGCTTCAGGTACTTCTTCTACTGTTATCCCACCGCTCGATTTCGCTTTTACTAATACGGTTTGATATGACATTAACGCTTCCATATATTGTTCATACTCTTCTGAAGTTAATACTTCTTTACTAGATTTATGGCCATTTAATTTATCAAAATACGGCTGAAGCTCCATTTCTACCTTTTTCAATTCCTCTTTTTTAGCTGGTGATAATTGATCATAATCAATATTACCATTCGAATCCCCGTACTCAAGCTTTGCATTTGTTAATTTCTTTAGTTCTTTTGTAAACTCTTCATATTCCTTCGCACCCATTTCGTCTTTCGCTTCTGATAACTTTGCATTAAAACGCATATACGCTTCTAATGTCATCGCTCCGGCATGTTTTTTTAAGTTCTCAAACGAACCGTATATACCATCCGCCATAATAGATTGGTAAGCAAAACCAGTCGTTGGGATTAAAAATGCGGCTGCAAGCACTCCTGCGATAAGGCGCTTCTTCCTTTTACTTCCCCCGCTCTTCATTTTTATTTGAACAATTACTTTTTCTTTTAACTCCGGCGGGGCAATAATCCCCTTCGCTTCTTCTTGTATAGATTCTCTAACTCTACAATCTAAGCTCATTTCACATTCCCTACCTCTCCTAAAAAGATTTCTTCTACTTGCTCTTTTTGACGTAGTTTCTTTAATGCCGCATGAATTCTAGACTTCACTGTACCGATTGGAATATGTAATATTTGTGCTACTTCTTCTTGAGAGTAATCGTGTAAGTATCTTAAGATAATAACTTGTTTCAATTTATACGGTAACTTATGAATGAGTTCGATTAATTTTTGATTTGATATTTTACTTACAACATCGCTAGAAAAATCAATTTGTACTGGTTTTCTTTGCTCTTCTGCTTTTTTTACAATTCGTAGTCGCATCCACCTCTTTCTTCTATAAGAATGAATTTGTTTAATCGCAAGTCCAATTAGCCAAGGTCTAAATGGCTTCTCGCTATCATATTTACGAAGCGATTCATATAGCTGTATGTATATTTCTTGAACGACATCATCTACATCTGCTTTGTCTTCTATTAAAAAATGTGCTGTCTTATATATTTCTTGAATCGTTTTATCATACAATTCGCTATATGCTTCTTTATTGCCTGATAAAGTTAATTGGATTAAATCTGAATACACTGTTTCCCCCTTCATGTACCATCCCTCCTTTGTCCTACACTATATATTGGCAAGAAAACGATATTTCGTTCGATTTCTTTCAAAGTTTTTTCAAATAAATTAATATAATGATGCAATGACTTCATAAGCTTCACTTATAACCCTGCATAACAATTATATAATTTTCCAATTTCTAATAAAGATTTAAAATAATATATATATTCAAATTTAGGAGGATGTATATGAAAGCTATCGTTGTAACTTCGTTCGGTGGTCCTGAAGTGATGAAATATACAGATGTAGAGATGCCGGCTATTTCAGACAATCAAGTTTTAATTCGTGTTGTTGCTACTAGTGTTAATTTCGCCGATATTAAATCACGCTATGGCAAAAAAGGAAACAAAGCATTACCTTTTATTCCAGGTATAGATGTAGCTGGTATTGTAGAACACGTAGGTTCTCAAGTGAAAAATATTCATTCTGGACAACGTGTCATCGCTTTCCCTCAAAACGGATCTTACGCAGAATACGTTGTCGCAAACGAAAATCTTACTTTCGTTTTACCTGATGAAGTCGATTTTCAAGCTGCAGCTGCCTGCCCTATCGTATCTTTTACAAGCTACAATTTACTTGCAAATGTTGCAAGACTTCAGCAAGGTGAATCTGTTCTAATTCATGCCGCTGCTGGAGGAATTGGTACTACCGCGATTCAACTCGCAAAATTATTAGGGGCTAAAAAAGTAATCGGTACTGTTGGAAGTGAAGCGAAAAGAAAAATTGCTTTAGATGCTGGCGCTGATTATGTTATTTGTCATCAAGATGAAGATTTTGTAGAGAGGGTAAATCAGCTTACAAACGGAGAAGGTGTTAATATTGTTTTAGATTCTATTTCTGGTACTGTGTCCGAAAGAAGTTTAGAATGCCTTGCTTATTACGGTCGTCTCGTCCATTTCGGCAATGCTAGCGGAGAAGTTGGTATTTTTCAAACGAAAGATTTACACGCAAGTTGCCGTTCTATACTCGGTTTCAGCTTTGGCACTACACGGAAAAAACGTCCTGAATTGCTTCAAGAAACTGCGAATCAAGTTTTCCATTATTTACGCGATGGAAGTTTACAAATTAAAGCTACGAAATCTTTTCCTCTTCAAGATGCAGGGAAAGCACATGAATGGGTCGAAAGTAGACAAAGTATAGGGAAAGTAATACTACACGTTCAGACAGCTCCCTAAAATGAATACATGAAATAGAGGTGTTATTCATGGGATCACGAATTATGCATATCATTATCGCGAGCGGTATTGCTGAGAAACTTTCTATTCAAGATAAAACTTCTTTCTTACTTGGTGGTGTAGCTCCTGATGCTGTTCATTCAAAAGAAGAAAAAGGAGCTTCCCATTTTTACGCTGGTACAACGAAGAACTATACGAGAAGAATAGATTATGATTCATTTATTCATAAATACGAAGATCATATAGATTCCCCTTATATTTTAGGTTATTATACCCACCTCATTGCCGATGATAATTGGCTAAGCGGCTTTTTTCTACCTTGGCTTAAAAACAGAATAGAAAACGACGAAACTATCGCACCTATGTACTATAACGATTTTAAATTATTGAACGCACAATTGTTGCATCATTACGATAAAGAACAGCAGCTCTTCACCCTACTTAATCAAGAGGCTAACATTGTGAATATAGAGGAGGTTTCTAGAGAGAATGTTTTAGCTTTTCGGCAATATATTTTTGAAGATATGCTATATCCTGAGCAACACTTGCACGAAAACTTACAAGTGTTTTCATTTGATCAAATCGTTGGTTATATTGAGACTGCAATTGAAAAAGGAACATTTTTTATAGAACAACTCGTTAATAAAAAATTGACTTCAAATATTTAATCCCCCTCATTATTTACGAGGGGGATTTTCACATAACTATATAATTATTTATTTTTTTCCATTACTGCAAAGTAATTCCCTTCACTATCAGCAAAGTTAAACACTTTACCAGTAGGCATAGTTACCATTTCGCCAACAGTAACATTTTTATTTGTTAAATTTGTATATAATTGGTCAAGATTTTCTGAGAAGAACATTAAAGATGGTGTACCAAGATTCAATTCTGGGCTCATTTTCGAAATAACTTCTTTATTATGTAGTATAATGCTCGTTTCTGCACCCTTAGTCGGAGCGATTTCAATCCATTTCATTCCTTGTTTGTTATCTTCCTCTGCAACTACACGAAACCCTACCTTTTCCGTCCAAAAATTTACTGCCTCATCTTGATTATTTACATACAACATAATTTGTCCGACTTTATGAATCATTTGTTTTCCCCCTAATCGTTTTTATATTCTATGTAGGTTTCTACAGGTGCTATTATTATTCCTTTTGAGTTTATATGTACTTCTTCACAAAATTTATCGACCTACTCATCCCATTCAGTTCGTCAAAATAATCATTTCTTTCAATCATGTTATATCCGTCGAATCCAATTTCATCTAATACCTTGAAGAATATATCGAAATCTACTTCACCATTTCCTACTGCTACTTCTATATACTTACTTGAACTATCACTTTTCACTCCTTTACAATCTTTAATATGAGTTTGTACTATATAATCTTTTAATAGTAATAAACCTTCTACCGGATTTTCATTTGCATCACTTATTAAATTTGCTGGGTCAAAGTTAACAGCTAGTCCTTTTGAGTTTATAGTTTCTAAAAATCGTTTTAACACTAATGCTTTTTCAGACCCCGTCTCAATAGCGAAGACTCCTCCAAATTTGAATGCTAAATCCCCTATCTCGTAACAAACTCGTTCCATTTTATCATAGGACTCACTTTTTTCATTATCTGGAACTTTCCCGATATGAGCGGTTATTATCTTTGCTCCCAGATCCAAACCTCTGTCAGTAATGTATTTAAACTGCTCTATTGCACTGTCAACTTCCGTTCCTATAATTCCATTTTCTCCAAAGTTAATTGCTAATGATGGAACCTTTATTCCATTAAAAGATAACCTTTTCTTTAAAGTAGTCCATTTTGCCTTTGAAATATTAGCTAAATTGAAGTTCTTATTCATAGCATATAATTGAATATATTCTAAATCCCATTCCCTTGCTTTTTGTATTCCTTCGTTTACTTCAATAAGTTTCGTATTCAAAAACATTCCTAATTTCCTATCCATATATGTACCTTCTTTTTATTATTTCGCATCAGTTTAATATTCGACTCTCTTTACATTACTTCCTTGTACAAACTAAATGAGAAATGATTCACCTTTATCGATATTTCTTATAAGATAGGTACATTTAAATTTCCTTTGTTATTCAATTACAAACAAAAAAGACGTAACTACAAATAGTTACGCCTTTCTCTTTATTTATCTAGGTTTTTTCTTACCAGTAAAAGCTGGTTTCTTTTTCTTTGGTGCTGGTGGTTTCGATTCTACAAATGTTCCTTTGAACATTTCTTGTTTCGTAAACACGATACCTAATTTTTTCGCAAATTGAAGTAATTTACGCTCTTCTTGTTCTGTTACAAGAGAAACAACTGTTCCTTCTTTGCCCATACGTCCAGTACGTCCTGAGCGGTGAATATATTGGTCTACTGTGTCTGGTAACTCTAAGTGGATTACGTGTGTTAAATCATCGATATCTAATCCACGTGCTGCAATATCAGTAGCAAGTAATATTTCTAATTTCCCGCTACGGAACGCGCGCATCGTTACTTCACGCTCTTGTTTGCTTGCCTCTGCATGAAGTGCTGCTGCTTTCATTTTACGGAACTTCAGTTTTTGAGTAATTTCATCTAAACGGAATGGATCATTTAAGAAGGCAACTGCTTTTACATTTCCCATATGCATAACTCTTCTAATATAATCATTTTTTTCACGACGCTCACAAACGATATACGTATGTTCAACTAGGCTCTGTGCCTCTGAACGTGTTACACGTACTAATTGTGGTTCAACTGTCAAATCACGTGCCGCATCTTCTGCAGCTTTTGTTATTGTCGCCGAGCAGAATACTAATTGACGATCGCGCATCGTTGATTTAATTACATCAAGTACAGCACCCATCATCTTTTGTTTTACAATTTGATCAAACTCATCAAATACAATCGTTTTCACTTCATGCATCTTTAATTTTTTCATACGAATCAATTCTAAAATACGTCCTGGTGAACCGACAATAACTCTCGGATGTTTCTTTAATTTTTCAACTTGGCGCTTAATATCCGCACCACCAATTAAAGATGCACCTGAAATATCAGTTCCCGCTGTAAACTTTTGAACCTCTTCATGAATTTGCATAACAAGTTCACGAGTTGGCGCTAAAATTACAACTTGCGGTTGTTTAACTTCAGGATTAATTTTATGTAAAAGTGGTAATAAGTACGCTAATGTTTTTCCTGTTCCAGTTGGAGATTCAGCAATAACGTCTTGTCCTTCTAAAATAGTTGGAATCGCTTGTTTTTGAATTTCAGTAAATTCTTTAAAACCAGCCTTCTCCCAAGCTTGTTGTAAAAATGGTTGCATATCTTTTATCATTTGTTTTTCTCCTTTATCTCTATTTTTGAAGAAAATGTTGTATTGTTCGCACCGTTTCTATCATGTGTGAAATAACAGCTATTAAATCATCAACATGGTCTTCTGTAATCGATTTTTGAAATAGAACCTCTACCTTATTATGATATGAAATCGCTTGCTTATTATATTCGTATGAAATTTTTTGCGTAATCATTCGCTCTTTTCCCCATATAGAATGCAATAAAGTTTCAATTTCTTCGCATCCTATCTCTGGTTGCTCCATTTCGAACGAAAATTCCAGCTTCATTTCACAACCTGGTATAAACTGAGGTACTTCTAATATTTCACCTGATAAATTCTTTGCATCAACAGATAGTGAAAATGTCGCCTCTACCATCGTTTTAAATGTTTCTGTTAGTTGAAATGAAATACTATACATACGACTTAATGAAGCAAGGTCCATCACATCTTTTCGATCCGTTACGAGAATATCACCGTGTAAATCGAAATCATAGACAGCTCCTTCCACAATTACCTTTAAATTTTCAAAAGCAGTTGGATCAAACATAATTTCCTCCAAAAAACAGGCGCCTTTCGATGGAAAGGCGCCACTTGATGTATATATAGTTTACAGATAAACGAGATGAATTACAACCTTTTAGAATAAACCTACTGCTTTTCCATCTTCATTTACATCCATTTGTAGTGCTGCTGGTTGTTTAGGAAGGCCTGGCATTGTTAACATTGTTCCTGTTAACGCAACGATAAACCCTGCACCGATAGATGGTTTTAATTCACGAATTGTAACGATAAAGTCAGATGGGCGACCTAATTTTGTTGCATCATCCGAAAGAGAGTATTGTGTTTTTGCCATACAAATCGGTAGGTTACTCCAGCCTTCTCCCTCATATTGAGCTAATTGCTTACGTGCTTTCGGAGCAAATTCAATATCTTTTGCGCCGTACACTTTTTGAGCAATTGTACGGATTTTTTCTTCTAATGGTAATTCTAATTCATAAAGTGGTGCGTAGTTGTTTTCACCTTTTTCAATTTCTTTTAACACTTTCTCAGCAAGGTCAACTCCGCCTTGGCCACCTTTCTCCCAAACTTCCGTTAAGGATACTGCATAGCCACGCTCATTGCACCATTCTTGTAAGTATGCAACTTCTGCATCTGTATCAGTAATGAATTTGTTAATGGCAATTACGAAAGGAACACCGAAGCTTTGAATTGTTTCAACATGCTTCTGTAAGTTCTCCATACCTTTTGCTAACGCATCTACATTTTCTTCTTTTAATTGATCTCTCGCCACACCACCGTGCATTTTAAGCGCACGAATAGTCGCAACAATAACTACCGCTTCTGGTTTAATACCAGCTGCACGTGCTTTAATATCTAAAAACTTCTCGGCACCTAAATCTGCACCGAATCCAGCTTCTGTAATAACATAATCACCTAATTTTGCTGCCATTGTCGTAGCGATAACACTGTTACAACCGTGAGCGATATTCGCAAATGGTCCGCCATGAATGATAGCTGGTGTATTTTCTAATGTTTGTACTAAGTTCGGTTTTAATGCATCTTTTAATAGAAGCGTTAACGCACCTTCTACGCCTAAATCTTTAACTGTTACAGGTTGATTTGAAAAATTATAAGCGACAACAATGCGAGATAGACGAGCTTTTAAATCTTGAATATCTGTTGCAAGGCAGAATACGGCCATAATTTCAGATGCTACTGTAATATCAAAACCGTCTTCACGCGGTACGCCTTGAACCGGTCCACCAAGGCCAATTACTACGTTACGAAGGGCACGATCATTTAAGTCAACACAGCGTTTCCAAACGATTTTACGCGTATCAATTCCAAGTGTGTTTCCTTGTTGGATATGATTATCAATGAACGCCGCTAATGCGTTATTGGCAGTTGTAATCGCATGAATATCTCCAGTAAAGTGAAGGTTAATATCTTCCATTGGTACTACTTGAGAATAACCGCCACCTGCTGCTCCGCCTTTTAATCCCATTGTTGGTCCAAGAGATGGTTCGCGAAGTGCAATTACTGTTTTCTTACCAATTTTATTAAAAGCTTGACCTAAACCAACTGTTACTGTTGATTTACCTTCTCCTGCTGGAGTTGGGTTAATTGCTGTTACTAAAACAACTTTACCGTCTTTCTCATCTTGTAAACGCTTAAAAATATCAAGAGATAACTTGCCTTTATAGTGTCCGTATGGCTCTAGTTCTTCTTCTAAAATATTTAAATCAGCTGCAATTTCTTGAATCTTCTTCATACTTGCTTCTTGTGCGATTTCAATATCAGATTTAACTGTTGTAGTAGTTGTCATGTACCCTAGTCCCCCTTTAATTGATTCTGATGATATTGTATCAGTTTTTTGTATTTTCTGCACTTATTTACCTCCTAAAATCCTTCAATTTTGTCATACGTTTTTTAACATAAATACCCATAAAAATGTTAACGCTTGTTGTAACTCTGTAGGTAGCTGACCTAACATCTTCTCATTTACTCCGCGCTTATATACGCCGGTACCATCTACAACTTCAAATCCTTGTTCTTTTGCTAACTGTTCAAATTCCCAAGGCATCATCGTATTGCAAACAACGCCTTTGCCATATAGGCGCGGATAACTGTTCTCTCTCGGTTTTGCTGTCGGTCCTAAAATTGCAATACATGCGTATCCATCTTTCTTTAAAACACGCTTTATTTCATTTAATGCTCGCAACGGCTCCTCGGTCCATTCTAAAGAATTAATTGCCATAATTGCTTCAAATTTCTCATTTTCAAATGGTAATGAAGAAAGATCACCTTTTATAAAAGATAAGTTTGGGCCTTCTCCGCGCTCCTTACCCTTTTGAATCATAACTTCCGATAAGTCCACCCCAACCGCTTTGTACCCAGTAAGACTTAATTTATATGTACCATACCCATCACCACAGCCAACATCTAACACTTGTACTTCCTTTTCCACGTACTGCTCAAAAAATGGAATGATTGTACTCCTGCTCCCGCTATCCCACATTTCTTGACTATTTTGATTCCAAAACTCTGCATTGTTATCCCATTTTTTCTCTGCCGATTCATGCCAATTAAACTTCGCCATACATTCCCCTACCTTCACGTATTATCATTCATTTCATTCTACATCATGTTCCAAAATCCCTGTTTATCTTCATAAGGAGATAAAGTGAAACTTTAATCAGTGGGGGTGTTTGTTCGTCCGCCACTGATTATTATTTGAACCAATCGGGCTTTTACGGGCAGCCCGACTCCCATCTAACTTCTTTGCTCCAGCCGAATTTTGAGGTGGGGGTCTTACTGCACGGCAAATAGCGGGATAAACAGGATAACAACGGAATCTATTTTCTCCAATTTTTGCTTTACTTGGGTTTAACTCATACTCATGTTCTGCTTCTTATGAAAGATACTATAGATACACCCAATTGAAAGAGAGGGATGTACATGCGAAGAAAGAGAAATCATCATTTTAAAAGTGGTGAAAAAAACGAAGAGTATGCAGCTGAAATATCTCCAGCTGGTATTCCGATTAGACATGAGCGCAAAGAAATTGCAAATGAAATAGAAGGTACAAACACCGGTGCAATGATAGGCTATGTCGCATTATTTCTTTCGTTATTCTCCATTGCTTTTTATCCTGTTACACTCGGCTCCCTTGCTATTTTAGTTGGCTTATTAGCTGTCAATTTTGGGGCGAGAACACTTGGATATACCGCAATTGGTTTTGGCAGTTTTTCTGTTTTATTCACTTTACTATATCCGCTTGCTTTATCAGCATTTTAAAAAAACACACCAAGTTATACTTGGTGTGTTCATTCATGATACAACATGATATGACCGCATCCACAACAATGCTTCGCTGTAATTTCTTGAAAAACCGGATAATTTTCTTCATCTCTATGCTCAATAAACACCTTTTCAAATCGGTACATGTTTGGCGCATATGCCCAATCTTGTTTCGTACGTGCATATAATGTTGAAGAAAAAAACTCCTCACCACCACAAACGATACATCCCTTCTTCATCAATACCCCTCCTATGCTTGTCTTACTTCATCTATATGAACATAAGCATAAAAAAAAGACCTTCTATTACTAGAAAGTCTTCTCTGAAACAAAAAGAAATGTACCGAATATACCTACTCCGCTATATTCTTTCATAACACCAGCTTCTGTTTTATACGTTTGCTTTACAGTCATAAAGAAAACACCATTTCGTGCATCAATACTTTCAAACTGTAATTTCTCTTTTTTTTCATCTACATTTTGCGTGCATTCAAAGCTACTCTCGTCACATTTTAATGCATACTTATCCTCTAAATACAATTTAAAATCTGATTCTTTCGGACAAGTTATAAGTAATATTGCCACGAGAATAATACTTACAATACCCACAATTGTATAATATTTCTTCATTTGTTCTCCTTTCAAAAGACAAGAAAACTTGACTTCATGCGCCAAGTTTTCTTAGTCTACAACCCATTGCCACTCTTGTTCTTTCTTATCAAAAATGAGCCAACCCGTTTCTGTTGCTTCCGCTTTCAATTCATCGATATTATCTAGTACCTCATCCGTACTTTCGAATGATCCTACTACATATACCGGAATTTCAAGACCTCTTCTCGACTCAATTTTCCCCGCTAAATCAATGTATAACCCATCTTCCATTAACGGCATAAGCCCAAGGATAACTTCCTTTGAAATTGCTGGGAAAATTTTTGATTTTTGGAAGAAAGTAAAACGTTTCTTTCCAAACGAACCGAGTTTATATGGAATCACTTTACTCAGCATTCCTACAAAATCACCGATTCTACGGTAATACACTTTGTTGTACCAACCGTCATCATGTGAAAAATAAACGAATCTATTCTTCAACAATGGGAAGAACGTTCTTCCAAGTGGTTCTTTTTTGTGAGCCAAATATAATAATTCTGCAATTTCTTTTGGCTCTAACTCATCTAAATCGCTTGCATCATCGAAATCTACCCAACAAAATTCATCAAATTCATCAATCTCTGCTTGAATGAGTTTATGTATGTTTTCTTCCTCAACATATTCAAATAAAGTATGATAATGAAAATCTGTCCACTCAAAATTATGCTTTAAAAGCAATACTTGATGAAGCGGTGAAGGGATGTTACTTGCAAACTCTTTAAACGTAATTCCAGATGTAATAAAACAATGACCCCGACGATTACCATTAATATATATCATATTGTTTACTTGGTCAGATCCTCCAGACAAAGCACCTAGCCACCTTCGTTTTATATGTTTCAATTCTATAGCATATTTTAACATGAAAAATTTTAGAAACATAGAAAAAACTTCAAAAACTATTTACAATTTCATGTGTTTTATTACATACTGATTACAAGAAAAAACGCCTGCTTATGAGCAGGCGTTTTTAAAGGATATCATCTGGGTTTTGAGGGTGATTATTTCCCTCTTTCTTTTCTTCTTTTTGGAACATCGATTGAATTTTATCAATTGTTTGCGGAGCTAATTCAATTATTTTTTCTGCTAAATGTGTCGCATTTTGTAGATGCAGAATATTTATCCCGTCTTTATTCACGACTAGAAATGCTACTGGTGTAATAGAAACACCACCCGCGCTACCGCCACCAAATGCAGGGTTACCGTTCGCTCTTTGTCCATCATTCGTCTGGAAGTCAGATCCTCCTGCTCCAAAACCGAACGCTACTTTAGAAACCGTTAACACTACACCACCGTCAGCCGTTTGAACAGGCTCCCCAACAATCGTATTTACATCGACCATTTCCTTCAAATTCTCCATTGCTGCTCTCATTAATCCTTGAATTGGATGATCCACCGTTCATAACCTCCTTTGTCATATCTTTCCTAGTTTTTCCGAAAGTTGGTGAACTAAACATAAAATTTTATATTGATTTCAAAAAACTTAAGTTGTAATATTTAGAAAAATAAAAAAAGAGGTCGATTCGTTATGATGAGAAAATTAACAAAGAAAGATCATAAACAAGTATTTTCTTTTCTAAAAGAAGAAGCAGCCCTTAACTTATTTATTATTGGGGATTTAGAAGCTTTCGGTTATGAAACAGACTTTCAAGAATTATGGGGCGTATTTAAAGAGAATGGAACATTAAAATCCATTTTACTTCGCTTTCACGATACATTTATACCGTATAGTAAAGAAGAGTTTGTGGTTACTGACTATGAGGCACTTCTTTCCGCATATAAGCCACTTAAACTCTCTGGCAAGTCAACTATTGTAGAAAGATTTGAAACTGCTCCAAGTGTACAACTAGGCGCCAAAAATGAAATGTATTTTTGCGAATGTCTAAATGACAGCAATTTACCTAGCACACCAATTCATGGAACAATTAAACTTGCCTCACTCGATGATATAGAACGAATTATGAAATTACGAAGTGACATCGCTGAATTCCCGGCTGCTAATGAATCAGAAAAAATGTTAAGGCAAGCTATCGAAACAAATACAGGACGTACATACTATATTGAAAAAGACGGTGCAATCATCGCATCCGCCTCTACATCCGCTGAAAATTCATTATCGGCTATGGTTGTTGGAGTCTGTACACATCCGAATCATCGCGGGAATGGATATGCTTCGCTCATATTACAGAAAATGATTCAAGACTTTACGAAAGAAGGCCGAACGCTTTGCTTATTTTATAACAATCCAGCTGCTGGACGAATTTATAAACGTTTAGGGTTTAAAGATATTGGGATGTGGACGATGTATCGATAATAAAAAGCCGATTTGAAATCGGCTTTTATACATATTCTGCTATTCCAGCTTGAAAGGCTTTTTTATCATTATTCAGGACACCAAATAATGCTTCTTGAAGAGCAAATGTACTTTTGTAAAAATACATTCTTTCCTTTACTGCTTCTAAATTAGGATAATGAACCGAAAAGAGTTGTAAAAACTCCTCTCCATAACTAGCTAATATCCCCGCAAAGTCATAAGCAGGATCTCCCATGCTCGCACCACCAAAATCTATAACTCCTGAAATATCCCGCTTTGTTGCACTATATAAGATGTTTGTCATGCCAAAATCCCCATGAACAAGACTAGGGGTAAAGTTAAAGTGACTAGATTCATTTAAATATAACTCAAATGATTTTGAGATCTCTTTTCTCGCTTCAGTTCTCATGAATGGATAAACATGTTCTTGTAATTTGCTATATAAACTATTTATTTCTGAATACATATCAGTACCATCATATTGCATAATACCTTCAAATGTAGATAACGGAATTTCGTGTAACTCTTTTAAAAATCCCGCTAATGTGCACGCAAGTTTCTGTATTTGTTTTTCATCATTTATTTCTGTAAAAATGTCTTTCCAAAACGGTTCTCCCTCAATCATTTCATATCCTGTAAATACTTTCCCTGGCACTTCATCTTGAAATCTTTGATAACATGGATTGGGAATATGGAGCGTAATGAAGGGTCTTATTTTCTCTAACAGCTTTGTTTCTACTCGAAGTTTCTGAATACCTTTTTCATATTTCGGAAAACGAAATACTATATTATCATTTACAATTAATACATCATTATTTTGACCTATTTCATTTACATAAACCGATTTTATTTGTAATTGAGGATATATCCTTTGTAAATACGCAACATACTCATTTTCTTTTCTCATTCTTTCTCTTCTCCCGTTCAGGCTATTGTACTTACTTCAAAGTCATAATTACCTGTCTTTCAACAAACCCAAGTTCTTCGTACATCTCTTTCGCAAAATTCCCAGCAAATACATTTAAGCGAATTTCTGAATACTTCTCCTTCAATTCCTTAATACCGGCCTCCATCAATTCTCGTGATAATCCTCTCCCGCGATATTCTGGGAATACGTACAGCTCATATATAAATCCAAGTTTTTCACGAGAAAAATAGTCTGTGTTTTCCCCTATTAATATCCATCCCATTACTTTATTTTCTTCTTTAATGACTAAATAATATGCCCCTTTTTCTATTATTGGCTTTGTAATTTCAATCGCTTTCTCTTTACTTAACTGACAATTCCCTCTCGTCCCTTCAAAAAGCGCTTGAGCTGCATAATGTAATATTTCTTTTGTATCTTCTCGATTCGCCTTTACTATCATTTTTCACAACTCCCCCTCACTAATAGGCATTAATATGGCTTGTTCAAGATTCTCCGACTCCATAACAATTGCCATCAAGCCCTTTTCCGTACTCGTCTCATGAAACTCACCCTTCTCCCAAAACACAGCTTGTCCAGCTTCTACCTTCACTTTTTCTTTATTTGCTCCACACACATATCCTTCACCATCCACAATAAGAAGCAGTTGAGATACAACTGCTTCATGATATCCGATAATTCCATTCTCTTGTAAATGCATGGCACCGATATGTATATTCCCTTGATGATTTAATATTTTTGCCATTATGAAATTAGATTGAAATGCTGATATGTGTTTCCCAACTTCTGCACTGAAATCAAATATTTTCATTCCTGCTCCTCCCTATATGTATAAAACCATCCTTACTGTCTGCATCAAATGTCCTTCAAAATCTTCTTCAAATTGCTCTAATTCGGCAAAACCCTTCGCTTCATAAAAGCGCTTTCCTTTTTCGTTTGCTGCTTCTACATGAATGTACATTTTTCGAATTCCGTTTAATGCTGAAATTCCTTTTTGTAATAAAGCACTTCCTATCCCTTTTCCTTGCTGATCTGGTAACAAATAAATCGCACCTAATTCTGCTTCATTTTGCAGTCTAACAGGTGAAAAATTCGCAAATCCAATTACTTCTCCCTCTTCTTCTGCAACGAATAAATGTGTATTTTTAAGACGATATTTCATTTTTTCATCAGAATATGCTTCCTCTAAAAAACTATCTTGAATCTCTCTCGGAATAATTCCTTCGTAAGTATCATGCCAAGCTATTTTTGCTACGTTTTGTACAGCATGAATATCTTCTTGCTTCATTTCTCTAATTACATATGTCATCTCGATGTCTCCATTCTCATTAAATTATATTCTGCTAATATACTAGAAGAAATGGCAAAACCATTTTCATAATTTACCTTAATTAATTTTAACTTCTCAATCGAAGCTATTGTAACATCAAATTTTCCATATATATATTCCATTACACTTAAAAATTGATTTGAATTTAACCCATTAGAAATCGTGCAATGCGGAACCCATTTTCCTGGCACGTAATATGAATTCGAATTATCATGAAAAGTTTTGAAATAATCATGATAAGAATGATGAAGTCTTAATAATTCATCGGTAATGGTCGGTGCTAGAAAGATAGTTCCGTTAGTAGGAAAAGTTCCAACAGAAGGAAAAGTTACAGTGGAGATGTTCTCTTGAAAAGCTACAAACTCCTCTAATCTCTTCGTATATAAATTAACATCTAACTCCTTATAATCAGCCAATGTTATATGTGGTTCTACTCCGGCTAGTTCATTTGTTTCAATTATATTCGTTAATTCATTTTGCAATTCTCTAACTTTATTAGTAAACACACAATCAAATGTAGCAATGATAGCGTACATGCTTCCTCACCCCTTCGTTACACGTAGCGCTTCCCATTCTTCACGAATCATTCCCATTCGAATAGAATCATAGTATATCCCGTTATAATATCGGCATTTTCGCATTCTTCCTTCTAAGCTCATTCCTATTTTCTCTGCTACTTTCATCATTCTTTCATTGCCAGACCAAGTTGTAAGCCCTACTCTACCAATCTCCATATTTTCAAATAGTAAGTCCTTATATAATGTTAATGCTTCTGTACCATATCCACCATTCCAGTATGCTGGGTCATAAATTACGATTCCCATCTCTAACCAACGCGTCGGTTTATGCTCCCAATAAAATCCGACTGTCCCTATAATTTGGCCGTTATTTTCTATAATTAAATTTGACAGTGGTTCTTCTTTTAAACGAGCTTGCATCTTCTCTTTATAAGATGGGTATTCTTGCATTGAGAAAGGGAAATATGGCGCATCCCATTTCTTCCATTCTGGATTCTCTTCTTTAAATACGAGATTCCATAATGTTTTTATATCTGATTCTTCTATTGTACGAATTGTAACTTTGTTCCCCTTTAATATAACGTTTTGCATAATTTCCTCCTACAATCCTCTTTATTTCATATATAATTATAATATTTTTTCAGAAAAATCAAAACAAATATCGTTAATTGTATTGTATAATTTTGTTATAAAATACGAATTATTTATGTAAATTAGCCAATTTTTTCGAGTTTAATCTAGAAACGGAACTTCGGAAAAAATTAGATGAAGTACGAACTCGTAGCATAGTTAATAAAAAATAGGAGGTTATACCCCTCCTATTTTAGCTAAATATTGTATTCCCCTTCTTTTCTACCTCAAGTAGAATTCCTTTCTCAATCCAGCCTTCTACACCATCTTTTTTAATTAAATCATATCCCATGCAGCTATCATCAATTAAAGAAACTGTATCCCCTTTTCTAATACTGATTTGCGCACAAGAAATATCCGTTTTCACTGTATACTCACCTGATTCAAGTTGCTTTATATACTCGTTTTTCACATGAAGCAGTTCATTTGTTTCTATTTGTTTACATATAGTAAAATCTTTCATTCTCTCCACAGGCTCTATGTAATAATACGGATATGTAACCCCGCCATGCATTTCTGAATCCGCATTAAAATCTGCCATTACTTTATACTCTGGAAAATAGTCTACATGTGTATAAGAAAACGTATCACCTGAAGTTGTCCTCTGAATAATAAATGCGTTTAATTGCCCTGCTTCTTTAATCGCATTACCACCATCAATCGCAATAATTTTTTTCTCCTTATCAATAACTGGATTGTTAGACGGCGCCTCTTTGGAATAGTTCACAACAGGCCAATGTCCAACAATTACGTACTTATCCGCTCTATGTGACTTATTAAAAAACTCTGGCATTGCAATTGCATTTTTCCTGTCTGTTTGTCTCCAATTCTCTCTATCTTCAAGACCAGCATGTACAAAGATATAATCTTCTGTTTCAATCGCTGTCGGCAATTCTGTTAGCCACTTTATTTCTTTTGAAAAATGGCTCATCAATATGTTTTTCACTTCACGAATATCACTTTCTTCATTAACTGTAATGTTCAATTTCCCTAGCCATTCATTAAAAATTGTATTTTTTCGCGTACATAAATAATTTATTAGCGCAGGATTTTCATTTACAAGCGCTTCAACTACAACTTCACAATTCCCTTCAACTACATAAACATTTGGCTTGCTAACTACTAAATCCATGACGTAGTTTACTACGCCGATGCTATCGTTCCCCTTCTCACAAAGGTCGCCATTTATAATTAAATAATCATCATCTTTAAAATTAACTTTATGTAATAATTCCTTTAAAAGATTTAATTCGCCATGAATATCAGATATTACGATAATCCTTACACCTTTTGGGATTAATAGTTTCTGAATTTTTCCAAGTATAAACTCCCCTAACCTTCTTTTAATTCAATATTATCGTCTCAATTATAAAGAGACTATTCGACAAAATAAGTAATTAACCCTCCTCATTCTTCAATTCTAAATTAAAAGGGGTTCCATATGTTCTCACACATAGAACCCCCTTACTATTATAATTCTTTATAAAAAGAATAGCTTACCTTATTATAGCCTTCTCTTTCATAAAAACGATGGGCATCAACTCTTGGAAACGCTGATGTAAGAACGATAGAACTGCACCCTTTTTCTTCCCCCCATTTTTCTACATATGACAGAAGAACTTTACCATATCCTTTCGATCTGTGAGCTTCCGCAGTTACAAGGTCATATACGAAAACATGTTTCTCATTATAAAAGTTCGTACAAATTGCTACACCAGCTAGACTAACAACTTCATCATCTTCATTCTGTAACGAAAGTAGTTTATAATTTTCTTCTTTCATTTTTTGAAATAAAGAACTTGCTTCTTCTCTTGAAAGTTTCGTTCGTAATTGCTGTAATACGGGGAATACATCATGTAAATCAGCTTCTGTTACTACTTCTCTAATATTCATTATGATTCTCTCCTTACTATTTATAAAATTTTCTAAATGTTATATCATTATTATAAAAAGTAACTGCCCCTCACTTAAGTGACAGTTCGATTATTTTTTATATGGCCAGTTTTTAAAGGAGAATTCATAAAATGGATCTTACTATCCCATTGCAATTAGAAAGTAAAACACCAATTTATTTACAAATTTACGAATATATGAAACGAGAAATCTCTCAGGGATCACTGCCTGCCGGTACACGCCTTCCTTCTCATAGAAATTTAGCGGTACAACTTAATGTTAGTCGTATTACTGTTGAATCTGCTTATCAACAATTACTAGCTGAAGGTTATGTAGAAAGTAAACCGAAACGTGGGATTTTTGTTGTAGAAGTTGATATTGATGTCATTCAAAATAAACAACAAGTTGTGTCAAACAGCGCTAACAATATAAAAAAAGAACAATATGACTATGATTGTAGCCAAGGGCTGATTGATCAAAAAGCTTTTCCAATTACAAACTGGAAAAGAGCATTACAAGAAACTTTATTCCAGTATGAAAATGAATTATTTGCTAGAGAAGATCCTCAAGGTGAGTTCGTTCTACGAGCGCATATTTCAAAATATTTATACCATGCACGCGGGGTACATTCTTCACCTGATCAAATTATTATCGGAGCCGGTACGCAGCCTCTTCTTTGGCTACTACTTCAACTGCTTGGTCCAAAAAAAGAATACGGAATCGAAAACCCTGGATTTCACCGTATAACTGCCATGATTCAAAGTTCTGGTCTTCCTGTTCACCCTATTTCATTAGACGATAAAGGGATTCGTATTTCAGCTTTACTTGAATCACGTTCCAATGTAGCATACGTCACTCCATCACACCAATTTCCTCTTGGAATGATTATGACATTATCTAGAAGGCTCGAATTATTAAAATGGGCCAATGATTGCGGAGGATATATTATTGAAGATGATTATGACGGAGAATTTCGTTATGTAGGAAAACCTATTCCCTCTTTACAAGGACTAGATTCAAATGAACGCGTTATTTATATGGGAACTTTCTCGAAATCCTTCTTACCTTCTTTGCGAATGGGGTATATCGTTTTACCAACTCACCTATTAAAAATCTATACAGAGCTGGAAGGTAAGTTTAAACAAACTGTTTCCACAATACAGCAACTCGCTTTTGCAACCTTTATTCACAATGGTGATTGGGAGCGCCATTTGAACCGTAGTCGTACGTTATATAAAAGAAAGCACACATTACTAGTTAAATCTATCAAAAATGAAATGGGATCTCGTGTTCAAATACTTGGCGAACAGTCTGGACTGCATATCGTACTTCATGTTCATAATGGTATGAACGAACAAGAACTTATTCATACTGCTGCAAAACAACGAATCAAATTATACCCACTCTCTACATATGATTCTGTACATAATTTAAGAGAGGCGTCATATGTACTACTCGGTTTCGGCAGCATTCCCGAAGATAGTATCGAAATTGTAGTCAAATTACTAAAGGAAGCCTGGTTCCCTAAGTAAAATAACTCCACATAAGTTATACTTATGTGGAGTTATTTTACACACTATTTTTCTGATACGTCTCCTGATCGAGCAGTCCTTCCTGGACGCTTTACACCAGTTGTTTCTGTTGAATAAGAAGCTTCAATTATAGCACTTGGATCTACAGAGAGAACGAGATCTTTCATTTTTGGATAAATGAAACGGTTTGTAATACAATAAATAATTCTCTGGTGCTCTCCTAAAAAACCACCTTCTCCATGTAGATACGTAACAGACAGTTGCAATTCTTTCATAAGCAGTTCGCCAATTTCTTTATTTTTATTCGAAATAATCATGACGCTCTTCCCTTGATTAATACCGTCTAATATGAAATCAATCATTTTCGTAACAATATAGAAAATTGCTAATGAAAACATCGCTTGCTCAATTGAAAATAAAATAGCAACAAATACAAAAATAACCGCATTTACAGCAAGTAAAAATGTACTAATTGGTACTTTAAAATACTTATTCATCCAAACCGCTAACATTTCTGATCCGTCAATTGCTCCGCCCATTTTTACAACAATCCCAACACCAACACCAAATAGAACTCCTCCATAAAGTACAATTAATAATTCCGAAGTTGTAATTGCTGGAAATGGTTTTAAATAAATCAATCCGAGTGTTGTAACAACATTTGCATAAGACGTACGGATAAAGAACTTCTTACCCATTACTTTTGCAGTAAATAGTAAAATTGGGATATTAAGTCCTAAAAATACTCCATAAAGCGGTAATCCAGCAACTTTATTTGCCATAATAGCAATCGCAGTTACCCCACCGTCTACTAGGCCATTAGGCGCTAAAATAAGTTCTAGTGAGCCCGCTACAATAATGGATCCAATTGTTAATAATACGTATTCGAATAATTTTTTCATTCATTACCCCCAAAACTTATGTATTTTCTTAGTATTATTTTAACGTAATTTTACTACTAATTCAAAGATATGAGTTTATATACACAAAAGTTTCACCTTTACAGTGATTTTTTATGTAATTTATTTATAGAAACACACTTACATATTACAGTAAGTGTGCTCCAAACATTTATTTAAGTTTTGAGTACGAATTCATTTTCATTTTTAATATTTCATCAACTGCCCTATTATACCCACCAGCATTTCGAAGTGACTCTCCAACTCTACGACTATTTTCCTTAAACGTTACATCATACGTTACTTTCTCTACAGCTTCACGTAACGATTCAGAAGTTAATTCTTTACGATTAAGCCTTATTCCAGCTCCTACTTCACTCACTCGCTTCGCAACTAAAGGCTGATCTCCTGTTACCGGAATTACAACTAATGGGACACCGTAATATAGTGCTTCACTTGAACTATTCATACCACCGTGTGTCACGAATACATCAGCATGCTGTAATACTTCTAATTGCGGCACATAATTAAACAACTTAAAGTTATTCGGAATGTTTTTAAATTGACTTATATTTATCTTCTTACCAACAACTAATATGACTGTCGCTTCTACATCTTTAAACGCTTCAAAACATTTTTCATATAGCTCAGGTTGTTCATTAAAAACTGTTCCCATAGAAATGAAAATCAATTTTTTATCTTTTAAATCTTCCATAGGAAAGCGCCCTACTTCTTTACGCGTAGCAATTGATGGACCGACAAACTTATACGATTCATCGAATACATCTGAACGCGGCTGATATTCCTTTGAAGTATATACAATAGTAATATCACCAGGATGATTCATAATATCATACATATTAATACATTTCATTCCATACTGCCTATTCCATTTTTCCATTCCCGCTAAACAAGATTGATATAATGGATTAGTTTCATCTACTTGTCTCGATTCTTGTTCATCATTAAAAGTAATGTACTGATTAAAAGCAAACGTTGTACAAGAAGAAACGCTAGGTAATTTTAAAACATTCGCTATAATACGTCCTACTGGAAAATGATTATCGTATATCAAGTAATCGTACTTTTCCCCTTTTGTTTCTTCTACAATTTGAGTAACAATACGCTCTGATGCTTCAATCATATGAGATAGCATCGTCAAAGGACTCCCACCTTCATTTACTCGTTCCATAATATTAATTTGAGAGAGGAAATTCTCAAACACTCGGAATTCTGCACCTGTTGCTTCAATCTTCTTTCTATAATCTTCAATACAATACGAAACAACTGTTTCCCCTCGCCGAATTAGCTCACTTACAATAGCTAAAGTCGGATTTATATGACCTTCTCCAGGGAAATTTATTACGAGTACATTTGCCATAATATTCTCTCCTATCTAATATAATCAATAGTTAATCATATTAATTAATTTAAAACTATTAAGTAATCTATTCTACTTCTTCATATTTTTCTCTTCATTTTATTATTGAGAAATATTTTTCATAACCTACATTATAACTCTTATAAAAGTAGACTTAACCTTTCATTTATTGAAAAATACGGGATTTACATTCAGGCATTTTTCAGATTTATCATCAGAAACATTATTTTGATAATTCATACAAAACTAGAAAAATATAATTTTCACACTGATTTCTCACCATAAATTTATTTAAGTTCTATGTTGTCCCCATCATTATCCACTTGGTACATATTCTGTTATATAATAAATTTATAGAATTTACAGAATAAGGAGTCCTTTCATGCTACAACAACTATTCATTTCACCTATTATATCTGTTCAAGCACTACATCCGGGCTATGAAGACCATGCAAGCGACGTGTTTCTTGTTAAAACAGAAACTGAAGAAGTTATTGTTCGTTCCTCAAAAATGACTGAAGAGCCCAACAATGATTTTTGGCGGGGATGTAAAAACCTTTTTGGAATTGATCCAAGGCATGTACATCATTTAGAAACAATACACGCATTATTGAAAAAGCATACTACCTTGCCCATCCCGACTATTTTGCAAAAACATGTTTTAAATGAGCGAGAATATGTAATCGTCGAAAAACTAACCGGAAATACGCTGCAATCATTTTTCGGACAACCTGATTCTATTTTATTCAGCCTTGGAAAAGGACTAGCAGAAATTCATTCGTTTCAAGCAAAGTTTATAGGAAACCCATCAAGTACTTTCCACATTCCACTAGCAGAATTTAAGTCTCACATATTAAAAGTCAGTAAAGATCTTGTAAATGGGTTCTATTCCGATAACGCGAGCATCCATAACGCATTTCATACTTTTGAATCACAGCTATCTTCCTTGCTTGCACCAAAGGAATCTACACTCGTTTTAATTGATATGGATCCTACTCAGTTTTTATCAGATGGTACAACTATTACGGGTTTAGTAGATACAGCAGCCTATGCAGTTGCTCCTCGAGAGTTTGATTTTATCGGCTTAGAATATGTATTTACAGAAAAAGAGGCTCGTGCTTTTAAACGAGGTTATGAGACCATTATGCCCATTCCTCGTCTTGATCAATGTAGACAGCCTTATCGTTATTTATATCGCTTATTATCTGTTCAAGGTAGTGTGGAGTTAGAAAAGTGGTTACGTCACCCATCTTATTTTTAAAACCGATTGCGAGGGATTATGAAATGAATATTGAACAAAAGAAATCTTTAACAGCAAACGAAATTCAGCAAATGAAAGATTTATCTCATATTTGCGGACAACACGATCAAATTGATTACTCGTCAGATTTACATGTCAATTTTTTAACTGCCCGTAATAAAGAAAAGATAAATGATTTTATATTTTATGATGGTACTCAATTAATTGGTGCATTAAGTATGTATGACTTTGAAAGACCGACAAAACTGGAGTTAATAGGGTTTGTTCATCCGAACTATAGGAAACAACATATAGGCACTACTCTTTTACAAACCGCAATGAAAGAAATACAAAAAAGAGAGGCAGATGAAGCCCTTCTTATAATTAATGGTGACTCTATTTCAGGGAAATCATTTGCAAAACAAATGAACCTTCCTTATTTATACAGTGAATACGGTATGGCGTTCAAAACAAACGAAGCACAAAAAACAATGAAAAATAATATTAATCTTACCGTTGCATCTTCTGAATTACTTCCTGATCTTATAGAAATCGCTAGTGAAGCTTTTGGAGATTCGGCAGCAAATACATCCACATGGTTACAAAAGATGATGAATTCATCTTCCCATCAAGTTTACAGTGCTCTTATCGATGAAAAAGTGATAGGAACGATTACAGTTACTGAGCAAGAGCAATCTACTACACTATCAGGATTCGCCGTTCATCCATCTTATCAAGGTAAAGGATATGGTAAAGATATTCTTAGTTATATGGTACATACACTTATTACAGAAGGAGTTTCAACAATTGAACTAGACGTCGAAACGAAAAATAACAATGCTTTAAAACTATATACACAATGTGGTTTTGAAATTATGACAAAGTATGATTATTATAGATTGTTGGAATAGGAGTGACTTTTCTATCGAGGAAGCATGTTATTTTAGAGACGAAATTATTACCTCTTTAAAATCTGTAGGATGTAACAATATACAACTACACGGTATAAATAGAACATTTTTCATTTGTCAAAAATAAAAAAACTGAATCATATCGATTCAGTTTTTTCTTATTTTTTTCTTAATATATTTACAACCGCAGTCGTTTCATCATTTTTTTTATAAACACGTGGAATTCTTCTATCCAACATGCATGTAACTTCATAATTAATTGTACCTAACATATCTGCTATTTCTTCCACCGCAATCTCTTCTTCACCTTGTTTGCCGTAGAATACAACTTCGTCTCCTACTTGTACTGGCATTGCATTTGTAACATCTAGCATAAGCTGATCCATACAAACACGGCCAATTACAGGTACTCGTACTCCGTTTATTAGTGCATGCCCTTTATTAGATAGCTGACGATTATAACCATCAGCATAACCAATCGGTACAGTTGCAATCCATTCTTCGCCCGTTGTTACATAAGTATTCCCATAGCTAACACCACGATTTTTCTTCGCATGTTTAACATGAGCTACTTTTGATTTTAAAGACAACGCTGGCTGTAAGGAAGCAACTGTATGATCCACTTCTCTTGAAGGATACATACCGTAAATTCCAATACCAACACGAACCATATTTTGAAATGTGTTACTAAGTTCCATTGATCCTGCACTGTTTGAACTATGAATATATGGAAAATGAATTCCTAATTCTTCCGCTGTATTTACAGCTTTCTCAAACAAACTTGTTTGCATATTTGTATAAGTTTTATCTATTTCATCAGCGGTAGAGTAATGTGTAAACATCCCTACTACTTCTACATATCGCATACGTTTTAACTCTTCAAAAAACGGTTTAACTTCTTCTTCCTGTAAACCAATACGGCTCATTCCTGTATCAATTTTCACATGAATTCGCACTTTCTTTTGAAGATGGTTTGCAACTTCATCTATACCTTGTAAATCTTCTACTCTATAAACAGTCATCATAACGTCATATTGAATTACATCTTCTACAGCTGCTACTGGTGTATATCCTAAAATTAAAATAGGTACAGTGATTCCAGCTTCTCTTAATTCAATTGCTTCATCTACAAATGCAACTGCAAGTTGGTTTATTCCTGCTTCAATAGCCGATTTCGCAACTTCAACTGCCCCATGACCATACCCATTCGCTTTTACAGCAGCCATCATTGCAATATTTTCATCATTCACACGTTTTTTAAATTCTTTTACATTATGTTTTACCGCATTTAAGTCAACTTCAACAATTGTATCTCTTCCATATTTCAAGCTCATTGGTCTAACTCCTAACTCAATAATTACATTCCATTCTATTTCACGTTTCATATGACCTTTTACAATATAATACTTTTCACTATGCTAGTCAAACTACTAGAATTTTCGGAATTTTGAGCATGATATAATACCCTTAAGAAACTATTATATACGGAGGTGAGAATAATTACAATGTTTGTTCCATCTGCATTGAATCAAGTTAAAATTGCTATCGATACTTCCATTCAAATACTGAACCAATATACTGAAAGTGATTTGAAAATAAAGCCGATTGAATCAAAGCGGTCATTATTTGAAATGTGCACACATCTTTCCCTTATTTTCCATGCTGATTTACTCATATTAAATGGTATTACGGAAAAAGACTTACATACCTTTTATATAGAACAAACATCAGAAACAATTACTCAAATACAGCAAACGATGATACAAGGGTACGATTTACTTTCTAAAACTTTTTTATCCTGTTCCAATGAAGAATTAGCGGAAATTATGACTGCTTATTGGGGTATTTCTTACTCTCGATTCGAATGGTTGCTTGAAATCGTTGCACATTTTTATCATCATCGCGGGCAAATTCATATTTTATTATGTGAGCATATTAAAGATCCTAACATACCTTTATTTCAATAAAGGTATATTAGACGACATTAAACTTTTTTAAGGCAAATAAAATACCACCTTCACTCGCCTTCTTTGTAACGAAATCTGCTCTTGTTTTTAACTCTTCTCCACCATTCTCCATCGCAATTCCTAGTCCTACATACTGTAACATCTCAATATCATTTCCACCGTCACCAAAAGCAATTGCTTCTGATTTACAAATTTTCAGATGTTCCAATACCTTTTGAATTGCAGTTAGTTTCGATACTTTATTATCTTCCAACACATTCATAACGTAACCATGAAAACGTTCAAACGTAAGCATTGGATATCTTTTCAAAAATTTTTGAGTTTCTGATTCATCAGCATACAGACATACACAATAAACCTCTTCTAACAAGTTTCTGACTTTGTCAGGATACTGCTCTAAATTTAACGTTTCGTTTAGTGCTCGTATTACACGTTCATCTTTCGAGGCAACACCATTCATAGCAAATTCTTCTGTAAAATAAGAAACACTATGACCATGTAATTCAGCGAAATTTGAAATATCATGAACAATTTCACTTGAAAGTACCGATTTATGTATAACTTCTTCCCTACATTTTATATGTGCACCATTCGCAGAAATAAACGTGTTTATGCCCAGCTCTTTAAATTGTGAACATAAGCTATATGGTCTCCCGGTTGTAACAACTACGTGAATTTCTTTATCTATTAACCTTTGTATCGCTTCTTTTGTGCTTTCATGCATACTTCTATCAATCTCACTTAAAAGAGTACCATCCACATCGAAAAATACAACTTTGTACATATCCTCTTACATTCCCTCTAAATGATTTGTATCATTTATAAAATGAATAGTTTTCTGTTTATCCGTAAGTTCAATCAAACTAATTCCCGTATCTCCAATTTTAAAATAATAGTCCATGCTAATTGGCATTTGGAAAAACGCTCGTAAAATACTATTTATTACACCACCGTGTGCAACAATTGCAATTCGGTCATATGTATTCTCTGTCACGATTTTAGAAAAAATTCCTTCTATTCTCATTCTAAATTCAATAAATGATTCCCCGTTTTCAAAACGATCATGCAGAAATTTTGGCTCTGGATATTTTTTCGCTTCTTCAAATGATAGCCCTGCTTGTACCCCATTATTAAACTCCATTAATTCTTCTTCTAGTTGAATTGGGCACCCAATTCCTCCTGCTAATGTTTCACCAGTTTCGCGGGCACGTTTTAATGTGCTTGCCCAAATGAAATCTGGCGGGAAATCTGCTTTCACTTTCTGTACAAGTCTTTGCACTTGCTGTCTTCCCTTTTCTGTTAATTCAAAGTCAGCTCGCCCTTCATGTACATTTAAAATATCAGCTTCTGATTCACCGTGGCGTATTAATATTATTTGCATATTTCCCCTACTTCCTCATTTAATATTCACAAGATTCCATTATATCACATTCTTACCTTTCCATAACAAAAAGGAACGGTTTCCCGTTCCTCACCCATTCACTTTCTCCGCATTGTTCCAATAATATTTACTAAACGCTTCCGTCAACACATCAATTGTGTTATATAATTCATCTAATGTATTATCAACACCACCAACTTCAATTAACATCGCATTTTTAGATAAATCTTGATTATAAACGCCATTTCCATCTTTTTTATACTTTGGAAAGATTCCTCTGCTTAATCCGTAATAGTTTTCATCTAAATAACTATTGATTGCTCTTGCAATTTTTTCATTTTCAGCACGCCCTTCATTTTCCATCCCAATTATAAAATATAATCTTGCATACGATTTCCCGTTAATTACTTTTGTTGTTACCTTCTTCCGCTGATCATCACGGTGTATATCAATCGGAAACGCAATTTTATTATTTTGTGCTAATGTTTCTTTTACATATTCATGAGACGCTTTATATGATTGCGGCCATTTCCATTTTTTACTCGCTAATAAATCCCCCATATTCGTTTTATCATGAACTACCGGAATTCCTTGTCCTTCAAGTTGTTCTTTCATACGTTTCCCTAGTAAGGACACATTTACATCTGGACTTGATGGATCGGTAGCCCCTGGTAATAACGGAAAGAAAGATTCCCAGCTATGTGTATGATAAATATATACTGCACTTTCACCTTTTTTCGCTCCGTTCTTTTTCTGAACCGGATTATTCTTTTCAGCTTCTGTAACTTTATCTTTTGCTACTTCTCGCTCTTTCGTTACTTCTTCAATCGGTACACTAGATTCATTTGGGATATTCGTAAAGTTTGTCCCTTCCCCAGCTACGATAATGTTAGAGTAATACTTTGACATACCAGGCACTTCTTTACCGACAAACGTTCTTAAATCTTTAATTTTCAAATCCGTCGCAATCGAGAACATTAAATTTCCAAATGACTCCCTTTTATTCTGCTTAAAATAATCAAATCCGTAATAGCGATTCTCACTTTCTATCATTTGAACAAAACCTTGCATCGATACTTTTCCAAACCATTGATTCGCGTAATTCGATTTCATTGTATGTAAAAGCGACGTCAAAATCGACGCAATAATAATTATGACTAGTGCATATAGAAAGAGTAACGAGATTAGTTTCTTCCCATGTATACGGGTTGCATACTTCTTCACTGTATCACCTTCTTTATACATGGATATGTACAAGCCTTTCGTAATATACGCAAAAAAAAAAAGAGAAATGGCATCCCATTTCTCTTCCTCACTCTTATTGTTCTTTTTCTGTATCTGACGAAGGTAATTTCTTCGTTTGTTTCTCTTTAAAGATTTCCCCAATCGCCCCAAGAGTACCAAGTGTTTCAATTGCATTAGACGGAATAAAGACTTTATTCGCTGGTCCTTTTGCAACCTCAATCAATGATTCAAATGATTTATAAGCAAGTACGCGCTCATCTAAATCTGCTGCACGAAGTAACTCAATTCGATTTTGTTCTGCTTTTGCAATTTCCTCAATCGCTCTTGCTTCCCCTTGCGCTTCTAATTCTTTCGCTTCTCGTATACCTTCCGCTTCACGAATACGTGCTTCTTTATCCCCTTCAGCCATTAAAATTTTACTTTGTTTTTCCCCTTCAGCACGAAGGACTTTATCTTGTTTCGCTGCTTCAGCTTCTAAAATGATCGCACGTTTATTACGTTCTGCTTTCATTTGTTTTTCCATTGATACTTGCACATCTTTTGGTGGATTAATATCGACTATTTCGACACGCTCAATACGAACGCCCCATTTTTCTGTCGCTTCATCAAGTGCTAAACGAATTTCTGTTGAAATTTTTTCACGACCTGATAATGTTTCATCAAGCTCCATTTTACCAATAATTTGACGCATTGTTGCAGATGTAATATTACGAACACCATATTCATAGTTTGAAATACCATATGTCGCAAGCTCTGGTTCAACAATTTGATAGAAAATAATTGTATCAATTTCTACTTGTACATTATCTTTCGTTATTACCTTTTGTGGTGGTACATTCGTTTGTTGAATACGTAAATCGTGATATACACGAACGCGGTCTACAATTGGGATTAGAATATTTAATCCTGGGTGCATAATCCGTTGAAATTTACCAAACCTTTCAACGACCCCAACTTTTTGCTGAGAAATAATTTTAATTGTCAATGCAATAAATACAACGACAATCAATGCGAAAATAATCGTTAACGTTAATGCTACTGCCATATTTATTCACTCTCCTTTTTCACTTGTAAAATAGTACTATGCCTCTGTATAACAACGACTTTTTCTCCAGCATCAATAGGAGTATCCGAAATAGCTGTCCAAGTATCTCCATCCACTTTCACAATACCGTTCACTTCGCTTGTAATCGTTTGCATAACAATTCCCTTTTTACCAACAAGTTTATCTACTGTATCAGTAAAACCTTTTGCTTCTCGAAAGTTTTTAGAAATTCTTTTCGTAAAGAAAGTCAATGTTAAACTTACAATCGCCCCAACAACAACTTGTAAAAATAGTGCATCAGGAGCAAACAAAGCAATAAGACCTCCGACAACAGCTCCAATTCCAAGCCAAAGCATGTAAAACGTAATCGACAACATTTCTGCAATAAATAAAATACCCGCTATTATAAACCAAATCATCCATCCAGCCATATGCAACCCTCACTTTCTTTCTCATTTTCTATATGTATATGAAGAAAAGAATGGTTTATCCGCCCTTTCTCATAGAGGGGGCGTTTGCTACAAGCTATTATATGTATTCGCTGTTACAACAAGCATTAATAAAATGCTATATTAATATATTCTTCATTATACACGAAAATCCCTTTCAAAAAATGACAAAAAATTTAATTCTTTCAAAAATATAACTTACAGATTATAATAATTAAAATTAAAAGCAGTATTGATTTGAAAGGTGGTATTCTTATTGCCTAAACGTTCACTAACTTACTATTTGGGCTCCAAAATATGCATTACTCTCGCTGACATTGTATACATAATGATTATTACAACTCACATCTATATCACAACTAGATCAGCTACAATTACTGCTCTTTTTCCATTATTACAGGTTATCACAAATCTTATCGCGAACACCTCTGCACCACTTATAATGAATCGGTTTCCATCTTATTCATTGCTATATACTCTACAATGGATTAAAACAGCTCTTTTAATATTGTTAATGATATTATTTCCTATACTATCAACAAACATTTCTGCTCTTTTAACTTTTGTTATTTTCATTTCATTATGTAGTGGCTGGAGCGCTCCTCTACTATACGCCGTTATCCCGCGCTTAACACCACAAGAAAAATTAGTAAAAGTAAATAGTGTCTTTTCCTTTTCAACACAAATTATACAAGCCGCTGCATACTCATTTACAAGCATAATTGTTCTTCTCATTGGCGTTACTTCGACACTCATGATTAATAACATATTGATGATTTTCGGATGTATTACATTACACCTTTCATTACAATCTATACAAGCTGAACGAGTAGCAGAACCCACTTCTTCGAAAACTACTGCATTATTAGAAGGATGGAAACTGTTATTTCAACACCCGTCTCTGCGCATCGTTACAATTATGGACTTAATTGAAACTTTCGCAGGGACGATATGGATCGGTGCTATTACGATGGCATATGTAACGACTGTTCTTCATAAAGGCGAAGATTGGTGGGGATATATTAACACAAGTTATTACGTCGGCACATTAATTGGCGGGATATTAGCGTGGAAAATGAGTACATATATTCAAAAAAATTTAATACGCTCCATGGCGATAGGCTCTCTTATGTTTAGTATTCTTACATTTTTATATGGTATGACAAGTAGCGGATTTATTGCTCTATTTCTTTGTGTTCTAATGGGACCATGTTATCAAATTAGAGATATTTCTCAAACGACGGTTTTACAATCAAGCGTCACTCCTTCTTTATTATCGAAGATGTATACAGCTCATGGTGCACTTCTCTCGACAGCTTCTGGTCTTTCTATGCTTAGCGTTGGAATTATTACTGATATGTTCGGCGTTCGTACTATTTATATTATCGCCGCTTTTCTTATTTTATGTTCTGCTTGTTTATCCTTTAACTTATTAAAATATCAGAAGACGGAGCAGAAAGATATTTCACTTTAATCAATAAAACAAAAAGGACAGGAATTCCTGTCCTTTTTGTTTATTCTATTCATGACAAGTTGGGAATCTTCCTATGTTTTGTCGCTTGTTCAAAAGCATATGCTAGTTTAATTAATGCCCCTTCACTAAAAGCAGCACTTGCAAGAGTAATTCCAAAAGGCCTCCCATTATCCATATATCCCGCAGGCATTGCTATAGACGGATAACCTGCTTTCGCACATATAGTAGATCCTATATAAGAAGGGAACAGTATCGCATCAAGATTATATTTTTCCAATGCAAAATCAATACCTTGTTTTTGCGAAAAGTATATATCTTCTAATCTTGCCTTTAAATATTCAGGATTTCTTAACGTATTAGGAAAATCTTTTTTTCTTTCTAACTTAGTTTGTCCATATTTCAAAGCTCTTTCTGCTATGTTTTTATTAAACTCCATTAACTCCGAAATAGAATGTACTGGAATAGTAGAAGGTAATTTAGAAAGATAGTTATCTAAGCTATGCTTCAGTTCATAAAGCGGAACTCCCCAGCTCCATTCTCTATGAAAAGATGGAATATCAATATCTTCTACTATTGTCGCTCCCTTACTACGTAAAACTTGAATCGTTTCCTTAAACAATTTTTCATCGTATTCTCCAGATTCATAATAATCTTTTGGCGCATTGCTAAATACACCAATCTTAGCCCCCTTTAAACCGTTAGCATCAAGATAAGATGTATAATCTTGATATGCCATGCCTTCACTTTTATGAGTGGCTACATCCTTCTCATCCATCCCAGTTAGACTCCCTAGTAAAATAGCAGCATCTGTTACTGTTCTAGCAAATGGCCCAGCTGTATCTTGTGAATAAGTGAAAGGAATAATTCCACTACGACTAATTAACCCAACAGTCGGCTTAATACCTACAACCGAGTTTTGAACAGCTGGGCTCAAAATAGAAGCATCTGTCTCTGTTCCAACGGATAATACAGTAAAGTTAGCGGCAACTGCTATAGCAGACCCTGTACTTGAGCCACCAACGAACATATCATCCTTTCCTGTACCGTAAGGATTAATTGTTTGACCACCTCTAGCGCTATATCCAGCCCACATTTCAAAAGACATTGCATTTGCTAGTTCTGTCATATTTGTTTTACCTATTATAATTGAACCTGCTTCTCGAAGTTTTGTAACGAGAAATGCATCTTCACTACTTATATTTTGTTCTAGGGCAATCGTACCAGCACTTGTATGCATCGAGTCATTCGTTTCAATATTATCCTTAAGTAAAACAGGTATACCATGTAATGGACCTCTTACACCTTTTGTCTTTCTTTCATAATCTAACGCTTCTGCAATAAAGATAGCATCTGGATTGATTTCTAAAATAGAATTGATTTTCGGTCCATCTTGGTCATACTTTGCGATTCTATGAAGATAATACATGACTAGTTCTTTTGAAGTTAACTTCCCAGCTTCCATTTCCTTTTGAATATCATGAATTGTTAATTCTTTTTGCAGTAGGGTATTGAACTGAATTTCCATTTTCATTCTCCTTTTATAAGCCCTTTTATATATGACGTATGTCTATTACTTTTTCATTTTCTCCGCTCCTCGTATTAACAACTACTATCCCTATACAGGAATTCAACTCACCAGTTTAAAAACCTTTAATTTCCAGAGAAATACAAAGAGTCTGAAACGAATACAATATCGCCTCAGACCCTTTTTATTATTTTACATATACCTCTTCTAACAAATGTAAAAACTCGCCTTGTTTACCTGCTAATTCAGGGCATTTGTTAATATCAACCCACTCATAACAAAATACTAAACCTTTGTCTTCCTCACCAGCACTCACTATATGCTCCCACGTATCTTTCACATCTGTTAATAATGAAATGTGGAAAAAATGACGTTTTTGATATTCCTTTTTTTCTTTCACAAAAATAATGTAATCGGAAAGGAAGCGCTCGATACAAAAATGGCGTAGTCCTGACTCTTCTTGTACTTCACGTAAAATTGCTGCCTCTAACGTTTGGCCTTCATCTACTGTCCCGCCTGGCACTTGGATACCAGCCTCTCGTATATCACGATGTTTAAAAACGAGTAGTTGCATAACCCCTTCTTTTTCTCTCGTAATATATGCATGTACCTTTTTCTTATATAACATCGTCATCTTAGCCCTCTCCCCTCAATTCATTACTGCGTTACTTCTTCAATCGTCAGTTGGTTTTCATATAAATATGTAGCTTGCGGATTCCCAACATACCGTACATGCCACGGTTCATAACGATAACCGGTAATCCCTTCTTTCTCTTTCGTATATCGAATAACAAAACCAAATTTATGGGCATTTTCAGAAAGCCACTTTCCTTCTTTCGTCTCCCCAAAAACAGTTTCTAGCTGAAATTTAGCAGATTGAGATGTAATATCCATAGCTAGTCCTGTTTGATGTTCACTCGTACCAGGGACTGCACTAGACATCGCTGTCTTTGCTTCTCCATCTTGTCTTTTATACATCGTATTTAATGCTTTTTGTCGATCAAAAGATCTAAATCCAGAGACTGCAAAAAGGAAAATCCGCTCCTTATTGGCTTGCTGAAACATTTCCTCAAGTGCCGCCGCTGCCTCTTTCCTCATCTTTTTCTTCTCTTGATCACCTTCACTAGAGTAACGTACTTTCGGAACAACTAAATCTGGCGGTCTATACCCATCTGGTAAACGCCTATTTTTATTCACAAGTACAAGCATCGAATTTGGATTACTAATGACTGCGATATCCCCATCCATATTAGCAATCGTTTCTTTAGCTTTCGGAAATATATTATTTACATTTACTTCCTTCGCCTCTTGATCCTTGTACATCTTATAATTTATTCCTGCTACTCCAATGATCAGTATCATCGCTACGATACCAAGTAGTGCCCATCTTTTTTTCATATAACGACCTCTTATTTTAATAATTTGGCCATTTCATACTCATCGACACCTTTTCCATCGATGATAAGAGCAGATTTTTTGACACCTTCTTGTTCAAATCCAATTTTGCTATATAGTGCCTGAGCTCTTGTATTGTGGGCCATTACCGTTAATTCTAAACGCCATACATCATGTAATCTTGCCCACTTCTCTACTTCTTTAAACAAACTCGTTCCAATACCTCGGCCACTATACTCTTGCAAAATACCAATTACAATGCCTGCCACATGTCTCTTTCTTTGAACATCATTACCATTGGCTAAAATAAATCCAACTACTCTATCATCTTCAACTGCTACAAATATTGTTGCATATTCATTTTCTATAAAACGGTGGACCATCTTTTCTTGTTGCTCTACTGTGATTTTTCTTTCCCCTGGTTCGTATAACATAAATTTCGTTTCTTCGTCTAACTGCTTACTTAATTGTAAAAATGATGCTGCATCTTCTACTCTAATCTCTCGTATCACCTTGATCCCCTACCCATTCTGTTAGTTAAAAATTTTCCTTGTAAAAAGATTTTCTCCACTATTCCGAAAATTCCTTTTTAAATTTCTTACTATAAATAGACAAATTTCGATATCAATATAATAATAGGGAATTTTGTCTATAATGTGACATTTATTTCTACCTATAGATTATGAACAAACAAACAAATAAACGTAAGCTTCTTGCTTACGTTTATCCCGTATTAACGGGTAGCCTGATTCGTAAGGGCTACTAATCAGTAGAATGAGCACTCACCGATCAAATTTTCGCTTTATCCATTCACTTTTTCAGCTTGCCAAAAATATTCTCCAAATGCTTTAGCAAGTACATCAATTGATCGATTTAATTCTTCCTCTGTATTATCTACCCCGCCAACTTCAATTAATATCGCTTGTCCTGATAGGTCTTGATTGTAGACTCCATTTCCTGTTTGGAATCCTTTTTGAATTACACCACGGCTCATTCCCGGATATTTCTTACTAATCGTCTCATGTAACGCAGTTGCTAATTGTAAGTTTTTTTCATAGTTTTTGTTACCTTTCCCAATTACAAAAGCAAGCTTTGCATATGATTTATCTCCAATTGTTTTTGTCGTGACATTTTTCCGTGCACTATCACGGTGCAAATCGAAAAAATATTGGAGTTCTTTATTACCAGCCATCGCTTCTTGTACAATTTCTCGTGACAGTTTATAAGAACTATTACTATTTAATCCTTTACTTATTAATTTTTGACCAACATCAGTTTTATCGTTAGTAGCACCGATCCCTTCACTTTCTAACTGTTCTCGCAATCGATCGCCAACTATTGAAATATTCGTTACAGAACTCGTTGCTTTATTTGGATTTGGATCATTCGTTAAGTTAAGTAACGGCAAATAAGATTCCCAGCTATGTGAATGATAAATCAATGCAACTTGTCTTTTTCCAGTCGTTTGAGCTGGTTGTTTCTTCTCTTTATTCGGATCAGGCTTAGGAACTTGTCCAGCTTCTCCAGTCCGTTCCTTCACTACTTCTTCAAGAGGAACACTCGATTCTATCGGTAAGTTGGAATAATTTGTTCCTTCACCTGCTATAACGATTTCTGTCTCATATTTCCCAAATCCCGGAAGTTCTTTCCCGACAAAACTACGTACATCATCAAAACGAATATTCGTAGCCATCGAAAAGAGGAATGAAGAAATAGAAAAGTCTTGATTCAAATTCCGGTACTCCTGTGTAAAATAATGATTCTCTTTCCCAATAACGTACATGTAACCATTCATTGATAACTCATTTAACCAATTATATAAATACGTTGACTTTGTCTCTTTCATGGAAGTTACCATTACACTAATAAGAAAGAAAGTCGCTAATACCGTAGTAATAATAAATATAATTAACTTGCGTACACTTGTTAATTTCACGTAAAAAAAGCCTCGATTCATACTATCACCCTCTCTATTTCAAGTTATGTACAAGCTCTAGAGAATAGACCGCTTAAATTCCGGCTATATTGTTAATGAGGTGAAATGAATTGAAGCTACTAATAGGAACATTACCGATCGTCTTATCATTTATTTTTTATTTGTTTGCTTTACATCCTAAAATTCGTATTGTGCTACATATTTCCGCATACTTAGCACTGTATGTACTCGGGACAATTATTTCTATTAATATATATGATGTTTTAATACAAAATTTAGTTTTCATGACAAGCATTCATGGAATTTTACTGAATCCATTTTTCCTTATTGCAGGAGCGTATATAGGAACATACACTTTATACTTACTTTTGTCTTACATTATTACAAATATAAAAAATGGAGCGTAATGAAATGCAACCACCGTTCATCTGTCATAAATGTAAAAAAAGAATAACGAGAAGGAAAGATCTTATTACCTCTACATGGCATTTCCGCTTTTATTTGTTTCACAACACTTGTTTCAAAAATCAGCAATTATTTGTCTCACGTTTTATTCCTATAAATACACTCTTTGGTTTCTTTCTTATTACATATGGGCTTATTGCTGGCAGCATTCTAATGTTCACGGAGCCCTCTATCAATTGGCTTATTTTTTTGCTTCCTATTTTATATCGGTTTCTTTCCTATTATTACGTTGAACGTTTTTTCTGTAAATAACTAGTAGATTGACCTCTAGGAATGCTTAAACACTCCCATTCATTTTCTTTTAACATTTTACCAATGTAAATGATTTGTCCAATATGTAAAGCATAATGAGAAATTTGCCTTTCGATCGCTTGCATGACAGTGTGTTCTTCTCCGCGAATGTATACTTTCTGCAAAATCTGCTCTGCTGTTAAAGTATCCATCGTTTTAAAGACATACTCCCACCCTTCTTGCCACGCAGCAAGCGCTTCTTGTTTTGAATTGTACCCACCTTCAAATTCACCATCTCGGTTACGATCTATTTTTTCGCCATCAGACGTTAAAAATTCCGTCCATCTTGAACGCATATTACCATGTAAATGTTTAATAATAATCGCGATACTATTTGTCTCTTCATAAGCAGACCACATTATCTGTTCATAAGATAATTGAGAAAGTACACGTTCTCCTTGTTTTTGTGTTGCCTTGAAATTCGAAATGGCACATTGTAAATATTCTCGTCCGATATCCATGTTTACCCCTACCTTCACACTAACTAATTTTCGTTCCATTTGGCAATTCCATATTAGGCTGAAGCAACACAACATCACCAGCTTCAGGAACTCCACCTAATACAAGCACTTCCGATTTAAATCCAGCTACACGCTTTGGCGGAAAATTTACAACAGCAACAATTTGCTGACCGATTAAATCTTCTGGGCCGTACCTTTTCGTAATTTGAGCACTGGACTGCTTGACCCCAAGCTCCCCAAAATCAATTTCTAGTTTAATCGCTGGCACTCTCGCTTCTTTAAATTCCTCTGCCTGTGTTACTGTTCCAATTCTTACATCAAAAGTTAAAAAATCTTCAAAATTAGCCATTTTATCATTCCTCCCAATTATTACTTAGACAAAACATAAAAATCCCCTTTTAAAAAAAGAAAGGCGCCTAAGCACCTTTCTTTTGTAATTCACTTAATTCATTTGATTTATAGAAGAAGAAACCGAGAATCCCGCCAATACATGATGGGATTAGCCATCCTATTCCTTCTTTATATAATGGTAACATTTGTAGCACATTAGAAATCGCATCAATTTTAATGTTCGCACTTTCTAAACCGTTAAAGAAACTAATTAACAACGCACCTAGAATAGCTCCAATATATATTGTATTACGCTTTCCAATCCATTTATGGAAATATGAAAGTACGATTAATACGATTGCAACTGGATAAATAATCATTAACACTGGTAAAGTGACTGCGATTAATTGTGTTAAACCTAAGTTAGATACAATTAAACTAAACACACATACCATTGTTACAATCGTTTTATGCGAAAGTTTTGGGAATACGTTTGTAAAGAAGCCCGCACAAGCAGATGTTAATCCAACAGAAGTTGTTAAACAAGCGAGTATAATAACAAGTCCTAATAAAATTTTACCACTTGTTCCATATAACTCATTTACAACATTCGTTAAAATAAGTCCACCATTCTCTGAGATCCCAAGTGATGTACTTGTTGAACCAAGATAAGCAAGTGATAAATAGATTAACGTTAAACCAAGTACAGCAATAATACCTGATACAATTGTTATTTTTGCAACTTGACTACTCTCTTTTATCCCTTTAGAGCGGATAACTTGTACAACGACAATTCCAAATACGAGCGCGCTAATTGCATCCATCGTTAAATATCCTTGAATAAATCCACCAAAGAAAGCATTTTCTTTGTATGCCGCTAGCGGTGCAGCTGGTTCTCCAATCGGATCAATAATTGCCTTTCCGACAATAACAGCAACAATCAATACTAACAATGGTGTAAGAAATTTCCCGAACCAATCCACTAATTTAGATGGATTTAATGATAAATACCACGTTATTCCGAAGAAAACTATAGTGAAAAGAAATAGCATGTACCACTCAGAAACCATTGCCTCTGATAGAAATGGCTTCATACCCATTTCAAATGAAACAGCTCCAGTACGCGGAATCGCGAAAAATGGTCCAATCGCTAAATAACTAATCAATGGGAAAATAAACGCAAATATAGGGTGAACTCTAGAAGATAGCGCTTTCAAGTCTCCCTCTACAAACGCGACAGCTGTTACAGCTAATAGGGGTAATCCGACTCCCGTTACAAGGAATCCAATTGTAGCAATCCAAACATTTTCTCCTGCTTGTTGACCTAAAACTGGCGGGAAAATTAAATTTCCTGCCCCTAAAAATAGTGCAAATAACATTAAACCAATCGCTACCGTATCACCTGGCCTTAAACGTCCCTTCATGCTTTTCATTTGCATAGCACTTTTTCATTGTTTATCTCTCTTTTCACAATATGCTATGCATCCTCCTCTCTGCTCAAGATGATAAAATATGCCCCTTACAAAGCAATGTCTTTCTCCATAATTTCTCCATTCCCCTTATTCTTACTCTAATTATTATTTTTTTATTTTTTTGAATATTCAAGTCATTAGAGTGTTATAACGTGGAGTTTAGTTGTCAGACCTCTTTGTTTTTATCACACATATAGTAACATATTTGGCTGAAAAATAAAAACATATTTTTAAATAGAATTTTTTGAAAATCAAAATTATCCACACATACCTCCTTTATTTATTTTATTACACAAATTTTTTTAGAAATTTACGATTTTTACATTTTATTATATTTGAATATTTTTATACGAAAGAAAGTAAAAGCCATCAAAAAATTGAAGTGACCCCATAAAGTTAGACTGATTATTTCATTAGGCAACCTTTTGGGCATGGGTCCGGTATTGTACTGGGCTCATGCCTTTTAGTTTTGC
>NZ_JBIYCZ010000011.1:0-197485 GCF_044908245.1 Bacillus sp. RC242
ATGATCAGGTTGATAGGTTCGAGGTGGAAGCATGGTGACATGTGGAGCTGACGAATACTAATAGATCGAGGACTTAACCATATAATATGAAGCAAATGTTATCTAGTTTTGAAGGAATATACCTTCATAGTTTGGTGATGATGGCAGAGAGGTCACACCCGTTCCCATACCGAACACGGAAGTTAAGCTCTCTAGCGCCGATGGTAGTTGGGACCTTGTCCCTGTGAGAGTAGGACGTCGCCAAGCAAAAACCTAAGTCGTTTCGACTTAGGTTTTTTTGTGTTTATTTTTATTTACCGAAGGTTAAAATTCATAAATTTAATAATCCTAAAGACGAAAAAAGAACAAAATAGAGACTATTTAAAATAATGGCAATGATTTTTTGTGCTCCTAATTTTCCAAATTCCCCTAAAATAATCCCTAAGATAGGAAACATTATTTCTATCATAAGTGTACATTTTAAAAATGGGATGATATCAATAAGTATTCAATAATTACAGCAATTGCTGCGACAGAGAAAAACAAATATGATAATAGCATAGTTATTTTTTCACGGTTATCCTCCTTATAAATTATATTGATTTGTAGACACAACAGTATATATGAACAGTTATGTATAAAATAGATCTCTAGAAATATATATTCTAATTCCCTTTTCTTCTTGTATATAGTTGCAATTCTTCTTTTGAATATAACTAAAACACGAACGTTATCGATGACTAATAAAAAAACATTCGATTATTTATTGACATTGTTTATGAAATATTGTTAATATAGCCATAGAAACAATAATATATAAGACCTCATATAATCGCGGGGATATGGCCTGCAAGTCTCTACCTAACGACCGTTATTCGTTAGACTATGAGGGAAAGTCACTCGGTATTTTTCTATTCACAAGGGATACGTATGCCTGAGTAGAGCGCTTTCTCTCATAGTAAAAGAGAAACTGTTCTATTTCAGGCTTTTTTTATTTGAATCGGGGGGATTCTAATATGAAATCACTAGTTGGAGTCATAATGGGAAGCACGTCAGACTGGGAAACAATGAAATATGCTTGTGACATTTTAGATGAATTAAATATACCGTATGAGAAAAAAGTTGTATCCGCTCATCGGACTCCGGATTATATGTTTGAATATGCAGAAACAGCTCGTGAACGTGGATTAAAAGTTATTATTGCTGGAGCCGGTGGAGCAGCGCATTTACCAGGAATGGTTGCAGCGAAGACAAATCTTCCTGTAATCGGTGTCCCAGTTCAATCAAAAGCGTTAAACGGTCTAGATTCATTATTATCCATTGTCCAAATGCCAGGAGGGGTTCCAGTTGCAACTGTTGCAATTGGTAAGGCTGGTTCAACGAATGCTGGATTACTTGCTGCACAAATACTTGGATCATTTCATGATGATATACATGATGCATTAGAGTTGAGACGAGAAGCTATTGAGAAAACTGTGCGTGAAGGTAGTGAGCTAGTATGACGAGAATCATTTTACCTGGAAAAACAATCGGCATTATTGGAGGCGGCCAGCTTGGAAGAATGATGGCGTTGGCAGCTAAGGAAATGGGTTATAAAATTGCTGTTTTAGATCCTACAAAGCATTCACCATGTGCACAAGTTGCTGATGTTGAAGTCGTTGCACCATATGACGATCTAAAAGCAATTCAGCATTTAGCAGAGATAAGCGACGTTGTCACATATGAATTTGAGAATATTGATTATAGATGTTTACAATGGCTTGAAAAACATGCTTACTTACCACAAGGTAGTCAGTTGTTAAATAAAACGCAAAATCGTTTTACAGAAAAGAATGCAATTGAGAAAGCTGGGTTACCAGTAGCAATGTATAGATTAGTTCAAAATCAAAATCAGCTTACTGAAGCGATTGCTGAATTATCATTTCCTTCGGTCTTAAAAACGACGACAGGTGGATATGATGGGAAAGGGCAAGTTGTTTTAAGAAGTGAAACTGATGTTGAGAAGGCACGAGAGCTTGCGGATGAAGCAGAGTGCATTCTAGAAAAATGGGTGCCTTTTGAAAAAGAAGTATCAGTTATTGTAATTCGTAGTGTAAGTGGTGAAACGAAAGTATTTCCGGTAGCGGAAAATATTCATGTAAATAACATTTTACATGAATCTATCGTTCCAGCTCGCATTACAGAAGAACTTTCTCAAAAAGCAATTGCTTACGCAAAGGTACTTGCGGATGAACTAGAACTTGTGGGAACACTAGCGGTAGAGATGTTTGCTACAGCTGACGGTGAGATTTACATTAATGAATTAGCACCAAGACCTCACAATTCAGGACACTATACACAGGATGCATGTGAAACGAGTCAATTTGGTCAACATATTCGAGCAATCTGTAATTTACCTCTTGGAGAAACAAATTTGTTAAAACCAGTTGTCATGGTAAACATTTTAGGCGAACATATAGAAGGGGTCCTAGGACAAGTGAATAGACTAACCGGGTGCTATTTACACTTGTATGGAAAAGAAGAAGCAAAAGCGCAGCGAAAAATGGGGCATGTTAATATTTTAAATGATAATATTGAAGTCGCTCTAGAAAAAGCGAAGAGTTTGCATATTTGGGACCATCAAGAACAACTGTTGGAGGGAAAAAGATGATTAATCGTTATACACGCCCTGAAATGGGTGCAATTTGGACGGAAGAAAACAAATTTAAGGCATGGTTAGAAGTTGAGATTTTAGCTTGTGAAGCATGGGCAGAGCTTGGCGACATTCCAAAAGAAGATGTTAAAAAAATTCGTGAACATGCATCATTTGATATTGATCGTATTTATGAAATTGAAAAAGAAACACGTCATGACGTAGTTGCTTTCACTCGTGCTGTATCAGAAACACCAACATTAGGCGAGGAACGTAAATGGGTTCATTACGGTTTAACATCTACAGACGTAGTAGATACAGCGTTATCTTATATCTTAAAACAAGCAAATGAAATCTTGTTAAAAGACTTAGAAAACTTTGTTAGCATTTTAGCTAATAAAGCGAAAGAGCATAAATACACGATCATGATGGGAAGAACACATGGTGTACATGCAGAGCCAACAACATTTGGTTTAAAACTTGGTCTTTGGTATGAAGAAATGAAACGTAACGTAGAGCGTTTCAAACAAGCTGCTGATACAGTTCGCGTTGGTAAATTATCTGGTGCGGTTGGTACATATGCAAATATTGATCCATTCGTAGAAAAGTATGTTTGTGAAAACTTAGGATTAGAAGCAGCACCAATTTCAACACAAACATTGCAACGTGATCGTCATGCACATTACATGTCAACACTTGCACTAATCGCAACATCTGTTGAAAAGATGGCAGTTGAGATTCGTGGTTTACAAAAGAGTGAAACACGTGAAGTTGAAGAGGCTTTCGCAAAAGGTCAAAAAGGTTCTTCTGCAATGCCGCATAAACGTAATCCAATTGGATCTGAAAATATGACTGGTTTAGCTCGTGTTATCCGCGGTTATATGATGACAGCTTACGAGAATGTTCCGTTATGGCATGAGCGTGATATCTCTCACTCTTCTGCAGAACGCGTAATTTTACCAGATGCTACAATCGCGTTAAATTACATGTTAAATCGCTTTGGTAATATCGTTAAAAACTTAACTGTATTCCCAGAGAATATGAAACGCAATATGACAAGAACATACGGCTTAATTTACTCTCAGCGCGTAATGCTTACACTAATTGACAAAGGTCTGGTACGTGAAGAAGCTTATGATATCGTACAGCCTAAAGCAATGGAAGCTTGGGAAACACAAGTACAATTTAAAGAGCTTGTAGAAGCTGACGAGCGTATTACAAGTAAGTTAACGCAAGAAGAAATTAACGAATGTTTCAATTATGAACATCATATGCAACACGTTGATACAATCTTTGAACGCCTTGGATTAAACGAAGCGTAAAATTTCATATGGCACAGAATAGAGTCATTCTGTGCCATTCTTTATAAAAACATTATTCACATTTTTCAAACTACAGGGGGCTTGCGAAATGCAAAAGCTAGAATTGCTGTATGAAGGTAAGGCAAAAAGAATTTATCGTACAGAAGCAGCAGATATGGTTTGGGTAGAGTACAAAGATAGTGCGACTGCTTTCAATGGGGAGAAAAAAGCGACAATTACAGGAAAAGGTCGTTTGAACAATGAGATTACAACTTTATTGTTCAGAAAGTTACAAGAAGTTGGAATTAAAACACACTTTGTGGAGAAGTTATCTGATACAGAACAACTTGTCAAAAAGGTGAGTATTATTCCATTAGAAGTTGTCACAAGAAACGTAATTGCAGGTAGTCTTTCAAAAAGACTAGGAATGGAAGAAGGAACTGCTCTTACAACACCAATCGTAGAATTTTACTACAAAGATGATGATTTAGGAGATCCACTTGTAACGGAAGATCATATTCGTTTGTTAAATGTTGCAACACCAGAGCAAGTAAGCGTATTACGAGATGCAGCTCTACAAATCAATCAAGTGATGATTGAGCATTTCGCAAGCTGTCGTGTAAGATTAGTAGATTTTAAATTAGAGTTTGGCGTAACAGAAGAAGGGGAAATCATATTAGCAGATGAAATTTCACCAGATACTTGCCGTTTATGGGATGAAACGAGCAACGAAAAATTTGATAAAGATGTATTCCGTCGTGATCTTGGGAATTTAACAGAAGCATATGAAGAAATTTTAAAACGTTTAGGGGGAGCTTCACATGTATAAAGTTAAGGTATATGTAACGTTAAGAGAAAGTGTATTAGATCCACAAGGAACTGCGGTAAAGGGAGCACTTCATAGTCTTTCATTTACAGAAGTACAAGACGTTCGAATCGGAAAATATATGGAATTAACAATTGATAAATCAGTATCTGATCTGGATAGCAAGGTAAAAGAAATGTGTGAAAAATTATTAGCAAACGTTGTAATGGAAGACTTCCGTTATGAAGTTGAGGAGGTTGTCGCACAGTGAAATTTGCAGTCATAGTATTTCCAGGTTCGAACTGTGATGTCGATATGTTCCATGCAATTAAAGATGAGCTTGGTGAAGAAGTAGATTACGTTTGGCACGATAGAGAGAATTTAGATGAATATGATGCAATTTTACTACCAGGTGGATTCTCTTACGGTGACTATTTACGATGCGGGGCTATTTCTCGCTTTGCTAACGCAATGAAAGCAGTGCAAAAAGCTGCTGAGCAAGGAAAGCCGATTTTAGGAGTGTGTAATGGATTCCAGATTCTTGTTGAATCAGGATTACTACCAGGAGCATTAATGAGAAACGAAAACTTAAAGTTTATGTGCCGTACTGTTCAGTTACGTGTTGAAAATAATGAAACGATGTTTACATCACAATATGAAAAAGATGAAGTAATTAACATTCCAATTGCACATGGCGAAGGAAATTACTATTGTGATGAAGCGACTCTTAAACAATTAGAAGAGAATAATCAAATCGCATTCCGTTACGTAGAAAATCCGAATGGAAGCGTTTCAGATATTGCAGGTATTGTAAATGAAAAAGGAAATGTTCTTGGTATGATGCCACACCCAGAGCGTGCTGTAGATGAATTACTTGGCGGTGCTGAAGGGTTAAAAGTCTTTCAATCTATCTTAAAACAGTGGAGGGAAACATATGTCGTTAATGCTTGAGCCAAATCCAACACAAATTAAAGAAGAGCGTATATATGCGGAAATGGGGCTAACAGACGAAGAGTTTGCCATGGTTGAAAAGATTTTAGGCCGTTTGCCGAATTATACAGAAACGGGACTATTTTCTGTTATGTGGTCTGAACATTGTAGTTATAAAAATTCAAAGCCAGTTCTTCGTAAGTTTCCAACGACAGGTGAGCGTGTTTTACAAGGACCTGGAGAAGGCGCTGGAATTGTAGATATCGGTGATAACCAAGCGGTGGTATTTAAAATGGAAAGTCATAACCATCCTTCTGCAATTGAGCCATATCAAGGGGCAGCAACAGGTGTCGGTGGTATTATTCGCGATGTATTCTCTATGGGCGCACGTCCGGTAGCTCTATTAAACTCACTTCGTTTCGGTGAATTACAATCACCACGTGTGAAATATTTATTCGAAGAAGTAGTAGCAGGAATCGCAGGATACGGTAACTGCATCGGTATTCCTACTGTTGGTGGAGAAGTACAGTTTGATCCATGCTATGAAGGAAATCCACTTGTAAATGCAATGTGTGTAGGCCTAATTAATCATGAAGATATTAAAAAAGGGCAAGCGCATGGTGCTGGTAATACAGTAATGTACGTAGGAGCATCAACTGGTCGTGATGGTATTCACGGTGCAACGTTCGCATCTGAAGAGCTATCTGAAAGCTCAGAAGCGAAGCGTCCGGCAGTTCAAGTAGGGGATCCATTTATGGAGAAACTTCTTATTGAAGCATGTTTAGAACTTATTCAGTCTGATGCACTTGTTGGAATTCAAGATATGGGAGCTGCTGGTTTAACATCATCTTCTGCAGAAATGGCAAGTAAAGCAGGTATGGGTATTGAAATGTACTTAGATGATGTACCACAGCGTGAAACTGGAATGACTCCATATGAAATGATGTTATCTGAATCACAAGAACGTATGTTAATCGTTGTGAAAAAAGGTAGAGAGCAAGAAATAGTAGATTTATTTGAAAAATATGGTCTTGCAGCAGTTAAGATGGGGAAAGTAACTGAAGATAAAATGCTTCGTCTATTCCATAAAGACGAAATGGTAGCTGAAGTACCGGCGGATGCTCTTGCAGAAGAAGCACCAATTTATCATAAACCGTCAAAAGAAGCAGCATACTTTGCTGAGTTCCAGCAGATGAAAATGGAAACACCAAAAGTAGAAAATTATAAAGCAACGTTATTATCTTTATTACAACAACCAACGATTGCAAGTAAAGAGTGGGTATATGATCAATATGATTATCAAGTGCGCACTAGCACAATCGTTACACCAGGTTCAGATGCAGCGGTTATACGTGTACGCGGCACAGAAAAAGGATTAGCAATGACGACAGATTGTAACTCTCGCTACATTTATTTAGATCCAGAAGTGGGCGGTAAAATTGCAGTAGCAGAGGCAGCACGTAATATCGTATGTTCTGGCGGGGAGCCACTTGCAATTACAGATTGCTTAAACTTCGGTAACCCAGAAAAACCAGAAATCTTCTGGCAAATTGAGAAATCAGTAGACGGTATGAGTGAAGCTTGCCGCAAGTTACAAACGCCAGTTATCGGCGGGAATGTATCAATGTATAACGAGCGTAGTGGTGAAGCTGTATATCCAACACCAACTGTTGGGATGGTTGGACTTGTACACGATTTAAAACACGTAACAACACAAGAATTTAAACAAGCTGGCGATTTAGTTTATGTAATTGGAGAGACGAAAGCTGAGTTTGGTGGAAGTGAATTACAGAAAATGATCTACGGAAAAATTTTCGGTCAATCACCAAGCATCGATCTAGATGTAGAATTAAAACGCCAAAAGCAAGTACTAGCAGCAATTCAAGCTGGCCTTGTTCAATCTGCACATGATGTTGCAGAAGGTGGTTTAGCAGTTGCAATTACTGAAAGTGCAATTGGTGCTAACGGTTTAGGTGCTACTGTGAAATTAGATGGGGAAGCAACAACAGTATTATTTGCAGAATCACAATCGCGCTTCGTTATAACTGTAAAACGTGAAAATAAAGAAGCATTTGAGAAAGCGGTTGAAGCAATTCAAGTTGGAGAAGTGACAAATACAAATGAAGTAACAATTCATAATGAAGAAAATGAAGTATTACTTACAGCAAATGTAGATGAAATGAGAAAGGCTTGGAAAGGGGCAATCCCATGCTTACTGAAATAAAGGGGTTAAATGAAGAATGTGGCGTTTTCGGAATTTGGGGGCATGAAAATGCAGCACAAGTTTCGTACTACGGATTGCACAGTTTGCAGCACCGTGGGCAAGAAGGCGCAGGCATTGTTGTAAATAATGGAGAAAAAATCATCGGTCACAAGGGGTTAGGTTTAATATCAGAAGTGTTTTCAAGAGGTGAGCTAGAGGGATTAAACGGGAAATCAGCAATTGGACACGTACGATATGCAACAGCTGGTGGAAGTGAAGTTGCTAACGTTCAACCATTGTTATTCCGTTTTTCCGATCATAGCATGGCGTTAGCTCATAACGGAAATTTAATTAACGCAAAAATGCTTCGTCGTGAATTAGAGGCAGAGGGAAGTATTTTTCAAACAAGTTCAGATACAGAAGTACTTTTACACCTTATTAAGCGTAGTACAAAAGATTCTTTAATTGATAGTGTAAAAGAGGCTCTAAATAAAGTGAAAGGTGCGTTTGCATATCTTTTACTAACTGGAAATGAAATGATCGTTGCGCTAGATCCAAATGGATTCCGTCCTCTTTCAATCGGAAAGATGGGGGATGCTTACGTTGTAGCATCGGAAACATGTGCTTTCGATGTAGTTGGTGCAACATACATTCGTGATGTAGAACCTGGTGAATTGCTTATTATCAATGATGAAGGAATTCACGTAGATCGTTTTACAAATGAAGTAGACCATGCGATTTGCAGTATGGAATACATTTACTTTGCACGTCCAGATTCTAATATCGCTGGTATTAATGTTCATGCAGCTCGTAAAAATATGGGGAAACGTTTAGCGGCGGAAGCTCCTATTGAAGCTGATGTTGTTACTGGTGTACCAGACTCTAGTATTTCAGCAGCAATTGGTTATGCGGAGGCGACAGGAATTCCGTATGAGTTAGGGTTAATTAAAAATCGTTACGTTGGACGTACGTTTATTCAACCTTCTCAAGAACTGCGTGAGCAAGGGGTTAAGATGAAGCTTTCAGCAGTAAGAGGCGTAGTTGAAGGAAAACGAGTTGTTATGATTGACGATTCTATCGTAAGAGGAACGACAAGTAAACGAATTGTTCGTATGCTTCGCGAGGCTGGAGCGACAGAAGTCCATGTAAGAATTGCTTCACCACCTCTTAAGTATCCATGCTTCTATGGCATTGATATTCAAACGAGAAAAGAATTAATCGCAGCAAATAATTCAATAGAAGAAATCCGTCAAATCATCGGAGCAGATTCACTAACATTTTTAAGTGAAGATGGATTAGTAGATGCAATTGGACGCCCATATGAAGGGAAATACGGTGGTCTATGTATGGCTTACTTCAATGGAGACTATCCAACAGCTCTTTATGATTATGAGCAAGAGCTTTTAGAAAGTATGAAATAAGAAGAAAAAAGCTTCTACTTCTTTTGATGTAGAAGCTAGCTTCTTTCTTAAAACGGCCGCCCTGGATGGGGAGAAATTAAAAGACGAGGTGTAAAAAACGATGGCGAATGCATATAAGCAAGCAGGAGTAGATATTGAAGCTGGATATGAAGCGGTATCTCGCATGAAAAAACACGTACAAACAACAATGAGAAAAGAAGTGCTAGGCGGTTTAGGCGGTTTTGGAGGTATGTTTGATCTATCAAAATTTGCATTAGAAGAACCTGTATTAGTATCTGGAACAGATGGCGTGGGAACGAAATTGATGCTCGCTTTTATGGCAGATAAACATGACACAATTGGTATTGATGCAGTAGCAATGTGTGTAAATGATATTGTTGTCCAAGGAGCAGAGCCGCTTTTCTTCCTTGATTATATTGCTTGTGGTAAAGCTGAACCTAGTAAAATTGAAAACATCGTCAAAGGTATATCAGAGGGCTGTCGCCAAGCTGGTTGTGCATTAATTGGTGGAGAAACAGCTGAAATGCCAGGAATGTATTCTACGGAAGAATACGATTTAGCTGGTTTTACAGTTGGAATTGTTGATAAAAAGAAAATTGTAACAGGTGAAAAAATTGAAGCTGGTCACGTATTAATTGGCTTAGCATCTAGCGGTATTCATAGTAACGGTTATTCTTTAGTAAGAAAAGTGCTACTAGAAGATGGAGAACTATCTTTAAATCGTATTTACGGACGCTTAGAACTACCTCTTGGTGAAGAATTATTAAAACCAACGAAAATTTATGTCAAACCTATTTTAGAACTATTGAAGAAACATGAAGTATACGGTATGGCACATATTACAGGTGGTGGATTCATTGAAAATATTCCACGTATGTTGCCAGAAGGAATCGGTGCGGAAATTGAATTAGGATCTTGGCAAGTTCAACCGATTTTTAGTTTACTTCAAGAGGTTGGAAAACTAGAAGAGAAAGAAATGTTCAATATTTTTAACATGGGTATTGGTATGGTAGTAGCAGTAAAGGAAGATGAGGCAAAAGATATTGTTCGTCTTCTTGAGGAACAAGGCGAGAAAGCTCGTATTATTGGACACACTGTACAAGGGTCTGGTGTTACCTTTATTGAGGGAACAGAAGTATGAGTAGATTAGCAGTTTTTGCTTCTGGGAGCGGCTCTAACTTTCAATCTCTCATTAATGCGGTAGAAGACAAAATATTGGATGCAGATATTAGTTTATTAGTATGTGATAAACCAGAGGCACGCGCTATTGGACGGGCACATTATCACCATATTCCGTGTTTTTCCTTTTCAGCGAAAGCATATGAGTCAAAAGAAGCATTTGAAAAAGAGATATTAAAAAAGCTAGAAGAGTATGAAATTGATTATGTTATTTTAGCTGGATATATGCGTTTAATTGGAACGACTTTACTAGAAGCGTACGGCGGGAAAATTATTAATATTCATCCATCACTACTACCGAGTTTTCCAGGGAAAGATGCTGTTGGTCAAGCGTTAGAAGCGGGTGTGAAAGTAACCGGAGTAACGATTCACTATGTAGATGCAGGTATGGATACAGGTCCAATTATTGCGCAAGAAGCAGTAGTTGTTTCTGAAGGGGATACGAGAGAAAGCTTACAAAAGAAAATTCAACAAGTTGAACATAAATTATACGTAAATACAGTGAATCAAATTGTTCAGTCTGTGAAAAAACCAACTGTTAACTAACATACAACCAGGGGTGAAGGATAAATGAAAAAGCGTGCATTAGTAAGTGTTTCAGATAAAACAGGAGTAGTAGAATTTGTTAAAGGTTTACTTGAACAAGGGATTGAAGTTATTTCAACAGGTGGTACGAAAAAATTATTAGAAGAAAACGGCTTGCAAGTAATTGGTATTTCTGAAGTAACTGGTTTTCCAGAAATTATGGATGGTCGTGTAAAAACATTACATCCAAATATTCATGGTGGTCTATTAGCAGTTCGTGATAATGAAATGCATGTAGCGCAAATGAATGAATTAGGTATTCAACCAATTGACTTTGTTGTTGTTAACTTATACCCATTTAAAGAAACAATCGCTAAGCCTGATGTAACATTTGCTGATGCAATTGAAAATATTGATATCGGTGGCCCAACAATGATTCGCTCTGCTGCGAAAAATCATAAATTTGTATCGGTAATTGTAGATCCAGTAGATTATGATGTTGTATTAGCAGAACTGAAAGAGAACGGTGAAGTAATAGAGGAAACGAAACGTAAATTAGCAGCGAAAGTATTCCGTCATACAGCGGCATATGATGCGTTAATTTCTAACTACTTAACAAAGCAAATGGGCGAAGAAAGTCCTGAAACAGTAACGGTGACATTTGAGAAAAAACAAGATTTACGCTATGGCGAAAATCCACATCAAAAAGCGACATTCTATAAAGCGCCATTCGCAGCAACTTCTTCTGTTGCATACGCAGAACAATTACACGGTAAAGAATTATCTTATAACAATATCAACGATGCGGATGCAGCACTTAGCATCGTGAAAGAATTTACAGAACCAGCAGTAGTAGCGGTAAAACATATGAATCCATGTGGTGTTGGAGTAGGAACTGATATTCACGAAGCATACACACGTGCTTATGAAGCGGATCCAGTATCAATCTTCGGCGGTATTATTGCAGCAAATCGTGAAATTGATAAAGCTACAGCAGAAAAGTTACACGAAATTTTCTTAGAAATTGTTATCGCTCCTTCGTTCTCGCAAGAAGCTTTAGAAGTGTTGCAAAGTAAGAAAAACTTACGCTTACTAACTGTAAATATTGAAAAAGCGACAAGTGCAAGTAAAAAACTAACTTCTGTACAGGGTGGTCTTCTTGTTCAAGAAGAAGATACGTTATCATTAGATGAGGACGCAATTTCAATTCCAACGAAACGTGAACCATCAGAACAAGAATGGAAAGATTTAAAACTAGCTTGGAAAGTTGTAAAACATGTGAAATCAAATGCAATTGTTTTAGCGAATGATAACATGACAGTTGGTGTAGGCGCGGGACAGATGAACCGTGTAGGTTCTGCAAAAATCGCAATTACACAAGCTGGCGAAAAAGCACAGGGTAGCGCACTTGCATCTGATGCTTTCTTCCCAATGCCAGATACAGTAGAAGAAGCAGCAAAAGCTGGAATTACAGCAATCATCCAACCAGGCGGATCGATTCGTGATGAAGATTCTATTAAAATGGCAGATGCGTATGGGATTACGATGGTGTTCACTGGCGTACGTCATTTCAAACATTAATAGAGGATGTTTAAAAAGTCCGGTCAAGATAACTGTCGCATGTCGTCGTTGCAATGCCAGTGCGGTACTCATGTAGGAAAGCTACACTCCGTTTCCTCCTGGCAAATGCGCCTCGACCTACTCGGTTCTCTTGATCCTCCCTTTTAAACTGTTATTGTTAGGGATGTTTAAAAAGTCCGGTCAAGATAACTGTCGCATGTCGTCGTTGCAATGCCAGTGCGGTACTCATGTAGGAAAGCTACACTCCGTTTCCTCCTGGCAAATGCGCCTCGACCTACTCGGTTCTCTTGATCCTCCCTTTTAAACTGTTATTGTTAGGGATGTTTAAAAAGTCCGGTCAAGATAACTGTCGCATGTCGTCGTTGCAATGCCAGTGCGGTACTCATGTAGGAAAGCTACACTCTGTGTCCTCCTGGCAAATGCGCCTCGACCTGCTCGGTTCTCTTGATCCTCCTTTTTAAACTTTTATTGATATGAAAACAAACTAGGAGCATAGCTTCTAGTTTGTACTTATTTAATTATTGGGGGATGAAATATGAATGTTTTAGTAATTGGCCGTGGTGGACGTGAGCATGCTTTAGCTTGGAAGTTTGCGCAATCTGAAAAGGTAGAAAAAGTATATGTAGCGCCAGGTAATGAAGGTATGCGAGATGTTGCAACACCAGTTGATATTGATGAAAATGATTTTGATGCATTAGTCTTATTTGCAAAAGAGAAGAATGTTGAATTAACTTTCGTTGGACCAGAGATTCCACTTATGAACGGAATCGTGGATCGTTTTAAGGAAGAGGGACTTCGTGTATTTGGTCCTAATAAAGCGGCTGCTGTTATTGAAGGTAGTAAAGCTTTTACAAAAGAATTGATGAAAAAGTATGATATCCCAACTGCGGCATATGAAACTTTTACAGACTATGAAGAGGCAGTAAAGTACATTCAAAAAGTTGGTGCGCCGATTGTAATTAAGGCAGATGGATTAGCTGCTGGTAAAGGTGTAACGGTAGCAATGACGCTTGAAGATGCATTGCAAGCTGTGAAAGAAATGCTACAAGATGTGAAATTCGGCGCAGCAAGCAAGAAGGTCGTTATTGAAGAGTTTTTAGATGGACAAGAATTTTCATTAATGGCATTTGTAAATGGAACAACTGTGCATCCAATGGTAATTGCTCAAGATCATAAACGAGCTTTTGATGACGATAAAGGTCCTAATACAGGCGGAATGGGTGCATATTCCCCAGTACCACAAATTCCGGAATCAGCGGTTCAAGAAGCGATTCAAACAGTATTACATCCAACTGCTAAAGCGATGATCCAAGAAAATCGTTCGTTTACAGGAATTTTATATGCGGGGCTTATTTTAACCAATGATGGTCCAAAGGTAATTGAGTTCAATGCACGCTTTGGCGATCCTGAAACGGAAGTTGTATTACCACGCTTAGAAAATGATTTAGTTGATGTATGTAACGCTGTATTAGATGAAAGTGAATTAACGTTACAATGGTCAAAGGAAGCAGTTATTGGTGTCGTACTTGCTTCGAAAGGATATCCAGAAGCATATAAAAAAGGTGAAATTATTAACGGATTAGATGCACTGCAAGATGTGATTGTTTTCCATGCGGGTACAGCGATGAAACATGGTGACTTTGTAACAAACGGTGGCCGTGTATTATTTGTTGCTTGTAAGGCGAATAGTTTACAAGAAGCGAAAGATAAGGTCTATAAAGAAATCGGTAAAATTGAGAGTGATGGTTTATTTTACCGAAGTGATATAGGATATCGTGCAATTGGTCATGAGATGACGAGAAGCTAATGTATAAAAAATCCCGCTGATTTCTCAGCGGGATTTTTATGCATCTTTATCTTTTTTCAATTTCCCTTTTTGCTTTGCTATTTCTCGAAGTAAATACTCGATGTGTGCATTGACGCTACGAAACTCATCATTCGCCCATTTTTCGATGACTGCGTGTAATTCAGGATCAATACGTAATGGAAAGCTTTTCTTTTTGGCCATAATCATTTACAACCTTTAATATAGGCTTCCTGTATTAATAACTGGTTGCGCACCTTTATCTGAAACGATGGCAACTAATAAGTTGTTTACCATATTTGCTTTACGCTCGTCATCTAAATCAAGTACGCCTTCTTCATCTAGCATGAGGATTGAATCTTTAGCCATTTTCACAGCACCTTCAACAATCTCTTTTCGAGCAGCTAATACCGCTTTCGCTTGTTGACGTTGAAGCATTGCATGGGCAATTTCTGTTGCGTAAGCTAAATGTGTTAAACGAGTTTCTAATACTTCTACGCCAGCGATTTCAAGTCGTGCTTCTAACTCACGCTTTAATTCTTCAGAGATTTCTTCAGTATTTCCTCGTAACGTGATGCAAGTTTCATCTTGGAAATTATCATAAGGATATTTTGTAGCAACGTGGCGGATTGCTGTTTCACTTTGAATTTCTACGAATCGATCATAATGCTCAACACCGAAAATTGCTTTTGCGGAATCAACAACTTTATATACGATAACGGCTGCAATTTCAATTGGATTTCCCTCAACATCGTTTACTTTTAATTTCTTACTGTTAAAGTTTTCAACACGTAAAGATACAGTTTGACGAAACGCGAATGGAATTGTTAAAAATAAACCATTTTGACGAATTGTTCCTAAATAACTACCGAAGAACGTAATAACTTTCGCTTGATTCGGTTGAACGATACCGATACCTGTAGCTAAAACAGATGCTAATATGAGAGCTAAAATAGCTATTACAAACATTTCTTGTACAAGGCAAAATACACCGATAGCGGCTAAAACTAAAATTCCAATAACGCCGAGAAATCCATTAACATAAAATACTTGTTTTTCTTTCATATGATTGCCTCCTTGATATAAAAATGATATCACTTTTATATCATTATATGCAAGAGGGTTACACCTAATTTTCTGAATTTTATTGTTTGATATCTTTTATGTACGTTTTAAGGGTGAAAAATGAGAATGTACGTTCTGTTTCGTGGTAAAATAAAGAAGACTTAGCTGCCCACTGCAGCAGCTAAGTCCCTTTGAGAGCATCTTGCATCGTGACAAATGATTCAAAGCGGTTTTGCCAGGATTAATTCTTCAATCGCTGACTCAATCTCTTTGTCAGAAGTGTCATAACTTCCATCTGACTTTGACTTTGGCTTGTCATGGCTGGAAGCTGAATTAACTTCTTCTTTATTATGTCCTTTTTCAGTGAAATTCATGCTAGGCATTTTAAATGCGCTCATATTCATATATTTTCCAAACTTACAGGCTTCAACAATAGGGCAGAAACGAACGATTCCCTCCGCAATTTTCATGGCACCAATCCATAGCAAAACTTTAGACCAAGTGCACCAAGGTTTACGTACGAGTTTAGCTGTACTACAACCGAAGAGGATGAGTCCGAGTGTAATTCGAATTAGAGCACTAATTGTGCCGATGTTTTGCTTCATTAGAAAAACACTCCTTTTTAATTAACTTCGAAATAGAAAATACTATTTCATTTGTTAGTATTCCGTATAAGTTTTTTGATATGTAATCCAACATTTGACGTTGAAAAAGATGTTGGATTGGGCGTGTGTGTAGGTAGCTTTTTTTGTTATAATGAAAGAATGCGTAAAAGGAAGTTCAAAAAGTCCGGTAAAGATAGCTGTCGCATTTCATCGTTGCATACGCCAGTCCGGTAAAGATATAGCAAGGAATGTAAAAAATCTTGATGAAAATTAACTGTTATTTTGAACAGAAATTATATAACTAGAGAAAAGAAAGGGTGTTTTCATGTACGATATTTCCAAATGGAAACATGTATTTAAGCTTGATCCAAATAAGGAGTTAAGTGACGAACATTTAGAAATGATTTGTGAATCTGGAACGGATGCTGTTATTGTAGGCGGAAGTGATGGAGTGACAATTGATAACGTATTACACATGCTAGTTAGCATTCGTAGATATGCAGTTCCTTGTGTGTTAGAGGTTTCTGATGTGGAGGCAATTACACCAGGATTTGATTTTTATTATATCCCAAGCGTTTTAAATAGCCGAAAAGTAGAATGGGTAACAGGTGTTCATCATGAGGCATTGAAAGAATTTGGGGATATTATGGACTGGGACGAAATTTTCATGGAAGGGTATTGTGTTTTAAACCCTGAAGCGAAAGTAGCCCAGCTTACAGATGCAAAATGTGATTTAACAGAAGATGATGTTATTGCATATGCACGTTTAGCAGACAAGTTATTACATTTACCTATATTCTATTTAGAATATAGCGGGACGTATGGAGATATTGAGCTTGTTAAAAATGTAAAAGCAGAATTGAAACAAGCTAAGCTATATTATGGCGGTGGTATTTCTAATGCAGAACAAGCGAAAGAAATGGCACAGTATGCTGATACAGTAGTTGTTGGAAATATTATTTATGATGATATAAAATCGGCATTAAAAACAGTTAAAGCAGTAAAAGGAGAGTAGGTGCAGGCACATATGAGTACGACAGATAAGTTATTAAATGGTTTAAATCCGCAGCAACAAAAAGCAGTACAAACAACAAATGGAGCACTTCTATTAATGGCAGGCGCAGGTAGTGGGAAAACACGTGTGTTAACACACCGTATTGCATATTTACTTGGTGAAAAAGGTGTGGCGCCATGGAATGTACTAGCAATTACCTTTACAAATAAAGCTGCTCGTGAAATGCGTGAGCGTATTGATAAACTTGTTGGACCAGAAGCAGAAGATATTTGGATTTCTACGTTCCACTCTATGTGCGTACGTATTTTACGACGTGATATTGACCGCATTGGTATTAATCGTAACTTTACAATCTTAGATTCAGGTGATCAGTTAACTGTAGTAAAAAAAATTATGAAGGAGCGCAATATTGACCCGAAGAAGTTTGAGCCGCGCTCTATTTTAGCGGGTATTAGCAATGCGAAAAATGAACTGTTATCTGCAGATAAATATGCAAAAAAAATTACAACCGCTGATCCATATGAAAAATTAACGAGCGATGTATATACAGAATATCAAAAACGTCTTTTGAAAAATAACTCATTAGACTTTGATGATTTAATTATGACGACGATTCAGTTATTTGAACGTGTTCCAGAAGTACTAGAGTTTTATCAGCGTAAATTCCAATATATTCACGTTGATGAGTATCAAGATACGAACAAAGCTCAGTACCTTCTTGTTAAACATTTGGCATCACGTTTTAAAAACCTTTGTGTTGTTGGTGATTCGGATCAGTCTATTTACCGCTGGCGCGGGGCTGACATTTCTAACATTTTGTCATTCGAAAAAGACTATGAGAATGCGCAAGTTATCTTGTTAGAACAAAATTATCGTTCATCACAAAATATTTTAAATGCAGCTAATGCTGTAATTGAAAAAAATTCAAACCGTAAACCGAAGAAATTATGGACAGACAATCAAATTGGAAGCAAAATCTCGTATTATCGTGCTGCAACTGAAAAGGACGAAGCGTATTTTGTTGCGAAAAAAATTCGTGATGATATTCAAATGGGGAACCGAAAATATACTGATTTTGCAGTGTTATATCGTACAAATGCCCAGTCTCGTATGGTCGAGGAGATCTTCCTGAAATCTAATATCCCTTACAAAATCGTCGGAGGTACTAAGTTCTACGACCGTAAAGAGATTAAAGATATTTTGGCGTACTTACGTTTAATTGGGAATCCAGATGATGAGATTAGTTTTGCACGTATTATAAACATGCCAAAGCGCGGGATTGGTGCGACTTCTATCGATAAAATTATTAATTATGGTGTGCAAAACGGAATCTCATTAACTGCTGTATTTGATGAGATTGAGCATGTTGGTGTAAGTGCAAAAATAACAAAAGCAGTAAAAGAATTCGCAAGTTTATTACACAACTGGGTAAATATGCAAGAGTATTTATCTGTTACAGAATTAGTAGAAGAAGTTATTGAGAAGACAGGCTATCGCGATATGTTGAAAAATGAGCGTTCTTTAGAAGCAGAAGGTCGTTTAGAAAACTTAGACGAGTTTTTATCTGTTACACAAACATTTGAATCCCAAAGCGAAGATAAGAGCCTTGTTGCATTCTTAACAGACTTAGCTCTTGTTGCGGATATTGATCGTGTAGATGAAGATCCAACTGCTGGTGAAGAAGTTATTTTAATGACGATGCACTCAGCAAAAGGATTAGAGTTCCCAGTTGTCTTTATTGTTGGCTTAGAGGAAGGGATATTCCCGCATACTCGTTCTCTTATGGAAGAGGATGAAATGCAAGAAGAGCGTCGTCTTGCCTATGTAGGTATTACTCGTGCAGAAGAAGAGCTATACTTATCCAATGCTCAAATGCGTACTTTATTTGGTAGAACAAGTATGAATGCAGCATCTCGATTTATTACAGAAATTCCGACAGAATTAGTAGAACCATTAAACGAAACAACACCGAAGCGTGAAACTTCGTTTGGTGCAAAAGGAAGAACGACAAGCACAACTACAACACGTTCTCGTTCAGCTTTCGCGCGTCCGGCTGTTAAGACGACAGGTGGCGAGCAAATTGGCTGGGGAATAGGCGATAAAGCTGCTCACCAGAAGTGGGGAGTCGGTACAGTTGTAAGTGTAAAGGGTGAAGGAGATTCAAAAGAATTAGATATTGCGTTCCCAAGCCCAATTGGTATTAAACGTTTATTAGCAAAATTTGCACCTGTGACGAAACAATAGGAAAGGACTGAGGATATGTCAAAAGAGATAGCCAAAAAACGTATAGAAGAACTGCGTGATTTGTTAAATACATTTAACTATCAATATCACGTATTAGACAATCCTTCTGTTTCTGATGCGGAATATGACCGTGATATGCAGGAGCTTATAAAATTAGAAGCAGAGAACCCAGAGTTTATGAGTGAAGACTCTCCCTCCATTCGCGTTGGGGGGACTGTTCTTGATATATTTGAAAAGGTAACGCATAAATCACCAATGTTAAGTTTAGGAAACGCGTTTAATGAAGGAGATTTGCGTGATTTTGATCGAAGAGTACATCAGGGAATTGATGATGCGAATGTAAGATATATATGCGAATTAAAAATTGACGGACTTGCTGTTTCACTTCATTATGAAAAAGGACGCTTCATTCAAGGAGCAACACGTGGTGATGGTATAACGGGTGAAGATATTACCCAAAACTTAAAAACGATTAAAGCTATCCCGCTGCGTTTAAATGAAGAAGTAACGTTAGAAGCACGAGGCGAGGCTTATATGCCGAAGCGTTCATTCGTTAAATTAAATGAGGAAAAAGAGCAAAATGGTGAAGATGTATTTGCGAATCCACGTAATGCGGCAGCAGGATCGATACGCCAACTTGATCCGAAAATTGCAGCGAAGCGTAACTTATCTATGTTTGTGTATGGTCTTGCTAATGTAGAAGAAAAAACAATTCCATCCCACAGTGAATCACTGGATTTCTTAGGTGAGCTTGGATTTAAGACGAATCCAAATCGTCGTACATGTGAAACAATTGAAGACGTAATAGCCTATGTAGAAGAGTGGCAAGAAAAACGCCCGCATCTTGATTATGAGATTGACGGAATTGTTATAAAAGTAGACGATGTTGCTATTCAAGAAAGCTTAGGAACTACAGCAAAGAGTCCAAGATGGGCAATAGCTTATAAATTCCCAGCTGAAGAAGTTGTGACGAGATTAACAGGGATTGAATTAAGTGTCGGCCGTACAGGAGTTGTAACACCAACTGCAGAGCTGGAGCCAGTGCGAGTAGCCGGAACTATTGTCCGTCGTGCTTCTTTACATAACGAAGATTTAATTCGTGAAAAGGATATTCGAATTGGTGACTACGTTGTTGTGAAAAAGGCTGGAGATATTATTCCTGAAGTTGTGAACGTTATTTTTGATAAGCGTACTGGTGAGGAAGAAGAATATCATATGCCAACGCATTGTCCAGCATGTGAGAGTGAACTTGTTCGTTTAGAAGAAGAAGTAGCACTTCGATGTATAAATCCGACTTGTCCAGCTCAAATTCGTGAAGGATTAATCCATTTCGTTTCAAGAAATGCAATGAATATTGATGGACTTGGAGAACGTGTAATTACACAACTCTTTGATGCGGATTATATTCGTACGTTTGCTGATTTATATTCATTGACGAAAGAGCAATTATTAGAACTAGAACGTTTCGGTGAAAAATCAGCAACAAATTTAGTCCAAGCAATTGAGAATTCTAAGGAAAACTCATTAGAGCGATTATTATTCGGTCTTGGTATTCGCCACGTCGGTGCGAAAGCCGCACGTACATTTGCTGAGCATTTCGAAACGATGGATGAGCTTGTGAAAGCGACGGAAGAAGAACTAAAAACAATTAACGAGATTGGTGAAAAAATGGCTCAATCCGTTGTAACGTATTTCGATAATGAAGACGTATTAGAGCTATTACAACAATTTAAAGAGTATGGCGTGAACATGGCATACAAAGGTATGAAAATTACTGATTTACAAAATGTTGAATCGTACTTTGCAGGAAAAACTGTCGTCTTAACAGGGAAATTAGAAGTTATGGGACGCAGTGAAGCAAAGAAGAATATTGAGGCATTGGGTGGAAAAGTAACAGGAAGTGTTAGTAAAAGTACGGATTTAGTTGTTGCTGGTGAAGCTGCTGGTTCGAAATTAGCGCAAGCAGAGAAGCACAATGTTGAAGTTTGGAATGAAGAGAGGTTCTTACAAGAGCTGAATAAGTAAGAGGTGCAAACTTACGATGAAAAAAATAGCGTTAGCGGTATTAAGTCTTAGCCTACTTGTAAGTGGGTGTAGTATGGGTTCCAATAAAGATGAAAAAGCAGTTGAGAAATCGGGGAAAGCGAAAGAGCAAGCTGTTATCCCGAAATACTCGATTTCGGATGAATATTATAAGACAACGGTTCCATTTGATCCAGGTCGTGCACGTGGTTTAGTTGGACAAAGTTTGAACAATCGTCTAGATATAGATGAATTTGAAACGGGACTAATGCGCATTGCGAAAGAATCATTTAGCACGAAAGATTATTTCTTTAAAGGTGGAGACGTTTTAGACACACAAACGATTCAAATGCTTGTGAAAAGAAAGCGTACAGATGCTGAACAAAAAGAGCTAGAGGATAAGTTGAAAAAAGATGCGGTTAAATTTCCGAATGTAGGGTTGAATCCAGCCTTAAGTGAAGGATCAGAATCGCTAGAAGTAAAGAATAAAAAAAGTCCAATGTATATCTCAAATATTTTAGAGCATGATTATTATGTAAGAAAAGGTGAGAACGATGTTGAACGTGGTGGCATTGTAGTTGGATTAGCGATGAATTCTGTTCAATATTATGAGGAAGAGCATGGTTATCCGCGTGAGGCTGCAATTCCAGATGTAAAAATGTTAGCTGAAGGGAAAAGGATGGCCCAAGAAATCTTGAAAGTAATGCAGCAAAAAAAGCCTGAAATAAAAAATATTCCGGTTACATTTGCGATTTATCGTCAAGGTCCAAAGTCTTCGCTTGTACCAGGGAATTTTGTTTCTTATGCTAAGGTAGAAAAAGGCAGTGAAACGGTTGAGGATTGGAAGCCAATCAATGAGAAATACTATTTATTCCCGTCTGAACAAGCGAAATCGGATAATAAACGTGAAGATCTTGCGAGGGTGTCAAACTTTAAAGCAAAATTAAGTGAGTATTTCCAAGGAGATTATACAGCTGTTATCGGTACTGGAATGTATAGAGATGATGAATTAAGAGAAATGAAGCTCGATATTCCTGTCCAATTCAATGGGAAAGCTGAAGTAATTGGTTTTACACAATATGTAGCTGGACTTGTTATGGAATACTTCCCGAATTATATGAAAGTACAAGTAACAATTAAATCTGTAGAACGTCCAGAAGCAATTATTATACGTGAAGCGAAGCAAGATGAACCGTTTGTGAAAATTTTAGATTAAAGATGAGAGCTGTTCCATAAAGGAACAGCTTTTTTTCTTGAAAAATTTTGTTATAATTTTAAATGTTACAAATAAAGGGGTAAGGGGCAAATTCATGGAAGAACTAAGCTTTCAAGTCATTATTTTATTAATTGCATTCGGATTTTTAGCTGCTTTTATTGACTCAGTTGTTGGAGGGGGAGGGTTAATTTCGCTTCCTGCACTTATGTTTGTTGGTTTATCACCAGCTTCGGCAATTGCAACGAATAAATTAGCTGCAACGATGGGGACGCTTACGAGTACAATTTATTTTATTCGATCAGGTAAGGTGGATTTTCGGATTGTAGGAAAGTTAATCCCGTTAACTATTATTGGAGCAGTCGCAGGGGCCTTAGTAGTAAAGTTTATTCCGCCTGATATTTTGCGGCCACTAGTACTCGTAATGTTGGTTTTTATTGCCATTTATATTATTGCGAAAAAAGATTGGGGAAGTGCATCTACCTATAAAAAGATGACAAAAGGGAAAACATTAATATTTTTCTTTGTTATTTTAATGATAGGGTTTTATGATGGTTTTTTTGGACCAGGGACAGGATCCTTTTTAATTTTTGCATTTTTATTAATTGGTTTGGATTTTATTCAAGCGGCAGCATCTGGAAAACTTTTGAACTTCGTTAGTAATATCGTATCTTTAATTACTTTTTTATTTTTAGATGTGATTCATTTTGAATACGGTATAATTATGGGCTTATCAATGATTTTAGGTGCTTATTTTGGATCGAAGTTTGCGGTTCAAAAAGGTGTTGGATATGTAAGGACTTTATTTTTATTAGTTACTATTTTATTAATCGGGAAAAATGTTTTGGAATATACTCATATTTTGTAGATTCATACGTATGTATGAATCTCTTTTTTTTATTATATTTTAAAAATTTATTAATTTTTAAAATATAAGTCTAGGAATATTTGAATAAATCTAAATTATCGTGTAGAATAATGTTGTAAAATGTAAACGTTTTTCTAAGGGGAGGCTAAAAAGATGGTAGTAGCATACAAACATGAGCCATTTACAGATTTTTCAGTAGAGGCTAACAAATTAGCGTTTGAAGAGGGTTTAAAGAAAGTAGAATCTTATCTTGGACAAGACTATCCATTAATTATCGGGGGAGAAAAAATCACTACAGAAGACAAAATTGTTTCTGTAAACCCTGCAAATAAAGAGGAACTTGTTGGTCGCGTTTCAAAAGCAAGCCGTGAATTAGCTGAAAAAGCAATGCAAGTAGCGGATGCAACATTCCAAACTTGGAGAAAGTCAAAACCAGAAATGCGTGCAGATATTTTATTCCGTGCTGCAGCAATCGTTCGTCGTAGAAAACATGAGTTCTCTGCTATTCTTGTAAAAGAAGCAGGTAAACCATGGAATGAGGCAGATGCTGATACAGCAGAAGCAATCGACTTTATGGAATATTATGCTCGTCAAATGTTGGAATTAAAAGACGGTATTCCAGTAGAAAGCCGTCCAATTGAATATAATCGTTTCTCTTACATTCCATTAGGAGTAGGTGTTATTATTTCTCCTTGGAACTTCCCATTCGCAATTATGGCAGGTATGACAACAGCTGCTGTAGTTTCTGGTAACACAGTATTACTAAAACCAGCTAGTACAACTCCTGTAGTAGCAGCGAAATTTATGGAAGTATTAGAAGAAGCTGGTTTACCAGCTGGCGTAGTAAACTTCGTTCCAGGTAATGGCTCTGAAGTTGGTGACTACTTAGTAGATCACCCTCGTACACGTTTCGTTAGCTTTACTGGATCTCGCGATGTAGGTATTCGTATTTACGAACGTGCAGCAAAAGTAAACCCGGGACAAATTTGGTTAAAACGTGTTATCGCTGAAATGGGTGGTAAAGATACAATCGTTGTTGATAAAGAGGCAGATCTTGAATTAGCAGCTAAATCTATCGTTGCATCAGCATTCGGATTCTCAGGACAAAAATGTTCTGCATGTTCTCGTGCAGTAATCCATGAAGATGTATACGATCATGTATTAAATCGTGCTGTTGAATTAACAAAAGAATTAACAGTAGGTAACCCAGATGCAAAAGATATTAACATGGGACCTGTTAATGACCAAGCTGCATTCGATAAAGTAATGAGCTATGTTGCAATTGGTAAAGAAGAAGGTAAAATCGTATCAGGTGGCGAAGGAGACGATTCTAAAGGCTGGTTCATCCAACCAACAATCGTTGCTGACGTTGCAGAAGATGCTCGCTTAATGAAAGAAGAAATCTTCGGACCAGTAGTAGCATTCTGTAAAGCAAAAGACTTTGATCATGCACTTGCAATTGCAAACAATACAGAATACGGTTTAACAGGAGCAGTTGTTACTAACAACCGTGACCATATTGAAAAAGCACGTGAAGACTTCCACGTTGGTAACTTATACTTCAACCGTGGATGTACTGGTGCAATCGTAGGTTACCAACCATTCGGTGGCTTTAACATGTCTGGTACAGACTCTAAAGCTGGTGGTCCTGACTACTTAGCACTTCACATGCAAGCAAAAACTACTTCTGAAACTTTATAAGAAATAGTAGAAGAGATCTTCACAGTCTGTGAAGATCTCTTCTTTTTGAGAAACTCTCTATAATAGGAGTTAGTTAATTTGAATCGAAAGGCATTACCATATATTACTATTTGGTGGTTGGAACTAGCTAAACCCTATTAATATCGGGATAAACATGTAAATAGAAACAAAACAACGAGAAAAATTGACTTATTAGTCATATTTTTTAGTATTCATTTTGAGGATTTCCTGTATAATACAATTTGAAAGAAAATCTATGGTTAGACAAGAGAACACTCCTTTCGGCTTTGCTAACTGAAAGGAGTGTTTTTTTTTAGGTCGCTAAAAACTCTTCTGTACTCATTATATTTGCGTATACTCCATTTAAACTCGCCAAAATTGTATTATGAATATAAACAGCTGGTATAGTAGCATTCTTAAATGAAAGATCTTTTGTAGCACAAGCATCGTGTATTACGGTACAGTGAAGGCCAAAATCAAAAGCAGCTCTTACTGTAGCATCAATACACATATGGGTCATCATCCCGCATATTACGACGTGCTCAATTCCTGAACGTTGTAATTGTTCTAGAAGATCAGTTTCTCGGAAGCTATTTGGATAATGTTTAAGGATAACGGTTTCCTCTCTAAGTGGACGGACATTTTCGTGAATATGGACACCTTCTGTATTGGGTAGGAAAAAAGTAGCGCTATCTTTTATAGCTACATGTTGGATATGAAAAATAGGTTCGTTTCTTATTCTAAAATGTTGTAGTAGCTGACTAGCATATTCACTTGCTTCTACTGGATTACGTAATTCCATCATTCCGCTTGGAAAATAATCATTTTGAATGTCGACGAGCAAAAGAGCTGTTTTCATATATCTATCTTCCTCCGATTTCATATTCAAATAATGTTATTCAATGAGTAGAGAAGATACTCCTTTTTAAAAGTATGAGTGAGAAGGATTTTACATAACTTTAAAAATCACTATTGTATTGTTACTTCTTATTTAAAAATTTAAATAGAGAAATAGTTAATGTTTTTTCTAAAAATTGTATTGACTCTCATTATTCTGAGTTCTATAATAAGACTTAATTAAACGACAATTAAATCGATACACTCTTATCCAGAGAGGTGGAGGGACTGGCCCTACGATACCTCAGCAACGGGTTTTTTAATACCGTGCTAACTCCAGCAAGCCTATAAAGGCTTGGAAGATGAGAAGATGTGAATGAGTACATATAAAAGTGCTCTCCTTCTTATCTTTTATTACTGATAAGAAGGAGAGCACTTTTTATTTTACCTCGAAAGCTCTACTTCAAGTTTTTACAGCATATAGGAGGGAAGAAAATGATTTCTTTTAACAATGTAAGTAAAGTATATGAATCAGGTGGGCAATCTGTTCATGCGGTTGAGGATGTAACGCTGTCAGTTGAAAAGGGCGAAATTTTTGGCATTATCGGATTTAGTGGTGCTGGAAAGAGTACGTTATTACGTTTAGTAAATATGTTAGAAAGACCAACTGCAGGAACAATTTCAATAGATGATAAAGATATTACATCATTATCGGCGAAAGAATTACGGAAACTAAGACAAAGAATTGGGATGATTTTCCAAAGTTTTAATCTATTTAATTCAAGAACGGTGTTTGGGAACATTGCTTATCCATTAAGGTTAGCGAAATTGCCGAAGAATGAGATAAAAGAAAGAGTGAATGAACTACTAAAATTTGTTGGTTTAGAAGATAAAGCGAACTATTATCCAGAACAGTTATCAGGTGGGCAAAAGCAGCGTGTTGGGATTGCAAGAGCACTTGCGACATCACCGGATATTCTCATATGTGATGAGGCAACATCAGCTTTAGATCCGGAAACAACGACAGAAATCTTAAATTTATTAAAGAAGGTAAATAGAGAGTACAATTTAACGATTCTACTTATTACACATGAAATGCACGTTGTGAAAGAGATTTGTCACCGTGTAGCCGTTATGGAAAAAGGAAAAGTAATTGAAGAAGGAAAACTGTTTGACGTTTTCACACAACCAAAAACAAAGACCACTCAAAATTTTGTACGCTCTGTTATTAATGATCACTTACCAGAAAGTGTTCTAGCGAAAATTCAAAACGGAGGTCAGATTTATCGCCTGACTTTTACTGGGGAAGAGACAGGGCAGCCTGTACTATCATATATTGCGAAAAACTATAACGTCGATGTAAATGTTCTTTATGGAAATATTATTGAACTCCAAAATGTGCTATTTGGAAATCTTCTTGTAGAGCTACAAGGTGAACAGAAAGAAATTCAAAAAGCATTACAACATCTAAGACTGCAAGTGCAGCTGAAGGAGGTAGAAGCTCATGCGAGTTGATTGGAGTATATTTTGGCCTCGCATATTAGATGCGACGGGGGATACCCTCTTAATGGTAATTGTAACCCTTATATTCGCTACAATTCTTGGTATACCTCTAGGTTTACTATTGTATGTAACGAGAAAAGGAAATTTTTTAGAAAATAAATGGGTCTTTTCTATTCTTAATATCATAATTAATACAATTCGTCCGGTTCCATTCATTATCTTTTTAGTAGCTTTAAGCCCACTAACAAGAAGTGTTATTGGAACGACGATTGGAACGGCTGCAGCAATCTTCCCAATGACGTTAGTTGCATCAATTGGTATTGCTAGAATGGTTGAAACAAATCTTGTTTCCGTTCCGAAAGGGGTAATTGAAGCAGCACAAGCAATGGGCGCTTCACCACTTAGAATTGTTTTTGAAATCCTCGTACCAGAAGCTTTAGCACCATTGATCTTAGGTGTCACGTTTATGACGGTTGGTTTAATTGAATTTTCTGCAGTTGCTGGGCTTGTCGGTGGTGGCGGTCTTGGTGACTTAGCAATGACATATGGTTATCAACGCTTTGATACGTCAGTTATGTTTGTAACGGTCGTTTTACTTATTATTCTTGTACAGGTAGCTCAAAATTTAGGGAACTACTTTGCGAAAGTTTTTTTACGCAGATCATAAAAAGGAAGAGGGGAAAAGAAAATGAAGAAAATTTTAGCATTTGCATTATCAGCGATCGTAGGAATTACAGCGTTAAGCGGCTGCTCAGGTGGAGACACAGGTGCAGGAGCGAAAGAGAAAGTAGTTCGCGTCGGTGTAACTGGAACAGATGGAGACGTTTGGGAAATTTTAAAGAAAAAAGCTGAAAAAGAAGGGATTAAAATTAAACTGGTTGAGTTCTCTGATTACACAACACCCAACAAAGCGTTAGCTGATGGAGATATTGAACTAAACTCATTCCAGCACATCGCTTTCTTAGAGCAATTTAAAAAGGAGCATAAGTTAGATATTACAGCTGTTGGTACAACGCAAATTGCACCGATGGGCTTATACTCTGAAAAATATAAGAAAGCAAATGAAATCCCAGATGGTTCGGAAATTGCTATTCCGAATGATCCAACGAACCAAGCACGTGCATTAAAACTTCTTGATGCAGCTGGATTATTAAAGCTTAAGAAAGATTTTGGTCTATTTGGGGATCCAAGCGGTATCGCTGAAAATCCGAAGAAGTTAAAAATCACACCGGTTATCGCACAGCAAACACCTCGTGTATTAAAAGATGTAGCGGCTTCAGTTATTAATAACGGTGTTGCTGGTCAAGCTGGATTAGATCCAGCGAAGGATCCTATTTTCTTAGAAGATCCAAAGAATGAAAATGCAAAGGCCTATATTAATATTTTCGCAGCTCGTACGAAAGACAAAGATGATCCAACGCTGAAAAAAGTAATTGAATTGTATCATTCAAAAGAAGTAACAGATGCAATTAAGAAAGAAACGAATGATGGTTCAATTTCAGTAGATCTTTCACTTGATGAGCTTGCAAAAATCGCAAAATAATATTGAGTTTAACGGACTAGCAGTAGGAACCCCTCCGCTGTTAGCTCGTTCAACATATAATCTACTTAACAAACAAAACCCTAATTCTGTACCTTCTAATTTTGTATAACATAGAATCCAATGTTTGTTAAGTAGAGTGATGGACCAGGAGTTTTCCTGGTCTTTTTTTAATTAAAGCAGCTGGCTAATAATAAGGAAATCCAAATTATGATTGGGTAAGAGATTAAACTAAAAATGAGTGTACTTGCTAATTTCTTTTTAGGGATTAATAGTTTCTTTGATGAAAATAAGAAAAGAGAAAATAGGATAATGATAGATGCTGAGATTACTCCTGGATTATAAGAACGATAAATGAAATACAAGATAATATGTTGAACGGCGTTAAAGAAGATACAGCCCTGTATAAAAATGATCAAATAAATAGAAGATATGATGCTTAATTGATATAGAATGACTATGAGTAAGACGAAGGTTGTTAATATGGAAATTGCAATGAAAAATTGTTTGTTAGTTATAAAATGGATCGAAAATCGATTAGCGATATATTGTGGCATTTGGAAAGCTTCTTCAAGGTTATGAAAAAAGAATAGAAGGGGGATTAGCCAGATTATATTAGTGGTGAAATGTCTTGTTGAAGATGTGTTTATCAACTTATATCAGCTCCAATAAAGGGATAGAAAGCCTATAAGAAAAGGCTTTCTACAAGGGTATAGTTATTCAATTATGATGCTTTTTAAATTACTCTCAGGTTGCGGTTGTTCTTCAGCATAAGAGGAGAGCTCCTCTTGCAAAATATTTAGTGCGTGCTTAGCTGATTGCTGAATCGGATTCGGTAGCTCTTCTAATATACGCATACCGATTTTTATTTTTGTACGAATTACCTTTCTTAGTAATTCATCATGCATGTACTACACCTCCAAACCGAATGTTTAGTACATCAGCTTCAAACTTAGCTCCTTGAATAGAAAGGTGTGTTAATGTTTTTGGTAAGGTGATATTTCGCTTCATAGAGCCGGCTCGAATAATAAGTTCATCACCTTTTTGATTTAATGAAAGTTCACTTTTGTTTGAGAAGGGAATAGACAGAACGAAAATATACTCATCGCCATCTTTTTTTACATATTGTGTGCGGCCATTAAATTTCACTTCAGTAGGAGAAGGGTCTGATTTGAATAAAGCATTTCCTACACGCTCTAACATAGGTAAACCAACAACTTCTTGTTCAAACATGGGAGCTTCGTAAATAGGAAGTGGCTGAAAACTATCTTTAATTAACGCCTTATATTTCTTTTGTGTATCTTTCCATGCCTGAAAGTAAGGGTCGGTAACAGTGTTAGGGATGACGCGGTTAATCATAATGGCATCTACGTTATAATCGTATAAGTTTAAATAAGTAAAACTACGCTGAGCTTCTTTAATGACCATTTTTTCAGGATTTACAACAACGCGAATACTCGTTACTTCTCGGTTTGATAAAATATCTCTCATTTCTCCAAGTTGTTCAAGCGTATTCGTTAATTCGTCCATAATATCATCAGTTGGAAGGGGGACACCAAGAAGTGGTTGAGCTACAGGACGAACAACTTTTAAAATCTTCCTTTTAATAGGAAAGAGTTTTTCCATCCACCAGCCGAGCATGTCTGGAAAGCTAAGCATTGCTAAAGTTTCTCCAGTCGGTGCGCAATCAATAATGATGACGTCGTAAGTGTTGTGTTTATAGTAATCGAGTACTCGAAGTAAGCTAATTAAATCTTCCATACCAGGGAACATCGTTAATTCTTCTGTTGTAATATCATCGGCTGCTTTGGAAGTGAAGAGTAGTGTAATATATTTCTGCAATTTCCCCCAGCTTTTTTCCATTTCATAAATAGTGTTAATTTCTTGTGCCCACAAGTTTTCGCGAATTTCTAGTGGCTCAGAAGATAGTTTTATGCCAAATGAATCCCCTAAACTATGAGCAGGATCTGTGCTCATTACTAATGTTTTTAATCCTTGTTTTGCACTTTGGATTGCTGTTGCTGCTGAAATGCTAGTTTTTCCAACGCCGCCTTTACCTGTATACAAAATAATTCTCATTATTCTATCCCCTTTGTTTCGAGTATCGAATATTACGAGTGTCGAAATATTTAATTGAATAAAAACCCAACTAGGGTCTTATTCAATCGGAATGTTTTTCATTTTAGGTGTAGAAACCTTTTCTTCTGTTTTTTGCTGTGACGTAGCAATGTGATTCATGATCTTTTGGAATATTTGTAGTAAGAATGCTTTTTCTTCTTCTGACAATGCATCTGTCACTAGGCTAAAGTAATGGGCCGCATTTTGTTTTACTTCTTGAACGAGCATTACGCCGTTTTCTGTTAAACGAATTAATACAATGCGTCGATCGCTTTCATTCCGGTAGCGTTCAATATATCCCTTTTTTACAAGGCGATTTACAACGCCCGTTGTTGTACTCATCGGTATATCAAGAAGATCAGCGATTTTTGTCATTGTAATATCCGTATTTCGCTCCATCCAAAGTAAACAAAATACTTCTGTCTTGGAAAGTGTTAAATCAAGGCTTACCCATTCTTCAGGATAGAAAAGTTTCTTGGCGTTATCTAGCAGTAAGTCTAAAAAATGTTCATATTGCAACAATTATTTCCACTCCCGTATATTTCGAGGTTCGTAATATTTGTTTTTTATTTTATGTGGAATTGAAATAAATGTCAATGTTTTTAACTGTTTTTTCAGATTAGAAAGAAAAATACCTTCAAAATAGAAATTTTTTGTGATAGATTAATAAATAGAAAAGTGATTTTACATAAAAACCCATTGTGATAAATATATTTATCTATAATAGGTGTACAGCTAACGAGGGGGAGAACGATGAGAAGACGAAATACGCAAGCGTTCACGTTTTTAGCATGGACTTCATTTGTTTGTGCGCTTTCAGGAATGCTAATTGGGATTTACACGTTAGATGAAACGCTTAGTGTAAAAGGGTACTATTTAATTGGAACATTATTTTTAACGATGTCTTGTTTTGTATTACAAAAAACAATTCGTGATAATGAGGAAGATAATGAAAGATTTCCGAAAAATAAATCGTTAGATAAAGAGTAAATTGTAAAGAAAGGCACTTGCCTTTCTTTTTTTATGTAAAAATACCGTAAGTGCCGTGTGTTGACTTGCTTGAAGTACTGAAAATTTGGTATCATCAATAGTATTGTAGATTGAACGATATATTATGGAGGTGGCCTAGCCGTGTCAAGAATTTCCGTTGAGAATGTAAAGCACGTAGCACATTTAGCACGTCTTGCAATTACTGATCAAGAAGCAGAAAAATTTCAAAAACAACTAGATGCAATTGTTACATTTGCAGAACAGTTAAATGAATTAGATACAACTGATGTAAAACCAACAACTCATGTATTAACTATGAAAAATGTTATGCGTGAAGATGTGCCAGAAAAAGGTTTACCAGTAGAAGAAGTATTAAAAAATGCACCGGATCACAAAGATAATCAAATCCGTGTTCCAGCAGTATTAGAATAGAGGAGGGAATTTCGATGTCATTATTTGATCATTCTGTATCAGAGTTACATAAGAAGTTAAACAACAAAGAAATTTCCGTTACGGATTTAGTAGAAGAATCTTACAAACGTATTTCGGATGTTGAAGATAACGTAAAAGCTTTTCTTACATTAGATGAAGAAAATGCACGCGCGAAAGCGAAAGAATTAGATGCAAAGATTGGTGCTGAGGATAATGGTTTATTATTCGGTATGCCAATTGGTGTAAAAGATAACATTGTAACTAACGGTCTTCGTACAACTTGTGCGAGCAAAATATTAGCAAACTTCGATCCAATTTACGATGCGACAGTTGTACAAAAGCTAAAAGCTGCTGACACAGTTACAATTGGTAAATTAAATATGGACGAGTTCGCAATGGGTTCTTCAAATGAAAACTCAGGCTTCTACGCTACAAAAAATCCATGGAACTTAGATTACGTTCCAGGCGGATCTAGTGGTGGTTCTGCAGCAGCAGTAGCAGCAGGAGAAGTATTATTCTCTCTAGGTTCTGATACGGGTGGTTCTATCCGTCAGCCAGCTGCATATTGCGGCGTTGTAGGTTTAAAACCAACTTACGGACGCGTATCTCGTTACGGATTAGTAGCATTCGCATCTTCACTTGACCAAATCGGACCGATTACACGTACAGTAGAAGACAATGCATACTTATTACAAGCTATTTCAGGTATTGACCGTATGGATGCAACTTCTGCAAACGTTGAAGTAGGAAACTACTTAGCTGGTTTAACAGGCGATGTTAAAGGTTTACGTATTGCTGTACCGAAAGAATACTTAGGCGAAGGTGTTGGCGAAGAAGCTCGTGAGTCAGTGCTAGCTGCTTTAAAAGTGTTAGAAGGTATGGGCGCAACTTGGGAGGAAGTATCTCTTCCACACTCTAAATACGCTCTAGCAACGTATTACTTATTATCTTCTTCTGAAGCATCTGCGAACCTTTCACGCTTTGATGGCGTACGTTACGGTGTTCGTTCTGATAATGTAAATAACTTATTAGATCTTTACAAAAACACACGTAGCGAAGGTTTCGGTGATGAAGTAAAACGTCGTATTATGCTTGGTACATTTGCTCTTAGCTCTGGTTACTATGATGCATATTACAAAAAAGCACAACAAGTACGTACATTAATTAAAAATGACTTTGAAAATGTATTTGCTAACTACGATGTTATTATTGGACCAACAACGCCAACTCCAGCATTTAAAGTAGGCGAAAAAGTGGACGATCCAATGACAATGTATGCAAATGACATTTTAACAATTCCAGTAAACTTAGCGGGTGTTCCAGCGATTTCTGTTCCATGTGGATTCGGTGCTAACAACATGCCACTTGGTCTACAAATCATTGGTAAACACTTCGATGAAACGACGATTTACCGCGTTGCACATGCGTTTGAGCAAGCAACAGACTATCATACAAAAAAAGCAAGTCTGTAAGGAGGCGAGCATAGATGAATTTAGAAACAATTATTGGGTTAGAGGTTCACGTTGAGTTAAAAACAAATTCGAAAATTTTCTCTGCGAGTCCAACAGAATTCGGAGCGGAGCCAAATACACAAACAAGTGTAATTGACTTAGGATACCCAGGGGTACTTCCTACTTTAAATAAGGAAGCAGTTAACTTTGCAATGAAAGCCGCAATGGCATTAAACTGTGAAATCGCAACGGAAACGAAGTTCGACCGTAAAAACTATTTCTACCCAGATAATCCGAAAGCTTACCAAATCTCTCAATTTGATAAGCCAATTGGTGAAAATGGTTGGATTGAAATCGAAGTAGACGGTAAAAAGAAACGTATCGGTATTACACGTCTTCATTTAGAAGAAGATGCTGGTAAATCAACGCATGCAGCTGACGGTTCATTAGTAGACTACAACCGTCAAGGTATGCCTTTAATCGAGATCGTATCTGAGCCAGATATGCGTACTCCAGAAGAAGCATATGCGTACTTAGAGAAGTTAAAATCAATCATTCAATATACAGGTGTATCTGATTGTAAGATGGAAGAAGGTTCTCTTCGTTGTGATGCGAATATTTCACTTCGTCCAGTTGGACAAGAGAAGTTCGGTACAAAAGCAGAACTGAAAAACTTAAACTCTTTCACTTACGTGCAAAAAGGTCTTGAGCATGAGCAAGTGCGCCAAGAAAAAGAATTATTATCTGGTGGTATCATCCAACAAGAAACACGTCGTTATGATGAAGCAACGAAGAAAACGATCTTAATGCGTATAAAAGAAGGATCTGACGATTACCGTTACTTCCCAGAGCCAGACTTAGTTGAACTTTACATCGACGATGAGTGGAAAGAAGAAATTCGTGCTTCTATTCCAGAACTTCCAGATGCACGTAAAGCTCGCTATGTTGAAGAAGTTGGCTTACCAGCTTATGATGCGCATGTATTGACATTAACGAAAGAGATGTCTGATTTCTTTGAAGCAACAGTTGCAGACGGTGCTGATGCGAAATTAACATCAAACTGGTTAATGGGTGAAGTACTTGCATACTTAAACAAACAACAAAAAGAATTAAAAGACGTTGCATTAACGCCAGCTGGTTTAGCTAAAATGGTTCAATTAATTGAAAAAGGTACAATTTCTTCTAAAATCGCGAAGAAAGTATTTAATGAATTAATTGAAAAAGGTGGAGACCCAGACGAAATCGTTAAAGCGAAAGGTCTGGTTCAAATTTCTGACGAAGGAACACTTCGTAAGGTTGTAACAGAAATTCTTGATAATAATGAGCAATCTATTGAAGACTTTAAAAACGGTAAAGACCGTGCAATTGGCTTCTTAGTTGGTCAAATTATGAAAGCTACAAAAGGACAAGCAAATCCACCGCTTGTTAATAAAATCTTACTTGAAGAGATTAATAAGCGCTAAAAAAAGAGAAGAATTCTTATTTTTGAACGCTAAAATAGTATAGATTCTTAAAGATTAAACAGAAAAAACACCCGTATTTGGGTGTTTTTTCTGAGTTAATCAAACGTTTGTTTAAATGGTGAAAAATAATTTAAACAAACGTTTGATTAACTGTCAAAAGTGAAAAAATGTTTGTATAGCAACTATGGTATGATAGTTGCAAAAAGGTGGGAATAATGATAAATCTAGACATAGAGAGTTTTTTCATCTCATGAAATAATAGATAATTATTATTCATTATATGTAAATTGATGTGAGAGAATGGATAGACATAAAGTGAAACTTTAATCAGTGGGGGGTGTTCATCCCCCACTGATTATTAGCCTTCACCAATCGGGCATTTACGGGCAGCCCGACTCCCACATAACTTCTTTGCCCCAGCCGAATTTTGAGGTGGGAGTTTTACTGCCCGCAAATAGCGGGATAAATTTCTTGGTTAAATAAAGCAAAACTATCAGGAGTGAATAGTTACTTTTGATGGGCTACACGAATCGGGTTCTTACTGCCTGTTTGAGCGGAATTAAAGAAGGATAGGAAGATGAGAGGAGGTAAGCATAGGGATACTGAATAAGGGTTCGGTGTATTCGTTTTTCAATGAATAAGGAATTTCCTGTGCTAATAAATGATGAAGCGAGCAAGAATTATTTATAATCCTACTTCTGGGCGCGAGCTATTTAAGAAGAGCTTACCAGAAGTATTACAAAAATTAGAACAAGCTGGATATGAAGCGTCTTGTCATGCGACAACTGGTCCTGGAGATGCGACTGTGGCAGCGAGGCAAGCTGCGGATCGTAAGTTTGATGTTGTTATTGCAGCTGGTGGTGATGGTACATTAAATGAAGTAGTGAACGGTTTAGTAGGACATGAGCATCGTCCAAAGTTTGGAATTATTCCAGTTGGAACGACAAATGATTTTGCGCGTGCGATCGGTGTACCTCGTGTTATTGAAGAGGCTGCGGATATTATTTGTGAAGGAACAACGGTACCGTTAGATCTTGGTAGAGCGAATGATACATATTTCATTAATATCGCTGGTGGCGGCCGTATTACAGAATTAACATATGAAGTACCAAGCAAGCTAAAAACGGTATTAGGCCAACTTGCTTACTATTTAAAAGGAATCGAAATGTTACCATCATTACATCCAACATATGTTGAAATTGAGTATGATGGGAAACTGCTACAAGAAGAAATTACGATGTTTTTAATTACGAATACTCGTTCAGTTGGTGGATTCGAAAAAGTAGCACCATATGCATCTATTAACGATGGATTATTTGATTTATTAGTACTGAAAAAAGGTTCTATCGCTGATTTAATTAAAGCAGCAACACAAGCGCAGCGTGGGGAACATATTAACAATCCGAAAGTACTATATACACAAGCGAATCGTATTAAAGTGCATTCACCTGATAAATTAATGATCAACTTAGATGGTGAATATGGCGGAGATGCACCAATGGAATTTGAAAATATATATCATTGTCTGGAACTATTTGTTCCTGAACATCAAGAGGATGCCCTGTAAAGGCATCCTTTTTTTTGCTTTCACCTCACTATTTGCGAGCAATAAGATTCCCCCACTGATTAAAGTTTCTCTATGTGCAGATGAATTGTAAATTGTAAGTTAGTTTGATTTTTATGGTATTTTTACAATCCGTTTATTTTATATCCATATTTTATTGATACACTGGAAGAGATAAGAAATGAGAGGTAGGATGCTATGGAGAAGGTAAAAGCAATACTATTTGATAAAGATGGGACATTAATGGATTTTCATTCAATTTGGATAAAAGTAGCTGAAGAGCTTGTCGCTGAATGTATAAAATTATATCAACTCCCACAGTCAATGCAGCAGGCTTTATTAAAAGAGATTGGCGTAGATGGAGCATTTGTTCATCCGCGTAGTGCGCTCGCTGCTGGAACAAGTCTTGATGTGGCCAAGGGGCTTTGTAAATATGTTGCATCATCTAGAGAAGAAGAGATGCATCAATGGGTGAGTGAAAAGTTGTTTGCTCTTATGTACGAGCATCGTTCACATATGAGAATGACGGCAGATTTACCGAAAGTTTTACAAGCGTTAAAGGATAGAGGGTTTATTCTAGGTGTCGTTACAGCTGATGATTTCGCGCCGACAGAATTATTTTTAAAGCAATATCAATTGGAAGCTTTTTTTGATTGTGTTATAGCTTCAGATACATTTCCAGCACAGAAGCCAGATAAAAAAATTGTAGAATCGTTTTGTGAGAGATTTAATTTAGAGACATGTGAAGTAGCAGTCGTCGGGGATACACCGACGGATTTACATTTAGCGAAAAATGGTGGCGACTGTTATGCGATTGGCGTACTATCTGGTACGGGTGATCGTCAAACGTTAGAACCACTTGCAGATTTAGTATTACAATCTGTTGAAGATTTAATTTCTCATTCAGGTGAGTTTATTTGGGAAGAAGGAAAGTCTAATGTATAAATGGATAAGTCTATAAGGACTCTATATGAGTCCTTATAGACTTATTTTTTTATGCCAAGATAGTAAGAGAATGGGATGAATACTAGAAAGAGGAAGTTGGCATACATCTTGCAATATAAAGAGAAAACATTGTATAGAAAAGGATGGGGTACACAATGAACACAAAAAAATTTGCTAAGGTAAATGAACAAATTCCAGGACCGAAAGCAGCGTCTTTATTAGAACGCCGCCAAAATATAGTACCAAAAGGAGTAAGTAATGGTATTCCAACATTTGTACAGTCTGCAAATGGTGCACTCGTAACAGATGTGGATGGAAATCATTACATTGATTTCGCAGGAGCAATTGGGACAATTAATGTAGGACACTGTCATCCAGCTGTTAAAGAAGCGCTTCATAAACAAGTAGATCAATATATTCATACTGGATTTAATGTGATGATGTATGAGCCGTATATTGAATTAGCGGAAAAGCTTGCCGCATTAGCACCAGGTAATTTCGATAAACAAGTGCTGTTTTTAAATAGTGGGGCAGAAGCGGTTGAAAATGCAGTGAAGATTGCTCGTAAATATACGAAGAGACCTGGAATTATCGCATTTTCTAAAGGATTTCATGGGCGTACATTAATGACAATGACGATGACAAGTAAAGTAAAACCATATAAATTTGGATTTGGCCCATTTGCTCCAGAAGTATATAAAGCGCCATTCCCATATGAATACCGTCGCCCAGAAGGGTTAACAGAAGAGCAGTATGATGACTTTATCATTGAAGAGTTTAAGAACTTCTTCATATCAGAAGTAGCACCAGAAACAATTGCAGCTGTTGTAATGGAACCTGTTCAAGGGGAAGGCGGATTTATCGTTCCAAGTAAGAAATTCGTTCAAGAAGTACGCAGCATTTGTTCAGAGCACGGTATTTTATTTGTAGCTGATGAAATTCAAACAGGCTTTAGTCGTACCGGAAAATACTTTGCAATTGATCATTATGATGTCGTTCCAGACTTAATTACGGTATCTAAATCATTAGGTGCTGGTGTACCGATAAGCGGCGTGATTGGGCGTAAAGAAATTATGAATGAGTCTGCACCGGGAGAACTGGGCGGAACATATGCAGGAAGCCCACTAGGATGTGCGGCTGCATTAGCTGTGCTTGATGTAATAGAAAAAGAGAAATTAAATGATAGAGCGATAGAAGTAGGGAAAGTCGTAATGAACCGATTCCAAGAGATGAAAAACAAATATAATTGCATCGGTGATGTGCGTGGCTTAGGGGCAATGTGTGCATTCGAGCTCGTTCAAGATCGCAAGACGAAAGCGCCTGATAAAACACTAGCGTCTAATTTATGTGCAGAAGCAAATAAGCATGGATTACTTCTACTATCAGCAGGAACATATGGAAATGTTATTCGTGTTTTAATGCCATTAGTGATTACAGATGAGCAACTTGAGGAAGGTTTAACAATAATTGAAGAATCATTGCAAGCTTGTTATGAGCAAGCAAATATCGCTCGTGTTTAAAGAATTGGGATAACTTAAAAAAGGGCATAAAGCTTTTCTTTTTAGGCGGAAGAGAGCATCTGGTCATATATAGAATCGATCAGCCCCTTTTCCTGCTCCATGCCAAGCTAAAACAAAGTGAGGGTGTGGTTGCGATGGCATTCTGTATTTTTCAAGGCAGCGAATTATGTGTTGAAAAATATAAATAGATTTGTATAAATAACAAATTGAAAACATTCTAGCTTACTCTATATAAAATGCAGAAAATTCACTTTATAATAAAGGTAGTGAAGTGAATCGATGGATTTAAAGTAAGGGGTGGCTAGGATGGTTGCAGAAAAGGAACGAGTGTTGATGGATTTACAAGATGTATTTGAATATGCATTTGACGAAATTTTTGTTACGGATGATAAAGGAATCGTTGTACGTGTAAATAGCATGTGTGAAAGACATTACCAGCTCTCTGCTAAGGAATTGGTAGGAAAGCATGTAAAAGAACTACAAAAAGAAGGGATTTTTTATCCGTCTGCAACGTTAGAAGTAATTGAAAAGAAAAGGCCAGTTGAACTTGTTCAAACAACGAAATCAGGAGAGTATTTGCATGTTCGTACAAGGCCTGTTTTTGATGATGAGGGAAATTTAAGAAGAGTGATTAGTTATTCTCGTGATCTTACAGAACTCTATCAATTACGTCAAAAGGTAGAGGAAATGGATAATCAGTTAAAAACATATAAAAAAGAATTAAGAGAAACATATGAACACGAAGGACTTATTTTTAAAAGTATCACTATGCAAAAAATAATCGAAACAATAAAAAAAGTATCTGTAGTAGATAGTACTGTTCTCGTATTAGGTGAGACTGGAGTGGGGAAAAGCCGATTAGTACGCCATTTGCATGAAGTGAGTCACCGGAAGAATGAAAGTTTCTATGAAATTAATTGTGCGGCATTGCCGACGAATTTAATCGAATCTGAGCTTTTTGGATATTCAGGTGGGTCTTTTACAGGTGCAAATCGTGAAGGGAAAAAGGGGCTATTAGAATCAGCGCATAAAGGAACCCTTTTCTTAGATGAAATTGGTGAAATGCCGCTTGAAATTCAAGCGAAGCTTTTGCAAGTATTGCAAGAAAAAACGTTTCGTCCTATAGGCGGAAGAGAATTAAAAAAGGTGGACGTTAGAATTGTAGCGGCAACAAATAGAGATTTAAGTACGATGGTGAAACAAGGAACATTCCGGAAAGATTTATACTATCGTCTGAATGTCATTCCAATTTCAATTCCGCCACTTCGGGAGAGAACAGAAGACATTTTGCCGCTCATCTATCATTATTTACAGCATTTTAATAAAAAGTACGGACGTGATGTGAAGTTAGCACCTAGTACGTTACAAATGTTTGTAGGGTACCCTTGGGAAGGAAATAATAGAGAGATTGAAAATGTAATTGAGAGGATTGTTATAACTGCTGACGATGTTGTCACGATAGAAGATTTGCCAATATCGATGCAGGAGTCTACAGTGGAGCAATCGGGTCAAAGTCTCTATAAAATGTTAGAAGAAGTGGAACGAAACATTATCTTAAAAACATACAAAACACATGGATCCAGTTATAAAGTCGCAGAATTCTTGAAAATAAGCCAATCTGCTGCTACTAGGAAAATTAAGAAGTTTATAGAGGAGGATTATATAGTTGGAGGAGAAGAAGGAACTTAAAAAAGTGCTATCACGTTTTGATGTTCTTTTCCTTGCGATAGGCGCTATGCTTGGATGGGGTTGGGTTGTACTCTCAGGGGATTGGGTTACATCGGCTGGTTCTATAGGGGCAGTTATTGCTTTCGTTATAGGAGGATTACTTGTTATTTTCGTTGGACTAACATATGCTGAACTTGCTTCTGCCATGCCGGAAACAGGCGGTGGTTTACTATATGTAAAAAAAGCATTTGGGAAAAAATCAGCATTTATCGCATCGTGGGCAATGGTGCTTGGATATGTATCAGTTGTTACTTTTGAAGCTGTTGCCTTACCAACAGTGGTAGATTATATATTGCCAAATTATCAAAGTATTTATTTATGGACGATAGGAGGCTGGGATGTATACTTGACGTGGGCGATGATTGGAATGGGCGGAGCATTACTTATTACAATCATTAACTACTTTGGTGTCAAAACAGCCGCTGTATTTCAAAGTATATTTACAATATTTATTGTAGCGACGGGCATTATGCTCGTTTTTGGATCTAGTTTCAACGGAGATACAAAAAATTTAGAGCCATTTTTTATAAATGGTGCAGGTGGAGTAATGGCTGTCCTTATAATGGTTCCGTTTCTATTTGTCGGATTTGATGTAATCCCACAAGTAGCGGAGGAAGTGAATCTTCCGTTTAAAGAAATCGGAAAACTTTTAATATTCTCTGTTGTTTGTGCGGTCGTATTCTATCTACTTATTACAGTTGGAGTTTCGATGGCATTAGATCAAAACGCACTCCTGAATACAAAATTGGCAACTGCTGATGCGATGGGAGCAGTTTTTGGATCGAAAATATTTGCGAATATTTTAATCTTTGGTGGGTTAGCTGGAATTGTTACAAGTTGGAATGCTTTTATTATTGGAGGTAGTCGTGTGTTATATGCGATGGCTAAAAATGAAATGATTCCAGCTTGGTTTGGAAAAGTACATCCGAAATATAAAACACCTACTAATGCGATTATGTTCCTAGGGATGCTATCATTTTTTGCTCCGTTACTTGGAAGACCAGCACTTGTATGGATTGTAAATGCAGGTGGGCTTGGGATTGTTGTTTCATATTTATTAGTTAGTTTATCATTTTTAAAGTTACGCAAAACAGAACCTAATATGGCTAGACCGTTTCGAGTGAAGAATGGAAAAGTAGTCGGGAGTATAGCGGTAATATTAAGTATTGGTTTTATTTTATTGTATATGCCAGGGATGCCTGCTGCATTAATTTGGCCGTACGAATGGCTAATGGTGTTAGGGTGGACGATTTTAGGTGGTTATTTCTTTATGAGAATGCTGTTTGATAAGTATAAGAATAATTCTAATGAGAATGAAGATATAGAGGAGGAAGAAAACATTGGATAAAAAAGCGACGTTCGTAAACTTAGAGAAAAAGGCGATGTATATAAATGGTGAGTGGATTACACTGCAAGAACAAATCGAAGTGAATAATCCAGCGACAAAGGAAGTATTTGCAACTGTACCAAAGGGCGGGATTACAGAGGCAAAGCAAGCAGTTGATGCTGCACATGAAGCTTTTAAATCATGGTCAAAATTAACGGCAGCGGATCGTGCAGTAAAGTTAAAAAAGTGGTTCACGCTCATTGATGAAAATAAAGAAGAAATTGCAGCAATCATGACGAGAGAACAAGGGAAGCCGTTTGCAGAAGCACTTGGTGAAGTGAATTATGCAAATAGTTTTGTTGAATGGTACGCAGAAGAAGGAAAGAGAATATACGGTGAAATGATTCCTGCTTCTCATCCGGATAAGCGTATTTTAGTTATGAAGCAACCAGTTGGGGTTATGGCAGCTATTACACCGTGGAACTTCCCAGCTGCTATGATTACAAGAAAGGTAGCTCCAGCACTTGCAGCAGGCTGTACGGCAGTTGTGAAACCAGCGAGTCAAACGCCATTAACTGCATTGAAGTTAGTTGAATTAGCACATGAAGCAGACATTCCAAAAGGTGTAATAAATATTGTAACAGGTAGTGCAAAAGCAATTGCTGATACGTGGATGGAAGATGAGCGCGTTCGAAAAGTTTCTTTTACAGGATCAACTGAAATTGGGAAAGAATTAATGGCTAGCGCTGCGCAAACGATGAAAAAGGTTTCGCTTGAATTAGGTGGTCACGCTCCATTTATTGTTATGAATGATGCTGATTTAGATAAGGCGGTAGAAGCGGTAATTGGTTCGAAATTCCGTAATGCAGGACAAACGTGTATATGTACAAACCGCGTCTTTGTTCAAGAAGAAGTGTACGAAGAATTTGCAGTGAAGTTCACAAAAGCTGTAGAGCAGCTTAAAGTTGGAGATGGATTCGGCGAAGGAACAACTGTAGGGCCACTTATTGATGCGAATGCAGTTTCGAAAGTACAAGAACATATTGAAGATGCAATTCAAAAGGGCGGAGAAGTTTTATACGGTGGCCATAAATTTGCAGAGTTAGATGGTTATTTCATTCAGCCAACAGTAATTGGATTGGCAAATGACACGATGCTTTGTATGAATGAAGAAACATTTGGACCAGTTGCACCAGTTGCGAAATTTAAAACAGTTGAAGAAGTAATCGAACGAGCAAATAATACACCGTATGGCTTGGCTGCTTATATTTTTACAAAAGATATTAGCCAAGCATTCCAAATTAGTGAAGCGTTAGAGTACGGAATTATCGGCTTAAACGATGGCCTTCCATCAGTTGCACAAGCACCGTTTGGTGGCTTTAAAGAAAGTGGTATCGGCCGTGAAGGAGGCCATTTCGGTATCGAGGAATATTTAGAAATTAAACATATTTCGTTAGGACTATAAGTAGTATACTAGAATCTCTATAAGGTAACAGAGAAGGAGATTCTAGTATGGTATATTGGCTATTATTACTCGTAACAATTATTTTTGAAGTAGCTGGAACGATTGCGATGAAGTTATCGAACGGTTTAACAAAGCTTGTTCCAAGTGTACTTATTTTCGTATTCTATGGAATTTGTTTCAGCGTGTTTGCTATCGTTGTTAAAAAGATTCATTTAAGCATTGCTTATGCAATTTGGTCTGGTGTGGGAACGCTACTTATTACAATCATTAGTGTGTACTTTTTTAAAGAGCATATTAATTTATTCCAAGCATTTTGTATTCTCTTTATTGTTTTAGGAGTAATTGGACTGAAAGTGTCATCGGCATCATAAAAGGCTATCTTCCGGCGTGGAAGATAGCCTTTTATTTTTATTAAAACGCCCAGTTACCTTTACGGAAGATCGGCTCATGTCTTCCATCAGCTGTAATGCCGTCGATATCAAGCTCAGCTGATCCAATCATGAAGTCTTCGTGTGTAATACTAGCGTTTGCGCCATTTTCAGCAAGTTCTTCTTTAGACATTGTTTTTCCGCCAACTAAGTTAAATGCATAAGCATTTCCGATTGCAAGGTGGCAAGATGCATTTTCATCAAATAGCGTATTGTAGAATAAAATATTTGTGTTTGAAATTGGTGAATCATGAGGTACTAAAGCTACTTCGCCTAAGAAGTGAGAACCTTCATCTGTTTCTACTAAATGTTTTAAAGCCTCTTCACCAGATTCAGCTTTATAGTCTAGGATACGTCCGTTTTCGAATGTTAATGTAAAGTTATCGATAATATTACCTGCAAATGCTAACGGTTTTGTGCTAGATACTTGGCCGTTCACACCTGTTTTAAGAGGCATTGTAAATACCTCTTCAGTTGGAATGTTAGCCATAAATGCTACGTTCTTTTCATTTAAGCTACCAGCACCAGCCCATACATGCTTCTCTGGAAGTTCGATTGTTAAGTCTGTTCCAGGGCCTGTATAGTGAAGAGCTTTATAATGTTTTTCGTTTAAGTAATCTACTTTTGTATGTAGTGTTTCATCATGTTCTTTCCATGCTTCCACAGGATTTTCTAAATCAGCACGAGTAGCTTTGAAGATAGCATCCCATAGTTTTGTTTCTTGTTCTTCTGGCGCTACGTCAGGGAATACTTTTGCAGCCCATTCTTTCGTAGGAACAGAAATTACGCACCAGCTTACTTTATCTGCTTGTACATAATCACGGTATACTTTCATCGCTTCTCCAGCTACTTTATGAGCTGTTGCAATTTTCTTTGGTTCTACACCTTTTAATAGATCAGGATTCTCTGCATAGATGGACATAAATGCAGCGCCTTCTTTTGCTAATTCTTCACGAGCATGTGCTCTCCAAGAAGGGAATTCAGAGAAAGCTTCTTCAGGAGCTAGATCGAACTTTAAGCGTGTTAACGTCTCATCATTCCAATCAACATATACGTGTTTTGCACCAGATTTATATGCTTTTTCTGTAACTAGGCGTACAAACTGTACAGCCTCAAGAGGTGCACTGATTGATAAAGTTTGTCCGGGTTGAATATTAACACCAACATTGACTGCAAGGGCAGCATATTTCTCTAACGTTTGTTCAAATGACATATGTATAATCTCCTTTAGTTTGAAAGATTTCTTACTATATATAATACAAGAAAATTCTAAAAATATATATAAATATAACGTAAAAAGAGAGCTCAAAATGTATTGAGCTCTAATAGTTATTTAATCGAAGAAGCAAATTGTTCTACAGTCGTTGTATGGTGTATGCGAACACGCTTCATTTTTAACAACTCATCAGGTTCACCCTTCGTAATGAATTGTCCAGGCTTCGTTGTTGTTGCAAATTGATAGTGTTTCTTTGTTTCTGCGACAACTTTATCATCTACATGACCGAAAGGATAAGCAATTGCGATAACAGGCTTACCTGTTATTTTCTCTAGCTTTTCTTTTGATCCTTTTAACTCTTCATCATAGTTTGTAATTTTCGGCAAGTCTGCGTGTGTTGCTGTGTGAGATTGTACAGAAAAAATACCTGAATCAACCATTTCTTTTATTTCAGATGTAGAAAGAGCTCCTTCTACATCAACGTTATCAACAATCATATATTCCGTTGCCGCTGGTTTAAATTTATCGTCTTTTAGTTTTTGTAAAACATGAAATGCATTCATATTATTTTTCATACCGTCATCAAATGTAACGAAAATCGGCTTGTTTACTTTATTTATATCGCTCCAGCGTTCAAATGTTAATAATGTATAACGATTGTCTTTTAAATACTTCATTTGTGCTTCAAAGTTAGCAGGCGATACGAATAAATCTTTAATACCTTGTCCATGATAATCATCAATTGCGTGGTACATAAGAACAGGAACTTTTTGCTCGAAAGTAATAGTAGATTTCGTAAGTGGAATAGCTTTTCCGCCCTCTGTTGTTCCTGTTGCTTCAATTTGGTACTCACCGCGTTTTCCTTCAAATTCTTTTATATCAAAGGGAAGTGTAAATTGTTGATTTTTTTCTTTAGAAGAAAAGGATTTAGCACTTTCCCTTCCATCAGCAGTGCGCCAAATTTTATATTGTACTTCGGTTAAAGAATCTTTTATGTCTGTAATATGAATATTTGCGTTTGTAGATTCGTGCGTAAGTGGATTATAAGAAATTTTACCTTGTGTTTGTACAGTCTCTGCTTGTTTTTTTACTTCTTGTACCTTTTTCTCTTTTGCAGGTTCTGGGCTAGCATTATTTGTGTTACAGCCTGCTAGAATGGCAGACGTACATAAAGCAATCGCTGCGTATTTTCTCATGAAATCACCTTCTATTGTGTATTATGTTGCATACTTACATTAAAATCCCCACCGCTATAAGAGAGGTGGGGATATACCCTTGTTCATCATATCACTTTTAGGTGAAGGGTAGGTTAATGACTTTGAATAGAGGTATTCGTTCGTTTTTTATTTGATTTGATAATGATATAACCTACTACAAAAATAAGAGGGATAATAAATACATAGATTGGCATTCCCCATACATAATAGCTTTTCATGCTTAAAATTAGTAAGTGTAAGAAGTCGAAAAGGGCGTGGGCTTTCATAATATCCTCCAATATATTTTTGCAAATTATAACATTTTTCATTTGTAATTTGTATATTTTTGTAAATGATTTAAGTTAATTTTAAAGTAAGAGAAAGGTTTATTAATATGTAATTTTGCATATGTAGAGTAGTTTCTATTGAAATATCAGGATTTTGGACTATAATAAGAACCGCTATAAATGTAAGCAAGAATGATGTACGGAGTGGAGAACAGAGATGAAGTATAAAAAATTAGTATATATCCTGCTCATATTGCTATTCATAGTCGGTTGTCAAAGTGAAACGAGTAAAGCGAATAGTGTGGAAGAGTATATTCCGCCGCATCTTATGAATGCGGAAGTGACGGCGGATATTATGACGATTGAGATGGATCGTGATACTCTTAAAAAAGTAGAGGCTATTACTAAAAAAATGAGTGATCATGTGAAAAATGATAAAGAGTGGTATGTAAACTACATATCGGGGCATATAGATAAACAGGTGAAGCCATATCATCCTAATTTTGGTATTACAGAAGAAGAATATAACTTTTTTAGGAACGCCGTTGAGAATAGTAGTTTATCTAATACAAGTGATGGAAAACTGCAATTTAAACAAAAAAGTAACCATGAGATAGAAATTGTTTCAAGCAAAAACTTAGAGCTATTTCGAAATATAGTAATTGATACGGAGAAAAATATAGTAAAAACTTCGTTTGGAGAATGTCAGTATGTTGGAGAAGAAAAAACATCTTTGGAACAAAAGATAACGGGGCCCTGGCATGGCAAGCAATGGATGCTAAAAGAAGAAAATTTAATTTATATATTTTCTTTGGGTAAGCTTGAAGGAGAGGATAAATCCATTATTGATATTTCAGTAAAAGGTATACACGAAGGAAAACTTATTAGTAAAGAGGAAGTAATTGAATTCCGTTCTATTTCATAAGGAATCAAAAAAATCACCTTACTTAAAAGCGTAAGGTGATTTTTTATTAAATAAACAATCCAGCGATTGTTGCAGATAAAATAGAAGCAAGTGTTGATGCAAATAGCATTTTCCAACCGAATTTTGATACGATGCTTCCTTGCTTTTCAGAAAGGGCACGGATTGTACCAACGATTGCACCAATTTGGCTAATACTTGCAAAGCTAATTAAGAATACAGTAACGATTCCAACTGTACGTGGATCTAATGTTGCAGCAGCGCCTTTTAAATCAAGGATTGCTACAAACTCGTTTAATACAATCTTCGTACCCATAATACCACCAGCTGGGATAATATCATGAGTTGGGATACCCATTAAGAATGCGAATGGAGCAAGTATATAACCGAAGATTTGTTGTAAAGTAACAGCATATCCCATTGCACCTGAAGCAGCGCTGATTACGTAGTTTACAACTTCCATAACACCGATAAAGGCGATCATTAATGCGGCAACGATACCAGCTACTTTTAAACCATCAAGCGCACCGTTAATCATTGCGCCGATAAAGCTGTCTCCGAATAGAGTTCTATCAAATTTTTGAATCACTTCATCTTCCTTTTTCGTATCAACTGGTGTTAATAACGAACAAACGATTAAGCTTGAGAATAAGTTTAGTGGAAGAGCTGCTAGTACATATTTCGCATCTAACATCATTACGTATGATGCTGTAACAGAAGCAGAAACTGAGCTCATCGCAGAACAACAAATGATAAACATACGGTTTTTATTAAAATGCTGTAAATCGTTTTTAATAACGATTAACGCTTCACTTGAACCGAAGAATACAGAGTTTACTGCGTGGAATGATTCAACGCGTGGTAAACCAGTAATTTTTGAAATTGCACCGCCGACAACGCGAACGATGAATGGTAAAACACCTAAATAACTAAAGATAGAAAGTAGTGCTGAGAAAAATACGATAATTAATAATACATTTAAGAAAAAGACAAAATCTCTTTGAATTCCATTAAAGAGAAAATCGACACCTGTCGTACCAAGTTTAATTAGTTTGTTGAAAACTTTACTAATGAAGATGATAATTTGTTGACCAATTTTTGTGCCAAACATAAACCAACCGATTAAAATTTGGAAACCAATCATAATAGCAATTGCACGGAAGTTGATTTTACTTTTGTTGTTTGACAAAGCAAAGCATAAACCTAAAACGACAAGAATACCGATAATGCTCATTACATATTGCATGTAGTTGCCCCTTTCAGAAGTTCGTATAAAGTTTTTACATAAAACGCTCGTTATATTACTAAAAATAAAGTAATGGAAGTTTCATGTCATACGTAAGATGTCTGACCTTTTTGAAAAATAAAAAAAGACCCCTATGGATTCACTTTCATCTATGAGAGAAAGCTAATCAATAGGAGTCTTTTTTATACATAGGCTAATATTCATTAGTTTTCCCCATAGTCCAGCAATTTAAGGTTGCCGGGTAGAAACTCTCGATCCATATTATCGACTATATATGAGGTAACATCGTCCGTATTAAATTAGTAGTAGCGTAACATTACTAGAGAACTATCGTCAATAGCTTTTTTTCTTCCAATAGAAATAGACCATATAAGTATGATAAAATGTAACGCAGTGTTATGAAAAAGAGAGGTCGGAAAATGAGTATAAAAATGACGCCACCAGTTGAAAAAAACGAGTTTATAGATGTAGTGTTTGAAGATTTAACACATGATGGTGCCGGTGTTGCGAAAGTGAAGGGATATCCTATTTTCGTAAAAAACGGATTACCAGGTGAGGAAGCGCAAATTAAAATTATTAAAGTGAAGAAAAATTTCGCGTTTGGTCGTTTAATGAAGCTTCATCAAGAAAGTCCATATCGTAAAGATGCAGAATGCCCCGTGTACAACGAGTGCGGAGGTTGTCAACTTCAGCACTTAACATATGAGGGACAATTAAAAGCGAAAGAAAAACAAGTACGTGACGTTATGCAGCGCATCGGTGGATTAAGTGATGTTCCTGTTCATCCTGTACTTGGAATGAAAAACCCGTGGGTATACCGCAATAAAGCACAAGTGCCAATTGGAGAACGTGAAGGTGGACTTGTAGCTGGTTTCTATCGTCAAGGAACGCATGACATCATTAATATGGAATCATGCTTAATTCAGGCGGAAGAAAACGATACATTAATTCAAGAAGTAAAACGTATTTGTGAAAAGCACGGTATTTCGGCTTACAATGAAGAGCGTAACAAAGGAACACTTCGCCACGTAATGGCTCGCTACGGACAAGTAACAGGGGAAATTATGCTTGTCTTCATTACACGTACAGCTGAATTGCCAAATAAAGAAGCAATCATTGAAGAAATCGCTGCGAAATTCCCAGAAGTAAAATCAATCGTTCAAAACGTAAATACGAAACGTACAAACGTTATTTTCGGAGATAAAACGACAGTACTGTACGGATCAGAATATATTTATGACTTTATCGGTGACATTAAATTTGCGATTTCAGCACGTTCATTCTATCAAGTAAACCCAGAACAAACGAAAGTGCTATACGATAAAACGTTAGAATACGCAAAATTAAATGGTGACGAAACAGTAATCGATGCCTATTGCGGAATCGGATCAATCTCCTTATTCCTAGCGCAAAAAGCGAAAAAAGTGTACGGTGTTGAAATTGTTCCAGAAGCAATCGAAGACGCAAACCGAAACGCAGCACTAAACAACATGACAAACGCTGAATTTGGCGTAGGAGAAGCAGAAGTAGTCATTCCAAAATGGTACAAAGAAGGCGTAATCGCCGACACAATGGTCGTAGACCCACCGCGTAAAGGCTGTGATGAAGCATTACTAAACACAATCATCGACATGAAGCCAAAGCGCGTCGTATACGTATCGTGTAACCCAGCAACATTAGCACGCGACTTAAAAGTACTAGAAGAAGGCGGATATAAAACACAGGAAGTACAACCTGTTGATATGTTCCCGCATACGACTCATGTGGAGTGTGTGGCTTGGCTTAAGTTGGTATAATAAAAAAGCAGTTGATATAGAAAAATCTATACCATCTGCTTTTTGGTTTATAAAAATACCATTCAGCAACGATTTTAGTTAAAATGAATATTGCTGATTTTCACAAAATATAAATGCCCAAATGTACTTTTGCTATTTGGCTTTATATTTTTAAATTGAGAGTTTGAAATTGTATTCATATTGAGAGGATTTGAATTTGAAATGATAGATAATTTTTGGAATGATTTACCACGACCATTTTTCGTACTTGCACCAATGGAAGATGTGACAGATGTTGTTTTTCGTCACGTAGTAAGTGAAGCTGGTAGCCCAGATGTATTCTTCACAGAGTTTACAAACTCGGATAGCTATTGTCATCCAGAAGGTATGAAAAGTGTACGTGGCCGTTTAATTTTTACAGAAGATGAACAGCCGATTGTCGCGCATATTTGGGGAGATACTCCTGAATATTTCCGCCAAATGAGTATTGGTATGGCAGAGCTAGGATTTAAAGGTATCGATATTAATATGGGCTGCCCTGTACCGAATGTAGCATCAAGAGGAAAAGGTAGTGGCCTTATTCTACGTCCAGACGTTGCGGCAGAACTTATTCAAGCAGCAAAAGCAGGCGGACTACCTGTCAGCGTAAAAACACGACTTGGCTTTAAAGAGTTAAGTGAGTGGGAGGATTGGTTAACGCACATTTTCAAACAAGATATTGCGAACCTTTCTATTCACTTACGTACAAGAGAAGAAATGAGCCAAGTAGATGCGCACTGGGAACTAATTCCGGAAATTAAAAAATTACGTGACCGTATCGCACCAAATACGCTAATAACAATCAATGGAGACATTCCTGACCGTCAAACTGGAATGGAACTTGCTGAAAAATACGGTATTGATGGCGTTATGATCGGACGAGGTATCTTTAAAAATCCATTTGCCTTTGAAAAAGAGCCAAGAGAACATAGCAGTCAAGAACACCTTGACCTTTTAAGACTGCAGCTTGACCTTCAAGATCAATATGCAGAAGTACTACCACGTTCAATCACAGGGCTTCATCGCTTCTTCAAAATTTATGTAAAAGGATTCCCTGGAGCTGCTGAACTAAGAAATCAATTGATGAACACGAAATCAACTGATGAAGTGCGTGCGTTGCTTGATAAGTTTGAGGCGAGTGTTGATAAGGATGGAGATAGTGAAACAGTGTAACTTTTGAAAGTTAGAGGGATAGGGTGTAGCGATTTTATGAGTGTTTGTTCCATTTTAATTAAGGTGAACCGTATCATAAGTAAGTGAGGTATTCTATGTAAAACAAGGGTAAGAAAAGAATACAGGAGAAAATTGAAAATGGCAGGTTGGTCTTGATTTTCACTGATATTATCATGTTTATTTTATTATGCCTATAACTTGGAGGCTATGTGAATGTTAAGTGATCAGACGAGGTATTCTAGGCTCGCGAATATAACAAAAATAATAAATACAAAATTAGAATTACGTGAAGTATTGCAGCGTGTAACAATGGCGATATCAGAGGAGATTGTTAGGTGCAACGCTGTTGGAATTTATTTACCCCAGGAAGATGGAACATTTAGAGGGTTTGCAGGGAAACCAGAGACCATAAATGGCGTAACGCTCGATACTCAGGTAATTGATCCTGAAATAGACTTACTGGCAAAAGAAGTTATTGAAACAAAAAAAACCATCTATATCCCTGATACCTCAAAGGATCATCGGCCGGATCCAAGACCAGTTGATGCGTTCAAAATTAAGTCCTTATTAGCCCTGCCTATCTCATTTGGACAAGAGTTATTTGGTCTGGTTTTTTTATTTGATTATGGAGTTCCAATGAACTTAACAGATTCAGAGATTCAAAGTGTTGAAGCTTATGTAAATATGGCTGCGGTCGCAATTCAAAACGCAAATAATTTAACACAAAAGGAAAACCTTATTGCCGAGAAGCAGCTGTTACTAGATGTTACCCGTGATTTATCAATGTGTTCCTCGATACAGGAGAGTTTTGATAAATGTTTTTTTTACTTAGGACAGATTTTAGAGAGTAAAAACATGGCTGCCCACCTTTTAGACCCGCTAGACAAAACAACGATTAAAACAACGAAGTTAAGCAAGGACTGTGATTGGACAGAAGCGGATTGGATGGAGAAAAGCTATGAAGCCAAGATCCAAGAGGTTATTCAAACAAAAAATATAGATAGTAAGGGTCTACTGATGATTCCATTGGTTTCAATGGGAGAAGTATTAGGGGTAATCGTCGTTGGCAAAGAGGGAAAAGCTCACAATTACGATAATTCCCAAATTCAACTGGCAAAATCTATCGTTGATGCCACAGCTCCTACGTTTTCAAACTTGTTATATATGGATCAACTTGAAAGCATGGTGGAAGAGCGAACGAGAGAACTAGCTGCCGCTAATGAAAAAGTTACAAGTGTGATTGAAATTATTACGGATGGATTCTTTACTCTGAATAATGAATGGGAATTCACGTACGTAAATAAGCATCAATATTTTCCACAAAGAAAAACAGCAAAAGATGTATTAGGTAAGAATATATGGGAGGTCTTCCCGAGTAGCGTCGACGCAGTTATGTATAAGGAATTTCATCGTGCAATGTCAGGACGAATTACAGTTCATTTCGAATTTTTTTCTATCTCTGATGAATATTGGCACGAAGTTATTGCATATCCGTATGATGATGGTATTTGTTGTATTTTTAAAAACATAACGGAAAAAAAGCAATATGAGCAGGAATTGAAAAGGTTATCCAACATAGATTTAATAGGGCAAATGGCAGCAGGTATCAGCCATGAGATTAGAAATCCAATGACAACAGTAAGAGGATTTTTGCAGTTATTAAAAGAAGAGCGCACCTATGAGAAACATAATAAGTACTTTAATTTAATGATTGAAGAACTTGATCGTGCCAATTCTATTATTACTGAATTTCTCTCAATCGGTAATACAAGGAAATCGGATTTGCAGATGTTAGATTTAAATTCAATTATCCACGATATTATTCCTTTAATAAAGATTGATACGTATAATCAAAATAAATCTATTCAAGTCGATACAAATGACATTCCGGAATTATTTTTAAATCGTAATGAGATACGACAATTATTAATAAACCTATACCGTAATGGCTTAGAAGCGATGAGCACAGGGAAAGTTCTAACCATTAGCACCTACAAGGAATGTCAAAATTGTGTGGTGCTTGCAGTGCGGGATCAAGGAAAAGGTATCAGGCCTGAAGTATTAGAGAAACTGGGTACTCCATTTTACACGACCAAAGATAATGGAACTGGATTGGGGCTAGGCATATGTTATGCCATTGCTACCCGTCATAATGCAAAAATAGAAATTCAAACAGGCTCGGAAGGCACGACCTTTTTTGTTAAATTTAATTATGAAAATAATGAACAATAACCTCATTTAGATTAGTTATGGTGAACTGTACCACAAATATTCATATTTGAGTTGCATAAAAAAATGGACAAACCTATATTAGGTTTGTCCATTTTCAAGTATGTTAATTAATAGTAAATCCCCATCCGTAATTTCGCACGATTATCCTATCCTTTTTTGCTTTATTAATATCATCCTCAAAGGAAGGTGATGTCCCACTACCAAATAAAAACCTTTTACAGTATTTAATTTTAATTCTTCTTTACATAGTTTAATATAATGTTTAATTTGATTTAAAGCGTTTCTATCAATAGGGCCTTTCTTAATTTCTACTACAATAAATTCGTTATTAGTAGTATCTCTTAATAACAAATCTAAACGTGATTCATCTGAGAAGATATGCTGTGATTTTTCAATTGTATAGTTTGCATCAAGTATTGAAGGGTTAGAAATGATGAATTTCTCGATATCTCTTTCTAAAATTTGAAATACTTCTTCAGCGGTTAAAACTCTATTAGTAAGTCTACCCTTGGACTCATTTTGTTCAATTAAATCTAATAATAAATTGATATCAGATGGATTCAATTCTTTCCAAGTACGAAGAGCAGAAGAAATTGCACTTAATAAAGTTTGATTAGGATTAAGGTTTGCAGACCTGGATAATTTACTCAATAATTCAGGTGTAATTTCCAAAGGAACTTGAAGGACTTTAGATTGAATAGGATTTCCAAACGCAATACATTCGCTTGGTGTCAGTTGCTGAATCTCTTTCTTTAGGTGAGGATTATCATATTTATTCATGATTAAACGATTCTGTTTGATATCTTTTACAAGCACGACTTCTTCGACCAGATAATATGCGGTTATATAGCGCTTGTTATGTATTGTTTTATGAAAGAATAGAAAATCTCCCTTTTGTACTTTTAGGAGCTTTTCGGTATTAGCCCCTGACTCTCCATATGTATATTCTGTTAGCATTGGGTCCTCATGTCCGAAGTTTCGTTCAGCATCTTTATAACCAATTAGATAATTCACTATTGATTCCCTCCCGTATGAACTCTAGTATCATTATAATTCAATTGGTTTAAAATGGATAATTCCAAGTACCTAAACAACATATATTGCTGTTTTAAACTCATCCCCAAAAGCATTAATCCACCCAAGACTACAAAACCTCACCCTAAAATGTTAAAGTAGTAACTTAACGACATTAATTTACACATGCTAAAAGCATTACTATAATCAACATTTCAGGAGGAAATACAATGGCAATGAGCAACAACGATATATTAAAAAGAGTAAGATACGCTTTAGATATAAGAGATATAGATATGGTGGAAATATTTAATCTTGGTGGCATGGAAGTAACGAAAGAGGACGTACTTGATATGCTTACAAAAGTAAAGAGAAGTCCACAACATGAAGCTGAAAATGATGATGTAATCGAAGATGAGTACGTATTAACATGCGACATGATGATGCTAGAGGCATTTTTAAATGGATTTATTACTTTAAAAAGAGGGAAGCAAGATCCGAAACCAGGGCAACCGGCACCTGTACAGAGCAAGGAGAGTGCGAATAACCTTCTTCTAAAGAAAATGAAAATAGCACTATCTTTAACGAGTGAAGATGTGCTTGATATATTAGACAGCGTAGGAGTTATCGTAACAAAAGGAGAGTTAGGCGCTTTATTAAGAAAGAAAGGCCATAAGCATTACAAAGAGTGCGGCGATAGATACGCAAGGAATTTCATTAAGGGATTAGGTGTAAAGTACAGAGGATAATAAGTTCGGTGAAACAGTAAATGATATAATAGATAGAGTAGGGCGTTTGTGTCCTATTCTTTTTTATTTGTAAAATAATACACTAGGTGATGAAATGGTACATACATATTTAGGTGAGACAATTAATTTTCATATAACTTATAAGAAGAAAAAGTCGGTGCGTCTTTTTGTAGATTCGTACGGAAATGTGGAAGTGCAAGCTCCAAAAGGAACGCCTGTTGAATACTTAGTCCAATTGTTAGAGGAGAAATGGGATTGGATTCAGAAAACACGTAAGGAAATGCAGGAGCGAGCGCTTGGACCACAGGAAAAGGGTTATGATCAAGGCGAGGGCTTTCTGTATTTAGGGAATACGTATCCGATACAGATTTCTCAAGATGCAAGTATTGAACAAGATAATGCAGTATTTGAAGGGAATAAGCTACATATTTACGTGAATGAGCTTAAGGATGAGAAAATCCAGCAGGCTTTAAAACGATTTTACTATAAGCAGTGCAAGGCATTAGTAGAGAAGAGTATTAAAGCGCATCAAAGTAATTTTAAAACAAAACCACGTTCTATTCGTATTACAGATAGTAGTCGTACGTGGGGAACTTGTGATTCAAATCTACAGTTAACGTTTAATTGGAAGTTAGCAATGGCACCACAGCGAGTAATTGATTATGTAGTTGTTCATGAAATGTGTCATATGGTTCATTTAAATCATGATCGTTCTTTTTGGCGTCTTGTTGGGAAGATAATGCCTGATTATAAGGAAATGGAAAACTGGTTAGCGTTATCAAGTTGGAAGATGACGGTTTAGTAATGCGCTTTATATAGGTTGCGATTATTGTCAATACTTGTCGGTAAGTCGATATATTTAAAAAATCGCTCATATAATTTCATTTGCCAGGGGATTATTGAATGAGGAGAAAGTAAAAGGAGGTGTCACAGTGGACATCTCCTTTTTCAGGTGTAGGAACTATCGTCCAAACTTCACAACGAAATCCCCATCTATTTTCTCCATCTTATATCCACGATACCCCTCTGAAAGTAACGCTTGCTTTTCACTAACATCACTCATCGGAACACTTTTAACATTCGTCCAATCTCTTTCTGTGTCCTTACGCAATTCCTTCACAAAAACATACCGCATACTCCCGCCATACTTCTCCTTCAGCGCAGCAATTTCCATCCCTTGCGCAAATTTATCCTTTAAACTAGGAATGTTAAAAGGTGCAACGGTGCAGCAAACATAGTCGTACTGGCTGCCTTCTTTTTGTAATTCATCCATGATGACTGTGGCTAATATTTTTTGCATGCCATTTCCGCGGCAGTTCGGGTGAACGTTTGAGATTTCTTGATAGATGACGCGGTGTAGTTCACTTTCTGATAGGCCGATATCAAGTCCTAAATGTTCATCGTCGATAGGAGGGACGAGTAGGGCACGAAATGCGATGAGCTCGTTTTGTATAAACGCACCGATCATCATGCCATTTCCTTCTAGAATGTATTGAAATTCTTCTAGCAAGAGTGGTTGTAAACGACCTTTATCTTCTAGCGCTTCAACTACAACGTTTTGTAATGATAAAATTTGTTCCATATGTTCTAAAGATAGTAATGTAACGTGAAATGAATCGTTGTTTTGTTTTAATGTTCCTTCGTAAAGAGTCGTCATGTGTTAGTCCTCCTTTAGCGTACAACGTCTTGAAAGACGGTTAATTCTTGTAATGTATTTTCGTTTATTTCAATGCCGAGTCCCGGCTTTTCGTTTAAGCGAATAAATGGTACGTCGTAATGTAAGTTTCCGATGTCTTTCGTGAATTTTAATGGCCCCGTTAGCTCGACACTAGTAATGATTTTTTTTGAGAAAGCGACATGGAATCCTGCGGAAGAGGCAACAGATGATTCGACCATGGATCCAACTTGGCATTCAATGCCTGCCATTTCAGCTTGATGAGCGAGTTTTACAGCTGGATATATGCCGCCGCATTTCATTAGTTTTATATTCACTTTATCAGCTGCGTCTAATTTAATAATTTGGCGCATTTCACGAGAGCCTTTTAGTCCTTCATCAATCATAAGCGGAAGATCTGTTTTCGAACGAATGTGAGCCATTGCATCAATATCATCCGCTACAACAGGTTGTTCAATCCAGTCGATGTTTAAATGTCCTAATGAACGAAGTGCTGTTAATGTGTTTGCGCTATTTTTCCAGCCTTGGTTTACATCAACACGAATCGCGATATCATTTCCTACACGTTCACGTACAGCTTCAATTCGTTTTACATCTTCTTTTACATTCGTACCGACTTTCATTTTGAAAGATTGGTAACCTTTCTTAATCATGGAAGCTGCTTCTTCAGCCATATTTTCTGGATCGGCGATACTTAAGACGTGAGTGACAGGAAATGCTTCATGGTAGCGTCCTCCAATTAATTGATATACAGGTTGATTTAGTTTTTTACCCAGTATATCAAAACAAGCGATATCAATCGCAGCTTTCGCAGTAGGAATACCGTAAATTGTATTGTCCATCATATCGTGTATTTTTTCGATATTCATTGGATTTTTCCCAATTAGAGCAGGAGCTAGTGTATGTTTTAAAACATGGAAAGTACTTTCCCATGATTCACCTGTAACGTGATCATCAGCAACGCCTTCACCGTAACCGATAATGCCTTCATCTGTTTCCATTTTGACGATAATAGAAGGCATATCAGAATAAGAACCATAACTAATAACAAACGGATCGCGAAGCGGTAAACGAATTGCGTAAAGGTGAATAGCTGTAATTTTCATTGAATAAAGACCCCTTCCTGTTTACAATGGTTTTGTACATTTGATATAGTTGACGTTAAATAGTCGTTAATTAATGATAAGGAGTTAGAGAAAATGATGATAAAAATTGCAGTTGTCGGTTCAAAAGAGTTTATGGAGAATCTTTTACCTATTGCTCATAAACTAGAAGAGATAGAGATTGATCCATATATTTACCTTCACCCGGCAGAATCTTCTGAACTATTAAAGCGTTTAAAACCTTGTGATGTTATTTTTTTCTCGGGTGCCCTACCTTATTATATGGCAAAAGAAATAAGAGAACAATTACCAATTCCAAGTACGTACTTACAGCAAGACGAGACAACTGTCGCTTCTTCACTTCTTTCTATAATATATCATCAAAGTATTCAACCTCATAAAATTTCAATTGATTTAGTAGATCGTTCGTTTATTAAAAATGTGTTCCATGATATCGGTCTGAAAGAAACTCCGCAAGTGATGGATTATGAAAATGTGTTATGGAGTAATGATGAAATTAAGAGAATCATTGATTTTCATTTAGCTAAATATCAATCAGGAGAGGCTGATTTAGCTTTAACTAGTATTCACGCTGTCTACGATGAACTTCAAAAAATAGGTATTCCTTCAGAGCGTATGATAGATCCAACGCAGTCAATTATACATGGATTAAAAGATGCAAAAATAAAAGCTGAGTTAGCAAAAAGCCATTCAGCTACTGTTGGTGCTTGTATTATATCCTTTATAGAGTTACAAGAAAGATCGCTTGAACAATTAAATGTAATTTCAAAAGAATTACGTGGTTCATTTAAACAAGTTGATGAAATGACTTTTATTTTGTATACAACTCGTGGTGATATCGAATCGAGTATAAAAACAAATACGATAGATCGTTTATTTACGAATATAGAAGGAGCTGTATCTATTGGATTTGGTTACGGAAAAACAGTAAATGAAGCGGAACAAAATGCAAAAATCGCTCAAGGTTTCGCAAAAAATAATCCGATAGAACGCTGCTTTTATATACTAACAAGTGATAAAAAATTATTTGGCCCGTTCCCGAAAGAACAGAGAGTACAAAGTTTAAAAAACGATAATCCAGAATTAATGAAAATAGCGAAGGAAACGAAGCTTAGTCCTGCAAACTTGTCAAAAATTATTCAGTTTAGTCAATCGCATCCATCATTGAAATTTACAGCGGCGGATCTTTCTGAGTACTTACAAGTGACTCGGCGATCGACGGAAAGGCTGTTAAAGAAATTAGTTGATTACAGATATGCCAATATTTGCGGCGAGGAAATGCCCTATCAACAAGGGCGCCCTCGTGCAATATATGAGCTAAATTTACCGTTGTATTCGTTTCAAAAATTTTAAGCTTCTAGTTGTGCTTTTTGTTTTTTCAGTAGGTCTGCTTTTTCAATATCAGATAGCTTCGTAATTGTGAAGCCAGTTATACCATAAATGATTGAAATAATAGGTACGATGAAATTCAATATAGCATAAGGAGCATATTCGAATGCGCCTACACCAAGTGTTGCGAGTATAAATACACCACATGTATTCCAAGGTACGAAAACAGAAGTTAATGTTCCGCCATCTTCTAATGCTCTGGATAAATTTTTAGAATGTAGTCCTTTTTCTGTGTACGCATTTGCATACATTCTTGAAGGAACAACAATCGAAATATATTGTTCAGAGCAAGTAAGATTCGTTGCAAAGCAAGATGTGATAGTAGAAGCGATAAGTCCCTTTGCTGATGTCGCTAATTTTAAAATTTGATTTACAATTGAGCGAAGAATGCCAGTATGTTCTAGTACTCCTCCGAAAGTCATAGCGACAATTGTCATAGAAACTGTATTCATCATAGAGCTTAAGCCACCACGGTTAAATAGTTCGTCTACTAGCTTGTTTCCAGTGTCTATAACAAATCCACTTTGGAGTGCACCGACAGCTGATGAGACAGAACCACCTTGAATAAAGACTTGTGATAAGAATCCTAAAATAACACCTACGAGAATAGCTGGTATAGCAGGGACTTTTTTAGCGACCAATACCATAACAACTACTGGTATAATTAATAGAAAAGGTGAGATAACAAAGTTTTGTTGCAATACTTGTAACGTTTGATCGATGCTTTTTGAATCAATATTGTTATCGCCAAAGCTTCTTCCTAAGAACGCATAAACGATAAGAGTAATAATTAAACCTGGAATTGTAGTAAATAACATGTGACGAATATGTGTGAATAAATCTGTATTTGTTAATCCTGCGGCTAAGTTTGTCGTGTCTGAAAGCGGTGACATTTTATCGCCAAAATAAGAACCGGAAATTATAGCGCCAGCAACCATTGGAGCTGGGATTCCCATACTTAGGCCAATTCCCATTCCAGCAACACCGATTGTTCCCATTGTAGACCAAGAGCTACCGATTGCTAATGCAACGATAGAACAAATAATTGTAATTGAAACTAAAAATAGTGATGGAGTTAAAAGTTTTAAGCCGTAATAAATCATAGTAGCGACGATTCCGCCGCCAATCCAAGCACCGATCGTTAAACCTACAAGAATAATGATAACGATAGCGGGTAATGCAAGGCGAATTCCTTTATACATCGATTCTTCAATGTCATTCCATTTGTAACCGTATCGCCAAGCGACGATCGAAGCAACGGTTGTACCGATAATAAGTGGGACGTGAGGGCTTTGTTCTAATACAACAATTGTAACCATCATAACTGCAACTGTAATGATAATAGGGATTATTGCTATGCCAAAAGGTATTTCTCTTTTCATAAACTGCCTCCTCATTATGTATGTTTGTATTTTTAGAATTGTCGCAAAATAGACGTTATTAAGTTATAATAACTAAAAATAGATGTAAGCGTCAATATAAAAACAGAAAATATCGAATCTTCTATTTGTATGGATATCTTTATAAGATGAGTTGAAATCGGGTATTAACGGTATTAAAAAATAAACAATTGACTTTTTTCTTAAAATTCAATATGTTCATAAAAACATCTGTTTTTCATAAGTATAATTAATCTGAATGGTTTGTAATTAGGGGAAGGAGAATGAAGCTTTGAAAACATTAGAACTACAAGAGCGTTTAACTGAAATTTTTCAGCATTTACATGAAAACCCTGAAGTAAGCTGGAAGGAATATGAAACGACATCTTATATTACTAACTTTCTAAAAGAAGAAGGAATTTCATATAAAATATTTGATGATTGCCCTGGCGTGATTGCTGAAATCGGAAGAGGGAATCCAGTTATCGCGATTCGTGCTGATATGGATGCACTATGGCAAGAAGTAGACGGAGAATTTAAAGCGAATCACTCATGCGGCCACGATGCTCATATGACAATTGTGATGGGTCTTATTTTACAATTGAAAAATATGAGATGGGATAGTGGTACTGTTAGATTTATTTTTCAGCCGGCAGAGGAAAAAGGAAATGGTTCCTTAAAGATGGTAGAGAAGGGCGCCGTGGATGATGCTGATTTCTTATTTGGTGTTCATTTAAGGCCGATTGAAGAGCTGCCTTTGAAACAAGCAGCCCCATCTATTCGTCACGGAGCTGCAGCATTTTTAGAAGGGATGATTCATGGAGATGATGCACACGGGGCACGCCCACATCAAGGTATAAATGCAATTGATGTCATTTCGATGATCAATATTGGATTGAAAAATATATGGTTACCGCCGCAGACGTCTTATTCTGTTAAGATGACGAGATGCCAAGCTGGTGGTGATAATCTAAATATTATTCCAGGTAACGGGCACTTTAGTTTAGATGTAAGAGCAGAAAATAACATATTACTAGATGAATTGAAGCGAAAAATAGAGCAAGTAATTCAGTCAGCTGAATCAATGGGATCTAAACTTTCTTATGAGTGGATTGATCTCGCACCAGGAGCTGAAGTGTCAGAAGAAGCTGAGCGTTTCATGCGGAAAGGCATTCTTGAAGTGTACGGGGAAGAGGGATGTACTGGACCACTGTATACGACAGGAAGCGATGATTTCCATTACTATACAGTGAAAAGACCCCATTTAAAAGCTGTCATGCTTGGACTAGGGGCGAACTTACAACCTGGATTACACCATCCGTATATGAAGTTTGATCATAGCTGTATAATGGATGGAGTAGAAATATTGAAACAAACTGTATTGAAAGTATTAGAAGACAGGGGCTAGAAAGCTCCTGTTTTTTTGGTAGGAATTTGTTGTTAAGTCGATATATTCGATTTCGCGATAATATAATTTCACGTACCAATTAATTTGATAAAAATGAGCATTCAGTACGTGGTGTATAATAATAGTAATATTTCTTAATAGGAGCAAACGAATGAACGAACAATATTACGATGCTGTATTAAATATAAAAACCGTCGGTGAGCAAAAAGGATTTAATAAGTCTATGCATTATCACCGTTATGAACCGACGCCATATAGCGGATTAGATGAGTTATTAAATCAATATGAAATAACAAGTAGCGATCGAATTGTAGACTTTGGGTGCGGAAAAGGGAGATTGAATTTTTACATGCACCATAAGTGTGGTGCTTCGGCCGTTGGGATTGAAATGAATGAAGAGTTTTATAAAGAAGCAATGGATAATCGTGATCGTTATGCGCGGAAAGTGAGAAACAGTAAAGATAAAATTCGGTTTGAATGTTGTTTAGCACAGGAATATGAGATTGATCCACGTGATAACCGGTTTTATTTCTTCAATCCATTTTCTGTCCAAGTGTTTATGAATGTAGTAAATAACATTTTGCTTTCGGTAGAGGAAATAGAGAGGAAAGTGGATATTATTTTATACTACCCTTCTGAAGATTATATTTTCTTCTTGGAGAATCAGACTGCTTTTGAATTGAAGAGAGAAGTTAGATTACCGGGTGCTTATGAGAAGAATGGGAATGAGAGATTTTTAGTTTATACATTAGGATTATAAAAAAAGCAGGTGCCTTGGCACCTGCTTTTTTAAAACTCACGTTTATATAATTAGTTACGGATTAAGTAATCAAATGCACCTAAAGCTGCATTCGCACCTGAACCCATAGAGATGATGATTTGTTTGTACGGATTATTTGTACAGTCACCTGCACCAAACACTCCTGGTACGTTTGTAGCGCCGTGCTTGTCTGTTACGATTTCACCGCGAACGCGTTCAACTGTTTCGCCTAACCAGTCTGTGTTTGGCACAAGACCGATTTGAACGAATACACCTTGTAATTCAACATGGTGTACTTCTTCAGTTTCACGATCGATGTAAGAAATACCGTTTACTTTATCAGTACCAGTGATTTCTTTCGTTTGAACGTTTTTCAGAACAGTTACGTTTGGTAAGCTGTTAAGACGTTCTTGTAATACAGCATCAGCTTTTAATTCTGGCATGAATTCAAGAACAGTTACGTGCTTAACAATACCTGCTAAGTCGATAGCTGCTTCAATACCAGAGTTACCACCGCCGATAACCGCTACATCTTTTCCGATGAATAATGGACCGTCACAGTGTGGGCAGTATGCTACACCTTTGTTTTTGAACTCAGCTTCACCCGGTACGCCAACATTACGCCAGCGAGCACCTGTTGAAACGATTACGCTCTTACTTTTCAGAATAGCGCCGTTTTCAAGTTCCACTTCAATAAGTTCTTTTTTCTCTAAACGTTTCGCACGTTGTAGATTCATTACATCGATGTCGTATTCTTTTACGTGCTCTTCAAGGCTTGCTACTAGCTTAGGACCTTCAGTGCGTTTTACGCTGATGAAGTTCTCAATACCCATAGTATCCATTACTTGACCACCGAAGCGCTCAGCAACGATACCAGTGCGGATGCCTTTACGTGCTGCATAAATTGCTGCACTTGCACCAGCTGGGCCGCCACCAACAACAAGAACATCGTATGGATCTTTATCAGAAAGCTCTGATGCATCTGGACCGTTACCCATTTTAGCTAAAATTTCTTCAAGTGTCATACGACCGCTTCCGAAAGATTCGCCGTTTAGGTAAACAGTTGGTACTGCCATGATGTCTTTACTTTCTACTTCCTCTTTGAATGCAGCGCCATCAATCATAGTATGTGTAATACTAGAGTTTAGAACGCTCATTACGTTAAGAGCTTGTACAACATCAGGACAGTTATGACAACTTAGGCTGATATAAGATTCAAAATGATATTCGCCTTGAATGTTTTTGATTTGATCGATTAATTTTTGTTCAACTTTTGGAGCACGTCCACTAACTTGTAGTAAAGCTAACACTAATGAAGTAAATTCGTGTCCTAATGGAATACCAGCGAATACGACACCAGTGTCTTCACCAGGGCGATTTACGCTAAAGCTTGGTGTTCTCTCTAGTTCAACTTTTTCTACTGTAATCTTAGATGACATAGTAGCTAATTCATCTACTAGAGATAACATATCTTTAGATACGTTATCGTCTCCTGCGCTTACTTTAAGTAAAATATCGTTCTCCATTAACTGAAGGTATTGGGATAGTTGTGTTTTTATATCTGCATCTAGTATCATTTTGATCGAACTCCTTAGATTTTGCCTACAAGGTCAAGGCTTGGTTTAAGTGTTGCAGAACCCTCTTGCCATTTAGCTGGGCAAACTTCACCTGGGTTGTTACGTACGTATTGAGCTGCTTTAATTTTGTTAACAAGGATGCTTGCGTCACGGCCGATACCGTCAGCATTGATTTCCATAGATTGGATAACGCCGTCTGGATCGATGATGAATGTACCACGAGCAGCAAGACCTTCTTCTTCCATTAAAACGTTGAAGTTTGTAGTAATTGTACGAGTTGGGTCACCAATCATAATGTATTCGATTTTGCCGATAGTTTCTGAGCTATCATGCCATGCTTTGTGAGTGAAGTGAGTGTCTGTAGATACAGAGTATACTTCAACGCCTAAGTCTTTTAGAGTTGCGTATTGGTTTTGTAAGTCTTCAAGTTCAGTTGGACAAACGAATGTGAAGTCTGCTGGGTAGAAACAAACTACGCTCCATTTTCCTTTTAAACTTTCGTCAGTAACTTGGATAAATTCTCCATTATGGTAAGCATTAGCTTTAAACGGTTTTACTTCTGTGCCGATTAATAACATATTAAAATTCCTCCTAAAGGTTGGTTTTGAGCATCGGAAATTAGTTTGCTCATAAAATATATTTTTTAATTAACTATAATAATTCTAATTCGATATTAATTATCATATAGAAGTGGTTATTTTGTCAAGAGAATAAACCAACTTTATACCAATTTAATTAATATTTATTCTCAATTAAGGCTGCTAGGGAATTAAAAGGTAATTTTCAAGTCATAAATTTTCAATGGGTGTTTGAAAGAGTAGTGTGTATGTTAGAGACATGGTGTAAGTATAAATTCTTAGGAAGGAAATATTTCTTAGAAGTTGTGGATTTGAAAAGGAACTACTTACTTCTATTTTACAAAGAATTGTGCAATAAATAAAACAAAATGTATCGGAATCTTTGTGAACAATTATTGTCATCATAAATATATATAATAAGAAGTATATTGCAATGAGAAATAGAAGCATTGACGCTCATTTCTAACAAGATATAATAAAAGCGAGATATGTATTGCAATAGAGAAGATATAGTATAGATTGAAAAAATTTCAATCTATTATTTTTTACGGCTTTTAGAAAACGTTTACATTTGGTATGGAGGGGAAACCATGTCTAAGTTCACGAAGTATTTTTTAATGGAAGCTAAAGATGTGATTACATATGTGCAAGAGAAAGTACCTAAGTTCGAGCATGCAAAGGGGCTAAAGTGTAAAGAAATAGGTGATGGTAATTTAAATTATGTGTTCCGCGTTTGTGATGAACAGAAGAGCATTTCTGTCATTGTAAAACAAGCTGGGGATACAGCGCGTATTTCAGATGAGTTTAAGTTGTCGACGAATCGAATCCGTATAGAATCAGATGTTTTACGATTAGAAGGAGAATTAGCACCTGGACTCGTGCCAAATGTATATTTGTTCGATAGTGTGATGAATTGTTGCGTGATGGAAGATTTATCAGATCACACAATATTGCGTACAGCACTCATAAATCATCAAATGTTTCCGAGGCTTGCTGAGGATTTAACTACTTTTATGGTAAACACTCTTCTATTAACATCAGATGTTGTAATGAATCATAAAGAAAAGAAGGAACTTGTGAAGAATTATATAAATCCTGAGTTATGTGAGATTACAGAGGACCTCGTATATTCAGAGCCATTTACAAATCATAATAAACGCAACGAATTGTTTCAATTAAACGAAGGATGGATTAGAGAGCTTATTTATAGTGATAAAGAGCTTCGTATGGAAGTAGCAAAACTTAAGTTTTCTTTTATGACGAATGCACAAGCGCTGCTTCACGGTGATTTACATACTGGTTCTGTTTTTGTAAAAAGTGATTCTACAAAGGTTATTGATCCTGAATTTGCTTTTTATGGACCTATGGGATATGACGTTGGGAATATAATGGCGAATTTAATGTTTGCATGGGTGAATGCAGATGCAGTGATGCAATCTGGTATTGAGAAAGATACATATATGAACTGGATAGAATCTACCATGATAGATGTAATTGATTTATTTAAGAAGAAGTTTTTAGATGCTTGGGATATTCATGTAACAGAGATTATGGCGAAGGAAGAAGGTTTTAACCAAGTTTATTTACAATCTGTATTAGAGGATACAGCTGCAGTGACGGGTCTTGAGTTAATTCGTCGTATTGTTGGTCTAGCGAAGGTGAAGGATATGACTTGTATTGAGAATGATGCAGCGCGTGCTAGAGCGGAGCGAATTTGTCTACAGGCAGCGAAGAAGTTTATTTTACAAGCGAATCAATATAAAACAGGTAGTAGCTTTGTAGAAACGTTAAAAAAACAGTCAATGCATAGTGCGAAATAAGGGGAGAAGATGATGGCAGAGCAATTAATACCAATTCAGTGGAAAGATGATGCTTTAGTGTTATTGGATCAAACGGTATTACCGAACGAAGTAGTCTATGAATCTTTTAAAACAGCTGAGGGTGTGTGGGATGCGATTCAAGTAATGAAAGTACGAGGAGCGCCGGCAATAGGTGTTTCAGCAGCCTACGGTGTGTATTTAGGAGTAAAGGAAGTTGCGGAAAGTTCGGCGGAAGAATTCATAGAGGAAGTAAAAAAGGTATGTGCATACTTAGCGACATCAAGACCGACGGCAGTAAATTTATTTTGGGCGCTTGAAAGAATGGAAAGTGTAGCGAAAGAGAATGCTCACTTATCAATTGCGCAGTTGAAAGATAGATTATTAGAAGAAGCAAAAAAGATTCATAGAGAAGATGAAGAAATTAACCGTCAAATTGGAGAACATGCATTAACATTATTCCATGATGGCATGGGGGTATTAACGCATTGTAATGCAGGTGCGTTAGCAACGACTAAGTATGGTACTGCGACAGCTCCAATGTACTTAGCGAAAGAAAAAGGATGGGACTTAAAAATCTATTCCGATGAAACACGCCCTAGATTACAAGGTTCAACGTTAACGGCATTAGAACTGCAGCGAGCGGGAATTGATGTAACGGTCATTACAGATAATATGGCAGCAATGGTCATGTCACAAGGGAAAATCGATGCAGTAATCGTTGGATGTGATCGTGTAGCAGCAAACGGGGATGTAGCAAATAAAATTGGAACATTAGGTGTTTCGATTTTGGCTAAATATTATAACATTCCGTTTTATGTAGCAGCACCAACGCCGACAATTGATTTGAAAACACTGACAGGAAAAGAAATTCCAATTGAAGAAAGAGATGCTTCTGAAGTGATCAATCGTTTCGGACAATACTCTGCTCCGCAAGAAAGTAAAGTATACAATCCGGCATTTGATGTCACGCCATATGAAAATGTAACAGCGATTATTACGGAAAAAGGAATTGTGAGAGCACCGTTTATGGAGAATTTAAAAAAGCTATTTCAATAAGTAGATAGTTTTTAGAAAAATAGTCATCATAAGTTTCTTACTAGGGGGATGTATATGTTATTGCAAAAAGAAAGAGAAGAAGTTGTAGCGTACGGAAAGAAAATGATTTCTAGTGGTTTAACAAAGGGGACTGGCGGTAATATTAGTATTTTCAATCGTGAACAAGGTCTTGTTGCAATTAGCCCAAGTGGTCTAGATTATTATGAAACGACGCCTGAAGATGTAGTTATATTGAATTTAGATGGTGAAGTGATAGAAGGAGAGAGAAAACCATCAAGCGAATTAGATATGCACCTTATCTATTATAGAAATCGTGAAGATATAAATGCGCTTGTACATACACATTCTCCTTATGCGAAGACAATCGCATCATTAGGATGGGAACTTCCTGCTGTATCATATTTAATTGCTTTTGCAGGTCCGAATGTTCGCTGTGCACCATATGAAACATTTGGTACGAAGCAATTAGCAGAGGCTGCTTTGGAAGGAATGATTGATCGTCGTGCAGTTTTACTTGCGAATCATGGTTTAATGGCTGGTGCAAATAATATAAAAATGGCGTTTACTATTGCAGAAGAAATAGAGTTTTGTGCTCAAATTTATTATCAAACGAAAAGTGTTGGAGAACCGAAATTACTGCCAGAAGACGAGATGGAGAATTTGTCGAAGAAGTTTGAAGGGTATGGACAGCAGTAGAATGAAATGAAAACACCCTCAAGAAAAAATCTTGAGGGTGTTTCTTACACTTTCTTAAGCAACAAATACATAAAGTAAGGTGCACCAATTAAAGCAACGACAATACCAGCTGGAATACCGCTAGGTTCGACGATATTTCGTCCAATTGTATCCGCTAGTAGTAATAACCATCCGCCGATTAAAACGGCGATAGGGATGAATATTTGATGCCTTGGACCTACTAAAGATTTGGCGATGTGAGGAGCCATAAGTCCGATAAAGCTAATGCCTCCTGTTACGGAAACAGCAGCGGCAGCAAGTGCAACGGCTGCGATTAATAAGTATCTTCGTTCTTTTTCAATTTCAATTCCAACACCGATTGCTACTGGTTCGTTTAATGCTAGTATATTTAATCGATTTGCTTTATAGAAGACAAATGGGATTAATACGATTAGCCATGGAAGCATTGCTAAAACAAATGTCCAGTCATCTCCCCAAATGTTTCCGGCAATCCATTTAGCGATAAAGTCTACTTTCATACGATCTGCAGATGAAATAAGTACAATCATCGCGCCAGATAGTGCAAAGGAAAAACCGATGCCGGTTAATGTTAATCTTATTGGCTGAAGGCCTGTGGATTTGCTATATGAAAATACGTAAATTAGAACAGCTGTTAGAAACGCACCGATAAATCCAACGACTGGTAGTAGGTAAAGAAATGAACCTACGTCTATCGGGAAATATAGAAAGAAAACAGAAACTGCAACACCAGCACCAGCGTTAATGCCCAGAATACCAGGTTCAGCTAAATCGTTTCGGGTAATACCTTGTAATATAGCACCTGATAAAGCGAGTGCCATACCGGCTAATAATGTAATGACGATTCTAGGTAGCCTTAAAGAATATAAAACGAATTCTTCTTTAAATGTACCTTGTCCCATAAGTGTTGGGATTAATCTGTCATAGGAGAGAGCGGCAGAACCGAGTCCCATTCCAATTACAATTGTTGTGATGGTAAGTATGAGTAATGCAAGTATGATAAGGCGTTGTTTCTTTAGAATAGATTGCATCATGAGAAAGTTCTTCCTCCTTTACGTACAATAAATAGGAAGAATGGTAATCCTACAATTGCGACGATTGCAGCAACTGGTGTTTCATACGGAGCGTTAATTGTACGTCCGATTGTGTCTGCGAGCAGCATAAAGGAAGCACCAGCAATCGCTGACATCGGTATAACAAAACGGTAATCTGGTCCAACGATTGGACGAACCATATGGGGTACCATAAGGCCGATAAATGCCATGTTTCCGACAAGTGCTACAGAAGCACCAGCAAGCAAGATAATAATGATAAATAAAATCGTTTTAATAACGATTATTTTTTGACCGAGTCCAACGGCAACTTCTTCACTGAAACTAAGAACTGTTAATTTCTTTGCAAGTAAGATAGCGATAAATATACTTATTGAAATAACCGGAATAATAATTTTTAATTGGCTCCAACTCGTTCCAATTACGCCCCCAGCCGTCCACATTGATACATCTTGTGAAATTTTAAAGTAAATGCCAACACCTTCTGAGATTGCAAGTAGAAATGCTGAAACAGCAGCACCAGCTAATACAATTCGAAGAGGAGAAAGTCCGCCCTTTTTCACCATGCCAATTCCAAATACCATAATAGCGCCAATTGCAGCACCGATAAAGCAAGCTAGTGTTAAGTAAAGGTAGCTTATAGAAGGATTGAAGGCAAGTGTTAGTGCAAGTGCAGCATTTGCGCCACCAGTTAGGCCAAGTAATCCAGGATCGGCAAGTGGGTTTCGCGTTAATCCTTGCATAATTGCACCAGAAACAGCGAGTCCAGCTCCTACAAAAATAGCAGCAACTTCACGTGGTAAACGTATTTCACGAAGGATGGATAGCTTATCTCCTTTAGCAGAGGAAGTAAGTGCTAACCATACGTCTTTTATAGAAGTATCTGCAGCGCCTAACACCATTGCAAACATAAAAATAAGAAAGAATGCAATGATACTCAAAATTAATTTGTATGTAAAAGCGTTGGAACGTAGGTTGTCTTGCTCTTTTTTCATCAGTTTCACATCTTTTCTTTTCATAGAATAAAGGAAGAGGAATTCTTAAATTAAGAATTCCTCATGTTTGTATTATTGACCAAGAAAGCTCTTCTTGAAGAAGTCTAGTTGGAAATCTAATGTAAGTGGATCATTGAAATAGAATTCCATCATGTTTGCTTCATATACACGATTATTTTTTACTGCCGGAATGTTTTTATATGATTCTGTCTCTTGGAATGAGTTATCAGTATCTTTGTTTTTACTTACGATTAAGTAATCACCAGCAAACTCAGGTAATACCTCAGTAGATAATGCGTAGTATCCTTCTTTTAAGGCTTTTTCTTTTACTTTTTCAGGCATTTTTAATTTCATTTCTTGGTAAAGAATTTCTGTTCCACGGCCCCAGTTTTCGCCGTATACGTAAAGCTGCTTGTTGAAGTTTTCAACAACAGAAACGGTTGCATCTTCACCGATCTTCGCTTTAATGTCTTTTCCAGCTGTTTGTGCGCGTTTCTTGAAATCATCAACCCAAGTTTTTGCTTCTTTTTCTTTATTTAATAATTTACCGATTTCTAAGTGTTGTGTTAAGTAATCAACTTTTCCGTAAGTGTATGTTACAGTAGGAGCGATTTTCTTTAACTTATCAACATTTTTAATATTTGATAAACCAATGATTAAATCTGGATTTAATTCAGCAATTTTTTCAACATTCTCATCTGATACTTCAGCGACATTTTTCAGTTTGCTATCAAAACGTGGGTTTTGTTTAGACCATGAATCTACCCCAACAAGATTTACACCTAATGACATTACGTTACCAGCGAATGATGATAGGACAACAACACGTTGTGGATTTGCTGGAACTTCAACTTTACCATTTTCAGATTGGTATGTAATTGTTTCTGATTTCTTACCTTTTGCGTCGTTCTTCTTGTCTGTTGAACCATTGCTACAAGCACTCATAACAAGGACGAACAGAACTGTTAGTGAAATGAATAATTTTTTCATCGTCTTTCTCCTTTTGATAGATGATATGTGATATACAATAAATTGTTTGGCTTTGATCTTTTGAAAAGTTAGTGGTAATACAAAAGTCTTATTAACAATCTTGAACTTGAGATTTTACCATATAGTATTCACCATAGTAATAGAAGAAGATGTAATCTCACAGTTGCTAATAATTAACAAATTGATAATGATTATCACTATTGATTCTTTAAATACTATAATTTTATATAGGTGTATTGTCAATAGTGATTTTGATTGTAAAATTTATAAAAACAAGTTATATTTTATTGAGAATGATAATCAATTATTAGTAGCTGAGGAGTGACACGAATGAATCAAGAAGAATTGTTTGATGTAACTGTGATAGGCGGAGGACCTGCAGGGCTTTATTCAGCTTTTTATAGTGGACTAAGAGAGATGAAAACGAAAATAATAGAATTTCAACCACAGTTAGGTGGAAAAATACATGTTTATCCGGAGAAAATGATTTGGGATATTGGCGGATTATTACCGGTTACTGGTGATAAATTAATTGAGCAACTTGTACAACAAGGATTAACATTTCAGCCTGAAGTTGTATTGAATACAAAAATAGAATCAATTATTCGTAATCAGGATGGCATTTTTACATTGAAAACAAGCTCTGGGGAAGAACATTTTTCAAAAACAGTGATCGTCGCAACTGGGAGTGGTATATTGAATCCACAAAAGTTATCAATTGAAGGTGCTGAGAGATTCGAAGTCTCAAATTTAAATTATACAGTTAAATCGTTAAAACGTTTCAAAGATAAAACGGTAATTATTTCAGGCGGAGGGAACTCCGCAATTGATTGGGCGAACGAATTAGAACCAATCGCAAAAAAAGTTTATTTAACATATAGAAAAGAAGAATTATCTGGTCATGAAGCACAAGTAAAACAACTTATGAACAGTTCAGCAGAATGTTTCTTTAATACATCGATTACAAAATTAATTGCTGGTGATAACCATGAAGCGATTGAATATATAGAATTAACAAATCATGAAACTGGAGAAATTTCTCATTTATCTATCGATGAAGTTATTATTAATCATGGATATGAACGCGATATAACATTATTAGAAAATAGTGAGCTAGATGTTGCTATTGTTGACAATTATTATATTGCAGGGAATGCAAATAGTGAGTCCTCGGTAGACGGATTATATGCCGCTGGAGATATTTTAAAGCATGAAGGGAAATTACATTTAATCGCAGGGGCATTCCAAGATGCTGGAAACGCTGTGAATAAAGCGAAACAATTTATTCAACCTGATGCAAGTGAGTACGGAATGGTTTCTTCTCATAATGAAGTATTTAAGAAGAGAAATCGAGAATTGATTAAGCAGATGATGAAATAATAAAGGAACAAGTATACCCCCATTTACATCTCTATTTCTATGGACGAGAGATACAAATGGGGTTTTTCCTGTTTACTATATTTTCAATCATTTTCATGACACCGTTTTCATTAGTTCATGTCATATGAATGTATTTCTATAAAAAGGGAATACAAAGACTTGAACATTTTATTTGTAAATCTTTCTAGGAAACAATGAATCTATAGTTGGTTTGTGCGGACCATTATTAAATTATGCGGTCCCTTTTGTCTGTTCATTAGGAAATGGAATATTTTGTATAGAAACAATATATTGTTTTCCATGTTGTCGAGCTAATGATTCTAATATTTGACGAACGCGTTTTGTAAGATTGCCTTGTTTTTTTATAGCTTCACAATATGCATCATAGAAAACGTATTTAGCCCAAAGGAAATCATCTTGTTGGAATAAGAAATGATTTTTGTACCATTCACCAATCGTATGATAACAATTATTTTCATGTACTGCTGCACTTTGTGAAAGAATACGATCGGATAAAGACTTAGATAGATGAGAAATTGTGTTTTCTGTTTCAACTCGTAATGTTTTTTCTAACATTGTAATGATGTGACGAGTAGCCATATGTTAACTCTCCTTTGTGTAAATGGGTAATACCATTCTATATTTAAAAAATACTTACTATACTATTATACAATATATGGAATGCATCTACCTGCTTTTTAATTTGTATTTACAAAATCTTTTTTATTTGTTTACAAAAATAAAGTAAGATACATTATGTATATGAAAAAATAATAAAGGAATGAACACATTGTATATAACGATAGAAGAGGCTGCGGAGTATTTGAAATTACCAAAATCGTATGTTGAAGACTTAATTCAGCAAAAGAAAGTTCGTGCATTGTTTGATGGAGAGCAATATTTAATAAATAAGGAACAGTTTAATACACATTTAGAACAAATGGAGAAATATAAGCAGTTAGTGGAAGAAATATTAAATGAACCAATTCCAGAAGATATGGATGTTAAAGACGAAGATTAAATTTATAAAAAGCCCCCGTATTAAGATATGCAGAAATGTATCTTAATACGGGGGCTTTTTATATTAAGGGATGAAAAAGTCATCCGAAATCCTAGAGTTACTTTAAGGGAAAGAAGATTTTATAGGGATTAGTATTATTAGTTAAAAGCATATTTTTTCATAGCGGGGACAAACATAGCGAACATAACCTGTACAGATACATATACTATCAGTGCAAAAGCTTATAAATTAATGGAAGGGGTTTTCTCGTGAGTTTACTTCATTGTGATTTTTTGAAAGATTTAATTGGATCTTATGTAAGAGTAAACAGAGGTGGACCAGAATCTCAAAAAGGAACAATAGTATCAGTGTGTACGGACTACTTCGTATTAAAGAATGAAAAAGGAGAGCGCTATTACTATCAGCTTCGCCATCTGAAAAGTATTACAAAGAATACGAAAGATTGTGTAACAGATGATTGTGGCTGGTTGGAATATGACTGTGCAGAAGATTTTGAAAAGCTACTTCAAAGCTTCAAATACCGCTGGGTAAAAATTAATCGTGGTGGTCCAGAGAAAGTTGAAGGCATTTTACAAGACGTTTCTTGTGATTATGTAACGTTAATTATAAAAGAGGAAGTTATATTAATTGCACTAGCTCATATTAAAAGTGTTAGTTATAACGAATCAGTATGTGGAGAGAGCGATGAGAAAAGTGATGAAAGTAGCAATGATTCAAGTCGAGCTCGTGCACAAAGACAATCAAGAAGAGGAAGATAATAAGAAAGGAGGATATGAAATTGGAGAGTCTATTATGCTGTGATCAAATTAAAGGTTTAGTCGGTGAAAATGTAAAGGTAAATCTGCGCGGGCCGGAAAGTCGAGTAGGTGTACTTTTATCGTTGGGGAAAGATTACCTTACACTACAATTACCTCATGGAGAAGTAGTATATTATCAGTTGAAACATGTGAAGAGTCTAGTCAAGAAAGTGAAAGAAACAAAATGTGACGATTACTATGGTTCATGTTTCTATTCTGATGAAGATACTTTTTTAGATGTATTAAGTGACCTGAAGTATAAGTGGATAAAGGTTAATCGTGGTGGACCAGAGTGTGTGGAAGGTTTATTAAGTGAAGTACATGATGAATGCATTACGCTAGTAAATGGTGATGAAGTCATTTACGTGATTATTTATCATATTAAGAGTGTGAATCAAGTAGTTAAGTGTAAAAAGAATGAAGAAGAATAATGTTTGATAAATAAGAGGGGCATTATGATTGGAAGTGAAGAACGATTTCATAGTTCGCTACAATTATTAGCGATATATGAAAAAGAATTTCTTACTACTAAAAGACAGAACATTGCCCTGATTATTTTTTTAGAAATGGAAGGCAGGAAAAGTAGTATTTTATAGAAAGGAGGATATAGATGAATGAGTTAAACAAAAATATTGGAGAAAATATATACGTTAAATTAATCGGTGAAAAAAGATTTAAAGGTGTATTAATTGATGTAGGAAATGATATTGTAGTTCTTTACAATGGACAAGACTATGTATATATATCTTTATACCATATCCAGTATTATAAATTTTTAAGAGAGCATGATGAAGAAATATTAAAGCCTGGTGTGGACTCTGTAATTAAGAGGGAATCACCTTCAATTTCTTTGAGAAAAGTATTAATCACATCTAAAGGGATTTTTACAGAAATTTATGTGGCAGGAAATGTTCCGATACACGGTTATGTTACAAGTGTGATGAACGATTATATTGTTTTTTATAGCCCTGTTTACAAAACTGTATATATATCTTTAAAGCATTTGAAGTGGTTAATTCCTTATAAAGAGAACCAAGTACCTTATTCCCTCAATAAAAATGAACTCCCCGTAAATCCATTAAATATTACTCTAGCTAGAACTTTTGAAGAACAGCTTATTAAAATGTCAGGGAAAATTATGGTGTTTGATTTAGGCGAGGAATCTAATAAAATCGGAAAGATGACGAAAATTGATGAAGGGCATATTGAAATATTAAAAGCACGTGACGCAAAAATGTACGTGAATATTCAACATGTGAAATCTGTCCATTGTCCGTAGGCTAGTTGAAAGGGCTGGCTTTTTCTTTTATATATAGGGAAGAAAAGGTCGAGCCTATTTGTTTAATTCGATTTGGATATGAGGGGAAAATGAATTGAATATCATATAGGTATGTTAGTGTGATCTTTGAAGGGGCAATCTTGTACTAAAGGTGTACGAGCTACCTTTTGGTGTATTCAACTCACTTTTTGAGGAAGAGCTGCTCAACTACTTTATTAAAGGGGTTTTGTTTGTGGAGCAGTTTCCAAATTCGTTTTCGATTACATTACTTGGAAGTGCTGGTGGAGCAGCAAAAGCAGTGTTAGCAATTTTGAATCAAGCGGTAGTAAATGAAAAAGATCCAATTTATGAAGTGATAAAGAATATGAACTTCCATTTGGTGGATATAAAACAAAAAGATAAAAGTTATTATGATGAGTTGTTTCCAAATTTGAAAGAGCAATTTTTTTTATATGAAATAAACCTTCAAGATGTAGTCAAATTTAAACATCATTTAAAGGAAAAAAGAACGAAGGTTGTTATTGATGTTTCAGGTGCAGATACAATTAGGGTACTGAGTTGTTGTAATGACCTTGGCATTTGTTATATTAATTCGGCTTTGGAAAATGAGGCAGTAGATCAAGACGATAGTTTACGTGGTTTTCAGCTTACGGAAAGGTATACGAGGTTTGAGAAGGAGAAAGAAACATTTACAAATACAAGAGCGATTATAGGCTCAGGTATGAATCCTGGTGTTGTTCAATGGATGGTTGTTGAGCTTATGAAAGAACGTCCAAATGAAAAGCCGCGAGCATGCTATATTGTAGAACATGATAATTCATTTTTGAATGATAAAGAGCTTATAAAACCTCATACACTTTATGCATCATGGGCAGTTGAGCGTTTTCTTGATGAAGCGATATGGAGTTATCCTATGTATATGAGTCATCATCGTCCACTTTACTTTTATGAGGATGTATATGCTTCAGAGTATAAAGTAAAGTTAGGTGAAAAAGAATTTTATGGTTGCTTAATGCCACATGAAGAAGTTTTAATTTTAGGGAAATCTTTTAATATGGAAGTAGGTTTTCTTTATCGGATCAATGAGTATACAACAAACTTAATCAGACAGAACTTAGATAAAGTGGAAGATTTATGGAATTGGAATCGTAAAGTATTTAATCCAGCAGAAGATGATATTATAGGAGAAGATTTAGTCGGTGTGTTGCTCGTTTATGAACATAATGAGACATACATGTATAATGTAATGAATAGTAGCCAAGTTTTTCAAAAATATAAAACAAATGCGACGTACTTCCAAGTCGGGTGTGGAATTTATGCTGGCTTATGTAGTTTACTGTTAGATACTTTTGGACAAGGCACTTATTATGTAGAAGAATTATTATTAAATACTGAAAGTAAGTATGGGGAATATTTAAATTTATATATGAAGGATTTTGTAGTAGGACATAATAATTTCACAGATGGATTGCTAAATGATAGGGTAAGATGGATGTAAATTGTAACTGAAAAGGAAGGAGATGTATCTCCTTCCTTTTAGTATTAGAAGGTTACATGTTGCCCTGAAAGCAATTTCATAATTATAATTTAAAGAGATAACACTTGAAATGTTTTTTTGTATTGATCAAGAGGAGTTTTTATATGAACAAATACAAGAGCTTGATTTATGAAGAAAGAGAAGCTTTAAAAGTATTTATATTATTATTCTATATTATATTCTTTTTATATGACGTTATCTATTATTTTATTTATCCCGCTATGAATATTAATGAAGCAAGGGTAGGGTGGCCAGAAGGTGGTATGGGAATAGGTGTATATATATTAGTAATATCTTTATTTCCTATTTCAATATATCTTCAAAAACAAGGTTATGTATATTTTGTGAAATACTTATTTTTAATTGGGTACATGCTTATTGATCTTATTAATAACTTAATGATTTATTTACACAGTGATCGTGTTTTTGAAAATGGAAATATGGTTGAAATATTTTTAATTTTATTTGCACCGATTTTCGTGAACAGAAAATATTTTTATTTCGTTTCCTGTAGTGTAATTGGAAAATATGTATTTTTTACTTTGATATTACAAGATGTAAAAGTTGTGATTCCGCTTGTATTATGTATATTCTTTTTCATCATTTCGCATTCTTTATTAAAGAGATTTCAATCTTATGTAAGGACAGTTGTTGAGATGATGAACAGTATGAAAGAGACAGAAAATTTAGCGGTTATTGGGACTATGTCTACAACAATCGCTCATGAAATTCGAAATCCATTAACAGCTTTAAAAGGATTTACACAAATTCAAAAAGAAAGAAATCCTGAAGATACGATGAGCTATGAGATTATGCTGCAAGAAATTGAGAGAATTAATGGGTTTGTTAGTGAATTGATGTTATTAGGAAAACCGAAACCAACAAATTATGAATGGTGTAATATAGGGGAAATCCTTTTATATGTTGTACAGTTAATGGAAAGCTATGCGACTCAATATAAAGTGAAATTTAATTTGCAAGTAGATGGAAATTTACCCGTTATAAATGGTGATGATAAGCAATTAAAACAAGTGTTGTTAAACATCATCAAAAATGGAATTGAATCGATGCCAGGAGGCGGGAATATTCAGATTCTGGCATATGAAAAAGCTGGAGAGAACTTGTGTATTTCTGTTGAAGATCAAGGTCTTGGGATAGAAAATGAGAAAATAGAAAAGATCGGAAAAGCTTTTTATACAACAAAAGAGAATGGTACAGGTCTTGGATTAATGATTACATATAAAATTATTGAAGAACATCAAGGGAGTATCGCGATTGAAAGTAGTATGGGGATAGGAACGAAAGTGGAAATTTATTTACCAACAGTGTAGTGCATTAGACGAAATTACTTTTCAGAAAAGTGTTCTTGTTGTGTAAATATAAACATTTTATAAAATGTTTCAAGAAGGGTTTTTTTTATAAAACACTTCGTTTATAATGGAGGAAAATATCGACATAGAGCTTTTAGCTCATGTAACGGTTCAGTAGTGTTATGAAAAGAAAAGAAGGGGTGCACGCGCATCCTTTTTTCTATGCGGATATGATGAAAGGGGTGGTATGATGGAATTAACATTAAATTCGACTGTATGTTTACACACGATTCAATTTCGAAAAGAGCAAAAGAACTATATTGTAAAAGATACGATTACAGGAGAGACATATGAAATGCCGCCACTTTGGATTGATGCACTAGCAATGATGCGTGACGGTTTTTTATTGGGGGAAATTGAGGGGAAATTAAAAGAAGAATATCCAGCAGAAGAAGTAAATATGGTAGCATTTACGAGGCAACTGTTAGAGCTAGAACTTGTCGAAATGGTAGATGGAGAAGAGATAGCTTGTACAAAGAAGAAAGATAAAGATTATTTAGCTTGGATACGCCCAAGGGTGGAACAATTCTTTTTTAACTTAAATAAAAAATATAAAAGCAAAGGTCAAAAGTGATCTTTGCTTTTTTTGTAGACCATGTTTAAAAAATAACAGCGAATGCCCTTGCGAAAGCACCGTCACTATTTTTAATTTTTAAAGGTGCTGCTGAGAAAAAGAATCGTTTCGCTTTAATGGCATCTAAGTTTGTTAAGTTTTCAATTAAGTAAATATTATTTCCTAACAGTATGTGATGAATCGGTGATGTTTCTGTCGTTACCTCATCAGGAGAAATAAAATCTAAACCGACAGATTTTACTTTTAATTGAACTAGTTCTTCAGCTAATTCTTCGGAAAGATAAAACGCTTCTTTCTCATAAGCTTCGGTATTCCATTTATTAGATAGATTGGAATGGAAAATGACAATATCGCCTTCTTTTATGTCGACAGTATGTAATACTTCCTTAGGTAATTTTCGCTCTTGAACATGAGTCACATCGATAAGGACAGCTTCGCCTACAAATTGATTTAGGGGTAATTGATCAATAGTGGTTGCGCCTGAAATGAAATGAGCAGGCGCATCACAATGCGTACCAACATGAACGACAGAATGAAAATTCGTAACTTGATAACCTGTTTCTTCAACGCTTGTAATGGCTTCTAGTTGGATTTTTGGTGTTCCAGGAAATTGAGACATATTATTTTCAAACGTTTGTGATAGATCAATTACTTTCATTTTACATACCTCCAATATATTTTTTTCAAATAATAAAAAGCCCATCCTTCATAATCAAGAAAGATGAGCTTTACATACTAGTTGAGTTTTATCTTCCAAAATGCAATGCATTTTGCAGAAATTAGCACCTATTCAGTTTGCATAAACTGAGGTTGCTGGGCTTCAAAGGACCGGTCCCTCTGCCTCTCTTGATAAAGGTTTATTCGGTTTTAAATTCGGAATGTTTGTGATATTTAAATTGTAATTCATTTCCTTTTTTCGTGCAATACAAATTAGGTGTTCACCCAAATAAAGTTGCTCGCATATTGTAGCTTATGTAAGTAGACTGTTGCGAAGGAGTGAGTGCAGTGACAGGGAATGTATTGAATTATTATGCTGGTGGCAATACAGCTAGAGGATTTCATAATTTATACGAAGAGAATTTAAAAGGACTAGATAGGTTGTTTATTTTAAAGGGTGGTCCAGGAACGGGAAAATCTTCTTTAATTAAGGCAATAGGTCGTGAATGGGTTGAAAAAGGATATGATATTGAACTTTTGCATTGTTCTTCTGATAATAAGTCAGTTGATGGAGTGATTATTCCGAAATTAAAAGTAGGAATTGTTGATGGAACATCACCGCATGTTATTGAGCCGAAAATGCCAGGAGTTATTGAAGAGTATATAAATTTAGGAGTTGCTTGGGACTCAGATAAATTAAGAAAGCAGAAGTTAGAAATTGAACGGTTTGTATTAGAAGCGGGCAAGGCTTTCAAATCTGCTTACGGATGTTTTAAAGAGGCGTTAGTTATACATGATGAGTGGGAGAAAATATATATTAATAACATTGATTTTAATAAAGCAAATGAACTAACAGAACAGCTAATTCAGAAATTATTTGCAGATAAAAAGGGAGAACAATCGATTGTGAAACATCGTTTTTTAGGAGCTGCTACACCGAAAGGAGCAGTTGATTTTGTTCCTAATTTAACAGAAGGGTTACCACATCGTTATTTTATAAAAGGACGCCCGGGCTCTGGAAAATCAACAATGCTCAAAAAGTTATCGAAGGCAGCAGAAGAAAAAGGTTTTGACGTTGAAGTATATCATTGCGGATTTGACCCGAATAGTCTTGATATGGTTATCGTAAGAGAATTAGGATTTGCAATTTTTGATAGTACCGCACCACATGAATATTTTCCAAGTCGCGAAGGTGATGAGATTATAGATATGTATGCTCTTATTGTTAAACCGGGGACGGATGAGAAGTATGCTACAGAAATTCGTGACGTTTCCATTCAATATAAAGCAAAAATGAATGAGGCAATGTCTTTCTTAGCAAAAGCAAAATCAGTTCGTGATAAATTAGAACGAATTTATATTGCTGCTATGGATTTTTCAAAAGTGGATGCATATAAAGAGGAAATTCAAAAAGAGTTTGAACGAATTACTGCTACTGTAATTGAAAATAAAAAATAGGTGCTTTATTGAGCTGTCAGAAATTGTCTGACAGCTGTTTTGGTATATAGTAAAATTAGTCGTATATTTGTCGAATTCCCAGGGAAATAATCAAAAAATGGAGATGGTATGAAATGAGAGAGAAAATTGAATTAGAACTAGAGCGAATTGAAAAAGAGAATGGTGTGAAAATTTTATTCGCTGTGGAATCAGGGAGTCGGGCGTGGGGGTTTCCATCGAAAGATAGTGATTATGATGTTAGGTTTGTTTATATACACCCTGTAGAATGGTATTTATCAATCCATGATAAGCGTGATGTAATCGAATATCCAATTAGTGATGATTTAGACATAAGTGGTTGGGATATTAAAAAGGCTTTGCAACTGTTTGCAAAGTCAAATCCAGCGTTACTCGAATGGATTCGATCGCCGATTTTTTATTCGGAAAACTCGAACCTTCCAGAGCAGCTTCAGCAAATGAGTGAAAAGGATTTTAATCCGAAATCAACGATATATCATTACTTACATATGGCTTCAAAAAACTATCGTGAATTTTTACAAGGTGAAAATGTAAAGTTGAAAAAGTACTTTTACGTATTACGTCCTATTTTAGCTTGTAAATGGTTAGAAGAGAAAGGGACATTGCCCCCAGTAGAATTTGACCGGTTAATTATGGAACTATCAGTAGAGCCTAGTGTATTGAATGAAATTGAAAAGTTGTTAATAAAGAAAAAAGCAGGTACTGAATTGGACGTTGGATTGAAAATTGAGGTGCTAAATCAATTTTTAGAAGAACAAATTAATTATTATCAGCAATATGTGAAAGATATTGAAAAGAGATTAGGGATTGATATTGAGAGTTTGAATACATTATTTCGAAATATGTTGTTTGAAGTATATGAAAAAGAGCACAAGTGAGTTTGTGCTCTTTTTGTGTTTTAGGAATAAAGAAAACGTTGCTAGTTACGATTATTCTTACAAAAGGGAGTAAATGAAAATTCACGCTGAATCTGTAATTATTCGTTATCAACTCGCTTTAATGGTTGATCTGCTGGACCTTCCATAACATTCCCATCAATTGAAAAACGGGAACCGTGACAAGGGCAATCCCAAGTACAATCACCGTTATTCCATTCAACTTCACAACCGAGGTGTGTACAAGTCGTATCGACGATATGTAATTTTCCTTCTTTATCTTTATAAGCACCTGCTCGTTTACCGTTAACATGTACAACAGATCCCTCGCCAACTTCAAGATCTTCTGGTTTACGTAATGCGGTTTCAATTTTCCCTTCAATTAAATGTTTAGCAACATCAATGTTCTGAGAGAGGAAAGTTTTTATATCCGGATTTGCATGAAAGCGTGATGGTGCAAACAGTTCTTTATATGGACTGTGGACTTTTAGAATGGAGTCCTTCAGTAAATGAGCTGCTGCAGTTCCAGTCGTCATTCCCCATTTACGATATCCAGTTGCCACAAATATATTTGGATTCCTTTCGTTAATATGTCCGATATAAGGGAGTTTATCTAGCGTGATTAAATCTTGCGCTGACCATCTATAAGGAATTTCATCTACTCCAAAAGTAGATTCAGCAAAGGAATATAGTGCATCATAATGAAGCATCGTATTAATTCCTTGGCCTGTTTTATGGCTCTCTCCGCCAATCAATATCAACTTTTCTCCATTGCTTGTCGTATAACGTATGGAGCGTTTTGGATCATCAATACTTAAATACATGCCACCTGGATAATCTGTTTTTGCTTTTATTGCAAGAGCATATGAGCGTTCTGCATACATTCGCGTAAAGAAAAAGCTATTAGCATCATAAAAAGGAAAATGTGAACAAGAGACAATATATTTACAAGTGATGCGATGGTCACCCTTTGTAATGACTTGTGGACAATCACCTTTTTCCACATCAATAGCTGTTGTTTGTTCATAAACTTTGCCGCCCATCTCCACAAACTTTTCTAAAAGTGTTTTCAAATAAAGGAGGGGATGGAATTGTGCTTGGTTTTTCATGACAAGTGCAGATTGTACGGGAATAGGAATCGACAGGGATTGAACATAGTCACAAGGTATATTTAATTTTTGATAGGCCTCATATTCTTTCGATAAATTTCTTAATCCATTATCAGTAGTTGTATATAAATACGAATCTTCATTTGAGAAATTACAGTCGATTTTATATGTTTGCACAGTCTCATTTATGAATTGTAGAGCATGATTATTTGATTCATAGTAAAGTCGGGCTTTTTCCACACCGAAATGATTTATTAATTCATCATAAATAAGATCATGTTGTGCCGTTACCTTTGCGGTTGTATGCCCAGTCGTTCCATTTAAAATAAGACCAGAATCAATTAAAACGACTTTCATTCCTTCTTTAGCGAGTAAATAGGCAGTGGTAATGCCTGTAATACCAGCTCCGATAACAGCAACTTCTGTCTTTATATTTTCGGATAAATGAGGAAAAGTAGGAAATTGAGTAGATTCAATCCAATAGGATGATGGTAACTGCGGAAATGTGTCATCTGTCATTTTGAAAACCTCCAAATTAGAACAATTTTCCTTTTAATATTTCCATCTTATATGGAATTCATGTATGTTGTTTTCGTAGCGTTCTATTCTTACTAAACGAAAGAAAAAATATTTTAATATAATTATTTTATTGGGGCAGTATGAAGAAGTAGGATTTATATAAAGCTAAATTCAAGTGATTCCATTTGTTGATTACATAGAGAGTTCTTGAATAAGATAGAGTCTATGTTGTTTAAGTGGATATGTATATATACCTGATAAAGCCTTATGAAATCTATGCTTTTTCTTTAGTGAAATAAAGTATAATTATAAAAATATAACCAACTTTTATTACTAGGTCATAAAAGTTGTTGACAATATAGAAATTCTATTGTTATGATTCATCATGTGGAAAGGTTGATAGAGAGTAAAAAGAGAAATGTTTTTCATTGATAATAAAAGCGAAAATTAAGTGACGATAGAGTGAGTATATTTTCCTTATGATAAATGCTTTTTGGATCACGTAGTAAAATCAATCTGGAAGCAAGAATTGATATATGCAAGTTGCGCGGGGCGCGGCATAAGAAAGGGGCAAAAGGATGAAGGAGCTTCATACGTTTGGGTGGTATGCAGCACGTGTAGCACCACATTTGCCGAAAAAAGCATTTAAACCAGTTCCTAATCGATTATTTGGTGGACTGGCTTATTTACTTGTGGCATTGGCTGGTTTAATAACGATCGGTGTATTTGAATTGAATGTGTGGGCAAATCTAGGAATTGCAATTGTTCTTGGATTATGTTTTGCTTCACTTGGATTTTTAGGACATGAAATTTTACATGGAACAGTTGTAAGAAAGGCATGGCTTCGTGATTTTTTAGGTGCGATAGCATTTATGCCATTATCAACTGGCCCAAAACTTTGGAGAAAGTGGCATAATGCAACGCATCATGTTCACACACAGCATGAAGAGAATGATCCAGATGCATGGCCGACATTTGAGAAACTGAAAAAGAGTAAGTTTTTGAGTTGGGTATATCGCATGCCTCTTCATGTACGTTCATTCTTTAGTTTCCTGTCACTAACAATTCAATTTACGTTACATTCGACTCGAATGTTCTTTCATTTTATAAAAGAATTTAAGTCATCCAATCAAAAATCTGTATGGCTTCAACTTCTTTTGCCCTGGACAGTTTGGATTAGTTTATTGTTTATTATGGGACCTACAAAGTGGTTCTTTGCATACGTGATTCCGTTGTTAATTGCTAACTTTATTGTAATGGCGTATATCGCAACAAATCACCGCTTAAATCCTATTGTTCCAGTAAATGATCCTTTAGCAAACTGTTTATCAGTAACAGTACCGCGCTGGGTAGACGTTTTACATTTCAATTTCTCATACCATACAGAACATCATCTGTTTCCTGCTATGAGTTCTAAATACTATCCATTAGTAAAAGATAAAATTAAAGAAATGTGGCCGGAACGCTATCACGAAATGCCGATGACAAAAGCTTTGGCAGCACTTTGGAATACACCACGTGTGTATTATCACGGAAGTGAATTAGTTGATCCGCATAGGGAGCATTTCTATGGTTCTTTAGGAAATGGATTGGATCCTCATAATATTTCATATCGTGAGGAACATATAGAGGAAAAAGAGACTATAAAAAAAGTAAATCAATAATAGACATATTTTACGATGAAAAAGCAAGCTCTCTTAGAGCTTGCTTTTTGTTATAAAGAGACTTCTTTCTTGTTCTTCGTCTTGACCTGGACAGAGTTATTTTCTTTTCGTTGAAGTCGTTTTTCTAAAAGATTAACAAAATAAGTAAATAGAAGAACAAGTACGAGGTAATATAAACCAACAATTATGTATGTATCTAATTGTTGGAAGTTACTTGCAGCAATTGATAAACCTGATCCCCATAATTCGGACAATCCTACGTAAGCAACAAGAGAAGAATCTTTTAATCCAATAATAAATTGGTTCCCTAGAGGGGGAAGAGACAGACGAAATGCTTGTGGTAATATAATTCGGCGCATAGCTAAAGGGTAAGGCATACCTAAAGAGCGAGCAGCTTCCAATTGTCCACGGTCAACGGACTGAATGGATCCGCGGAAAATTTCAGTAATATATGCACCGTTATGGATTGCTAAAGCAATTGCTCCTGCCCAAAAAGGAGTGAAGACAATAATCGATGTAATACCGAAATAGAGAATGGCAATTTGAACAATTAAAGGTGTACCACGAATAATGGCGATATATACATGAGCAATACTATTTAAAATCTTATTGTTAGAGATTCGAAAAAAAGCGAATAGTAATCCAATTAGTGAACCAAGTAATAGGGATGTTAATGTTAATTGTAATGTGACAATAGTAGCCTTTAAGAGTGTGGGATAAGTAGACATAAAAATTTCAAACATATGTGTCACCTCATATTGTATGGATTTTAGTAGGGAATGAAATACCCCACATAAAAAGTGGGGCATAATGTATGAAACATTTGACTAGCTAATTTACTTCGTTTTTTCCTCTTCACCGAGAATATTACGCCCAAACCATTTTTTACTGATCTTTTCATACGTACCATCTTTAATGATTTCATCTAAAGCTTTATTTACTTTCTCAACCATTTCTTTATCATCTTTACGAATAGCAATTCCCATTTCATCAAGATTTAATGGTTTTCCAGCTTCTTTTATATTTGATTTACCTTCTTTGATCATACGTAAACCGACCATTTGATCAGTGATTACTGCATCAATACGTCCAGGCTCTAAGTCCATAAGTGCAGTAATATCGCTATCATATTCTGTGATTTGATCTGTATGTTTTGCAACAAGGTCTTTAAAGGTACTAGCTTTTACAACACCAATTTTCTTACCTTTCAAATCTTCTGGAGAAGAGATAGATGTATTCTTTTTAGCCACAAAAATTTGGGCACCAGAACGATAATAAGGATTGGAGAAACTAACAGCTTTTAAGCGTTCTTCTGTAATTGCCATACTGCCCAATATAGCATCATATTTTTTCGATTGTAGACCTTGAATTAGCGTTTCCCATGGATTTGTAATAGGAGTGGGTTTCATATTCATTTTTTTCGCAAGTGCCTCACCAATTTCCACATCAAAACCGGCAAGCTTTCCGTCATTTTCTTTATAGTTAAAAGGTTTATATAAGCCACTCATCGCATAACGAAATTCTTTTTCACCATTTGAAGAAGTAGTAGCACTTTCCTTACTACAGGCTCCTAGTATGAAGGATGTACATAATGTAATACTCGCAACAATGGTTAATAGTTTTCTTTTCATAAAACCCCTCCTATATATTGATCATACGGATGGTTTTAAGTATGTTACTGAGATATTTTATTTGGACAATTAGTTGTGCACCGTATGGATGTATTTCTTTTCATTTGAAACAGAAATTACATTATAAAACGTTGCGTAAAAATTGTTTTGCTCGTTCATGTGATGGAGCTGAAAAGAATTGTGCTGGCGGAGCGTCCTCTACAATCTTTCCGTCATCCATAAATATGACGCGATCAGCTACATCTCTTGCGAAATTCATTTCATGAGTAACAATAATCATGGTCATTCCTTCTTCAGCAAGTTCTTTCATAACTTGCAATACTTCTCCAACAAGTTCAGGGTCTAAGGCTGAGGTAGGTTCATCAAATAGCATAATTTTAGGATTCATAGCAAGAGCTCGTGCAATCGCAATTCGTTGTTTTTGACCACCGGAAAGAAGGTGGGGAGTTACATCTGCTTTATCTTGTAGGCCGACTTTTTGCAAAAGCTGATTTCCGATATCCTTTGCATTTACTGTTTCTAATTTTTTTACATGGATAGGTGCTTCTATGATGTTTTCTAGTGAGGTCATATGAGGAAAGAGGTTAAAGTGCTGAAAAACCATACCGACATTTTCACGGACTTTGTTTAAATTTGAATGCTTTGGATCAATTCGTTCACCTTGTAAGTGAATTTCACCTTCATCGTACATTTCTAAAAAGTTAAGACAGCGAAGTAATGTACTTTTACCGGAACCACTGGCACCAATTAAAACAACAACTTCTTTTTCTTTTACTTCTAAATCAATTCCTTTTAAAACATCAAGCGAGCCGAATGATTTTACTAGATTTCGAACCTGAATCATACAAAACCCCCAGTCAAAAATATATTTTACAAATGTTTCCCCTTATTTCTGTTATTAGTCATAAATTGTCAGAATCCTTTATTTTTTTGACGGAATTTGATATTCAAGGGAATTATGGTTTTTAAAATCTCTATATCTTTCTATAACGAAAATATGGATAATAATATATAGGTAGCACTTATATTGCTTATAAAAAGGGGGAAAGAAGAGATGGAAAAAGAAAGGAAGACATTTTCCTTTGGTTTACGTATACAGCTTATGCTATTTACTACAGTTTTAGCTTTAATTACATATTCAACAAGTTTATTTTTTATTTACGTTATATATGATTATTTTCAAAGTTACGTAAGTCAAACTGTTTATAATATTATCGTTATGCTATTAGGTGTAGTATGGTCTGGAATTTTAGCGTATGGGGCAGCAATATTTTTAATTAAACCACTTCGAAAGTTGGAAGAAGCAGCAAGGAAAGCGGCTGATGGTGATATTCGTGAAGATGTCCCGTTGCCAAAAGTAGATGATGAGATTAAATCTTTAAGTGTTGCATTTAATATGATGCTAGGGAACTTAAGAGGTATGGTAAAAAATATTGATACTACATTTTCGTATACAAATAATCAAGTTCAGCAAATTAGAAGACAAACAGAGGAAGCGACAAAGCAAGCACGCGGTGTGTCTGAAACTCTTGCAGAGATTTCTTCTGGCGCCGAGCAATCAGCAGCTTCCATTCAGGCGATTGTTTCAACTGTCGATACAACAACCTCTATTGCGAGTGAAGTAGAAGAAAAAGCAAAAAAGTCCGACGAGTTGTCTTTAGAAATGGTTCAAGCTTTAGGACAAAGTACACGTGTCTTTACTTCTTTAATTCAAGGCATTCAAACATTGGCAAAAGAGAATGAAGATTCGATGCAAAATGTACAGAAGTTAGAAGAACGAATGAAACAAGTAGAACATATTGTTTCTGTTGTGAGTGAGATTGCTAGTCAAACGAATTTATTAGCATTAAATGCTTCTATTGAGGCAGCTCGTGCTGGAGAGCATGGAAGGGGCTTTGCAGTTGTAGCTGAAGAAGTACGTAAACTTGCAGATGAAAGCGATCATTCTGCAAGAAATATATCGCAGTTATTACGAAATATGCAAGAGGAAGTGCAACAAGTCGCATTGAAAATGACGGAGCAAGTGAAAAAAGCTAAAGAAGAGGCGAAACGCGGGGGAGCTACAGAATTAATTTTAAAAGAAATGTCATCAAGTATTATGGAAGTAGCAGATGCAACTAAGCAAATTAGTAGTTATATGAATGAACAAGTGAGTCGCATTCATCAAACAGGAGCACAAACAAAGGCTGTAGCAGCAATTGCTGAGGAAACATCAGCTGGTTCACAAGAAGTGGCACGTGTGACGTTGCAACAATCTAAAAATATGGTAGTAATCGATCAATTATTAAAGGATTTAGAGAAGCAAGCAGCGGACTTGAAACAAACCATTGACCGATTTTCAATGTAAAAAGGAAGAACAGAACTCTGTTCTTCCTTTTTACGTATGGAAAGGAGGAATGCTTTGTTGAAAACGAAAAACATTACAAGGGTCATATGCTGTCTTCACTTTACGCAACCTTTGAAAATTAGAGCCATAATAACTAGTTTGCCAATTTTTAATGTCGATATCGGGCCAATTGACATAGTCACCTAATGTATAAGGATTTAAGCTTTCTCTTAAATCTTTAACCCAGCGTAAATTTTGATTTTCTTCATCGTCGCATTTCCAAGAGGTAATGTATTCTTGAGCAATAATTGCTTTACGATGGAAATAAGCTGTTTCATTAGGCGAAATATTTTCAACAGCACCTACGAGTGACTGGTGCCAAATACTCGCATCTTTATTTGGTGCATGAGAAAGAAAATATTGTAAGATTTGAATACCTTTAAGAGGGATAGGTTTATATACGTAGGAACCAGAACGTTTGAATTTTTCAGGAATATTGCCGCTATTAAAGAATTGAACAGCCTTTATATACGGGACTTCATCTATAAAGAGAGAAGGATTACCAGTTTCAAGAAGAGGAGATAATAGATGATAGAGTTCAGAAGGAGAGCCGACAAATTCACCTTTCACCTCGATTTTATTTCGTTGTTTAGAGAATAATTCAATTGATGAAGTGAGACGTTCATCTATATAAGGTGCCCAGTTTTGCCAAGCTTGAAATGCAGCAATAAAGTCTTCCCATTCCCATGTGAGTGAGAAAATGGAGACGTTTTTTATAGGATGGACCCGGAAAGTTAAGGAAGTAACAATTCCGAAATTTCCACCACCACCACCCTGGCATGCCCAAAACAGGCTAGGGTTTTCCTTTTCATTTGCACGAATGGTTTTTGCACCAAACTTTCTACATGCTTGTACCATTTCGACTTCTAGTAATTGATCACATGTTAGTCCAAATAAGCGTGAAAGCATACCGATGCCGCCGCCAAGTGTTAGCCCAACAATTCCAACGCTTGCACTTGTACCAGCTGGTATTGTAACGCCATGTTTCCAAAGATTCTTATAAACAGAGCCTAGATTTGCACCAGCCTCAATTGTTGCTGTTAATTTCTCTGTATGAACAGTAATTCTATTCATTTCACTTATATCAATAATAAGTCCGCCATTTAAAAGAGAGAAATTTTCATAGCTATGACGTCCGCTTCTTAAGCGAAATGGTATATGACGTTCACGTGCCCATTTTAAGGCGTTACACACATCCTTTTTATTTTGGCAAAAAACAATAATACAAGGGAGTTTTGGAATACTTAAATTTAAATTCATTCGGGCTATGTCGTAGTCAGGATCTGAGGGAACAACGATGCGACCTGTTAATTTTGTCTGCTTCATAGTATGACTCCTTTTTTATAGAAGATTATTTTTACTATAATATATATATGAAAAAATTATTTAAGGGTGTTTGAGTTGTATGCTAAGTGTAATATAAAAGAGATAGAGCAATAATGTATATGTAGTATAGCTTTATATTGAGAAGGAGAATTGTCATTTTAAACTTTAGAAGTAAGATGTATGCTGGTTTATTGGAAGTTTTTTTGAGAATTATTATGTGAAATAAAAAAATATAGTGGATAAATTTTTATTTTTTTTATAGAATAGTAACATTGGAATATCTTGGCACACTATTTGAAAGAATAGGTCGCAAAGCTTTGAGTCTAAGGTAATAAATCTTATTACTAGGATTGTCGGGTTGCAAATACAATTTGCAACCCGACAATCCTTTTTTATTTGCCCAATTATCAGATAATAAGATGTTTGTTTTAAGATGGCACACTTTATTGTTCTTAGGCTGAAAGCGGATGGTATTAGAAGAAATAGTGAATCTCCTTGTTGTTAAGGAGATTAATAGAGAGGTGTGAGTATGAAGAGTAAACAGATTAGTATATTTGTCATTTGTTTAATGGTAATGCAAATTATTGTACAGCCATTTATACATATTGTAGCAGCAGAAACATATGACAAAGAAGCGAATGTCAGTTTAAAGCTTTCGGTTGAGGGCGGAGATGGTTCGCAAAAAGATGTAGATAAAGATTTTGTATATCAACTTGATTTAAGTACATTTGGTTTAGAAGGTGGGCATAAAGATGCAAAGGTCATTGTCAAACTACCACCTGAGGTCGAGTACGTAAGACATGGGAAAATTAGTGCTACGGATGCAGTATACGATAAAGAAACGCATTCAGTTATTTATACCTTTAAAGAGCCCCTTCCCAATGGAGATTCTAAAGCAGTCCCTATTACAGTGAAGTTTCCTAAAGGAACAAAAAATGGAACGAAAGCTACAGCTGTAGCGGATTTTGTATCTGATCAAGGAGGCAAAACTTCCAATGAAGTAACGGTTGTAGCATATGAAAAAGAAACTCCACCTGAACCACCTAAGAAACCAGAGTGGGAAATGCGTAAAACTCCTAATAAGTGGTCGATTAAACCAGGAGAAGAAGTCGAATACACGATTCGTGCTCAACATGTTAGTGGACCTACTACACTTGATTCGCTTTCAATAAAAGACATACTACCGAAAGAAGCGCAGTTTATTTCAGCTAGTGATAACGGGAAATATGATGCAAATTCACATACAGTCGTATGGGATCTGAAAAATGTAGAAAGCGAGAAACTTGTTAAAGTTAAGGTTAAGTTCCCCGAGGAAAATTTTGGTGAAGATCAAAATCAACAAGTTCTGAATAGGGTTGAGGCAAAACTAAAGCCAAAAGGGGAAGAGGAATTAACAAAACAAACACATGCGTATGTTGAAGTATCAAATAAAAAACCTCCTGTTATTCCTCCAGAGCAAGCTTTTTCAGAGCTGAGAAAAGCTGCCCAAAAGTCTGAATACAGTAAAGAAGAAGAAATTGCTTTTACACTATCTAACATTCAAAATCAATATTCTAAGGAAATTGATAATTTTGTGCTCCAAGATGACCGTTTTGATGAACAACTTCATTTTACGAGAATGCATACAGGTGCATTTTCAGGTGTAAGTGAATATAAGGTTTTATACAAAACGAAGAATAATCCAGAGTGGAAAGAATGGAAAATGATTCGTGGTAATACGAACGGAGAATGGTTAGATGTTTCTTCTTTATCATTAGTTGAAGGTGATAAAGTAACCGGAATTCGATATGAATTTGGTAAAGTGCCTGCAGATTTTAAAATGAGTTATGGCGCATGGTTAATGTTTAAAGTGGATGATCCGAACTTTAAAGAAGGTATTTTGAAAAATACCGCACATATTTCATATGATATTGATGGAAAAAACTATATAAAAGAAGCGACAGCGCAAGTAAAAGTAAAAGAAAATCCCGAATCAAAGGTTACTTTTAAGAAAAAGGCGTTAACGAAGCCTGGAGAAAAGTATATAAAGGGAGAAGAAGTGGAATTTGAATTAACTGGTAAAGTTGATTGGAGTTCTACACCTTTAAAACAACCAATAATTGTAGATTGGTTACCAAAGGGATTAGAATATGTTCCAGGATCGGAGACATTTGCTGTCGTTAAAGATGAATGGGATAGAAAACCTTATGATGCAAAAAAAATAAAGGTAGAAACGATTCCGAACTATAAAGAAAAAGGAAGAACCCTTTTACGATGGACTTTCTCTGAATTAGATGTTTCACCGAGAGACGCTGTGACTGTTAAGTTTAAAGTAAAGGTTAATAACTTTGCGATGGCAGGCAAGTACTATAATAAGGCGGGCTTAATGTCTAATGTCTCAACAATAGTATCTGCAGATAAGTGGGGACAACCAACAGGAAAAGATGAAAATGATCTTGATGGTGATGGTGACATAAATGACCCAATTATTGAAAGTCAAGATGCTGTTGAGATTGAAGAAGAGCAATCTTTAAAATCAATTAAATATGTAAAAGGTGAACTAGATGATAGTTGGAAAGGTTCACCAGAAGTAGCGACGACAGTACCAGGTGGAGAAGTGAAGTATCGTTTAAAAATTGAAAATGGTGGGACCGTAGCGGTTAGGAATGGTGTCTTAATTGATATATTCCCTGCAGAGGGTGACCAGTCAGTTTTACAAACGCAGAATCATTCACAAGAGCGTGGTAGTAAATGGACCCCATACTTAACATCACCAATTCAACTTACTGACGGTGATTTCATTAAGATTTATTACACGACTGTTTCAAAACCTAAGCGTGATGATTTAATTCAAGGAAATGATGCTTTTGTGAACCCGGATGGTGCAAATGATCCGAAGTGGTCTTTAGAGCCACCGGCGGATTTAACAAAGGTAACGGCAGTTAAATTTGAATTTGATAAGAATAAGCTTGTATATCCAGGCGAAGCAGCGACACTAGAATGGTCAATGCGTGCACCTGTTGATCTAGATGCTTCGGCGGGAATTGCATGGAATTCATTTGGATATAGTGCGATAAATGATGTAACAGGAAATTGGATTCAACCAGCAGAGCCAAACAGAGTGGGTGTACAGCTACATGCCTCGAAAAAGAGTTCATTAGGAGATTACGTCTGGCTGGATAAAAACAAAGATGGCATTCAAAACGATGGAAACACTGGTGTGAATGGTGTAGTCGTAGAGTTGTTAGATAAAGATGGAAAAGTTATTAGTATGACGAGAACTGGTAATGACAAAAAAGGAAATCCTGGTTATTACAAGTTTGTAAATTTAGATCCGGGTGAATACCAAGTGAGATTTATGTTGCCGGATGGTTACAAATGGACAAATAAAAACGTTGGTAACGATGAAAAAATTGATTCTAATGTTGATAAAGATGGATATTCAGAAATGATCAAACTTGGTGAAGATGAACATAATATGACAATCGATGCTGGACTAGTTGAAGATATAGTTGGTGCTGGGGAGTTAGAAGTTACGAAAGTAGAAAAAGGCAGCAATATTCCATTAAAAGGTGCTGTTTTCGAAGTCCGAGATAAAGATAATCATGTCATTCAAACAATTACATCGGGTGAAGATGGAAAAGCTAAGGCAATGGATTTACCAATTGGTGAATATAAGCTAGTTGAAGTCGAAGCTCCAGAAGGTTATAAACTAGATAATAAATCATACGACTTTGAAATAACGAAAGACACAAAAACGCCGATAGAGAAGACCGTTGAAAATGAATTGCTAGAAAAAGGTGTAATTGAAATTTCGAAGGTCGATGCTACAGATGTCAATCTGAAATTAAAAAATGCTGTGTTTCAGATTTTAGACAAAGATGGTAAAGAGATTGGGAAATTAACAACCGATGAAAATGGTAGGGCAGTTTCCAATCCATTACTGTTCGGAAAATATACAATTAAAGAAGTACAAGCCCCAGATGGTTATATGCTTTTGAAAGAGCCAATTACAGTAGAAGTCGGATCATCAGTACACAAAATAACAATAGAAAATCAAAAGAGTCAGTGGGAAATCCCGAAAACGGGAGGTATAGGAACAGGCATTTTCTATTCCATCGGTGGGATTTTAATGTTACTAGTTGTGTTCTTATATGTTCGAAATAAAAGGAATAAGTAATAGAGTTTTAAATTGAAAAATTTATAGAGATAGTGAGGAAGAATAATATGAAAAAGATTTTTAGTATGTTGTTAATTTTAGCATTAACGTTTTCTATGTTGCCTAGTATGTTTGTGAGTGCAGCATCAAAAAATACAGGTTCTTTAACCATTCATAAGTACGAACAAGAAAAAAATGGGAAGCCAGGTGTAGAGGGTGATGGTTCTGCGAATCAAACAGTACCTGAGGACGTTAAGCCATTAAAAGGTGTAACATTTGAAATTAAGCAAATTGCGTCATTCGAAAAGATTTCAAATGATGGGAAGATTGCAAAGGAAAATGTAAAGCCTGTAACAAACGCAGAGTCAATCAAAATGACAACAACTGATAAAGGTGAGGCAGTATTTACAGATTTACCGTTAGGACGTTATGAAGTAAAAGAAGTTGCTGGACCAGAACATGTTAACTTAAATCCAAATACGTATACAGTCGACATTCCAATGACAAGTAAAACGGGCGATATGCTAAACTACGATGTTCACATGTATCCAAAGAATGAAATCAAACGTGGAGCAGTAGAATTAACAAAAATAGGTGCGAAAGATAAAGTACTTCCAGGTGTAAAGTTCTCTTTATATACAGAGGATGGTAAAGTAGTTAAAGAAGAGTTAGTAACAGGTACAGATGGTAAAATTCGTGTACAAGGTTTAGAGTATGGTAAGTATTATTTCCAAGAGAAAGAAGCACCAAAAGGTTATGTTAAGGATTCAACAAAACATGCATTTTCAATTACTGAATCAGGTACAATTAATGAGGACGGCTCAATTACATCTGGTAAAGTAGAGACTGTGGAAGTAAAGAACTATGAGGAGCCAACGATTGACAAAAAGATCAATAAAGATTTAGAGTTCTTACCAATTAATACACAAACAGATTATAACTATGATATTAAAACATTAATTCCAGAAGATATTAAAGAATATAAACAGTATGTTGTAACAGATACGTTAGATAATCGATTAGTAATTCAAGGAAAACCAGTTGTGTACATCGATGGTGTAGAAGTAGATTCAAGTGTGGTAGAAGTAGTTGTAGAAGGTCAAAAGGTAACAGCGACTGTGAAAGATTTCTCAAAATTAAATGAAAAAAAAGAGTTGCATTTACAAATTAAATCACAGATTAAAGAAGACGTAGCAGCTGGAACGGAAATTCCAAATAAAGCGACAATCGATTTTGAAAATAATAATAATGTAACAGATAAAAAAGAATCTAAGCCGGTAATTGTTGTCCCAACAGCTGGTAGCATTGAGTTGACGAAAGTTGATGGTGCTGATAATAAGAAATTACAAGGTGCAGAATTCGAATTACAAGATAAAAAAGGTAATGTGGTAGTAGTAGGAAAGCAAGAAGTAAAAGGTGTATCTGATGAAAATGGTATTATCACATGGAATAACCTCCCATACGGAGAATACCAAGTAGTTGAAACGAAAGCACCAACTTATGAAAAAGAAGATGGTACAAAAGCTTCTTATCAAAAATTAAGAGATCCAATTGATGTAACAATTAATGCGGAGCACAAAACTATTGAATTAAAAGTAGAGAATAATAAAAGTGGTTGGGTACTCCCTTCAACAGGTAGTATGGGAACAATGCTATTTACTGTAGTAGGTCTTGTGTTGATGGCTGTAGCAGCATTTGTTTTCTTCAGAAGAAATACAGCGAAAAATTAAGGTTTTAGAAAATGATAATGATATAGCATAAAAAGAGGAGAAGCGAATAGCTTTCCTCTTTTTAATATTTTTAAATACTTAAAGGGGGTACTATGAAACAAAATATCGTTTTTGGATGCATTTTTTTATTAGGACTGGGTATATTTTTGTATCCAACTGTAAGCGATTGGTTCGCGACAAGAACACATTATTCTCAAGTTAGTTCCTATGATAAAGCTGTAAAGTCCCTTCAAAAGAAAGAGCTCGAGCGTCGAGAAAAAGAGGCGGATGAGCATAATAAGCAAGTTCAAAGCTCTGGGCAAACATTTGCAGATCCATTTGCTGAACAACCAAAAGATAATCAAAATTCTTATGCAGATGCTTTAAATCTAGGCGATACAATGGGGTATATTGAGATACCTCAGATTAATGTGAAGCTTCCAATCTATCAAGGGACTTCAGAGGCAGCTTTGAGTCGCGGTGTAGGTCATTTAGATAAATCTTCATTGCCAGTAGGTGGGACAAGCACACACACTGTTTTAACGGGGCATCGAGGTTTACCTTCTGCAGTATTATTTACTGATTTAGATAAAATGAAGGAATCGGATGTTTTTTATATCCATTCATTAGATAAGGTCCTCGCTTATAAAGTAGATCAAATTAAAGTTGTGTTGCCGCATGAAGTAGACGATTTATTAATTGTGGAAAATAAAGATTATGCAACTTTAATTACATGTACTCCTTATGGTGTGAATACACATCGTTTGTTAATTAGAGGGCATCGAATTCCTTATGAAGTAAAAGAAAAAGAAATGATTTCAAAACCATCTAGGTCCAAAGATTGGATGATGGCCGTGCCAATCTTTATTTTAGTTGTACTCTTACTTTCTGTTTATATGAGAAGAAGAAAGAAGAAGAAGCAGGGCAATTAAATTATATAGGTAATGAAATGAATTGGTTTGGAGAAGGAAGTTGAAATGTCACCCTTTTAAAGGGTACTAAACAAATAATGTAACTTTAAGAAGGTGATCTCTGTATGAAAACAGGAATCATCTTTTTTGAATTCAATCAGATACGCAATCGGTTAATGTGACAAGTAAGAATTTTGCATTAACGGAAAATTATACTCGTACCTCAAAATCTAGTGAAAGCAAAGAAGATAAGTGGAAGGTGAAGACTCACACTTTATATTTTGGAAAGTAAGCTAATCAAGTCTGATAGTAATAAAACTTATGCGATCACAATGAAATAGGGGATGATTTCGTAATGGAATGTAGATATTTAATAGTAGTGTGAAAAATTCTCGTTGCAAACTCTCCATATTTTGTTATGATAGTGTTACGAAAACGTTTGCATAAAAAATCGAGATGCAAAAGGAGAGAGTTATTATGAAGAAAACATGGTGGAAAGAAGCAGTTGCTTATCAAATTTATCCACGTAGCTTTATGGATTCAAATGGTGATGGTATTGGAGATTTGCAGGGGATTATTGCAAAGCTGGATTATTTAAAAGATTTAGGTATAGATGTAATTTGGATTTGTCCAATGTATAAATCACCTAATGACGATAATGGTTATGATATTAGTGACTATCAAGATATTATGGATGAATTTGGTACGATGGAAGATTTTGATATGCTACTAGATGAAGTTCATAAGCGTGACATGAAGCTTATTATTGATTTAGTTATTAATCATACAAGTGATGAACATCCATGGTTTATTGAATCAAGTTCTTCTAAAGACAATCCGAAGCGTGATTGGTATATTTGGCAGGATGGGAAAGACGGCGCGGAACCAAACAATTGGGAAAGTATCTTTAATGGTTCTGCATGGGAATATGATGAAGTGACAGAGCAATATTATTTACATTTATTCTCGCGTAAACAACCAGATTTGAACTGGGAGAATAAAGAAGTTCGTGAAGTTTTATATGATACTGTTAATTGGTGGCTTGATAAAGGTATTGATGGTTTCCGCGTCGATGCGATTAGTCATATAAAAAAAGAAGATGGCCTCAAGGATATGCCAAACCCAAAAGGGTTAAAGTATGTGCCTTCTTTTGACAAACATATGAATGTAAATGGTATTCAGCCATTACTAGAAGAATTAAAAGAAAACACATTTGCTAAATACGATATTATGACTGTTGGAGAAGCAAATGGTGTGAAAGTTGAAGATGCTGATCTTTGGGTTGGAGAAGAGAACGGTAAATTCAATATGGTATTCCAATTTGAGCATTTAAGCTTATGGGATGCAGAAAAGAAGAAAGACCTTGACGTTGTTGAGTTGAAAAAAGTATTAACAAAGTGGCAAAAAGGTTTAGAAAATAAGGGATGGAATGCTTTATATATTGAAAATCATGATAAGCCACGTATTGTGTCTACTTGGGGAAATGATAAAGAATATTGGCGTGAAAGTGCAACGGCTTTAGGAGCGATGTATTTCTTTATGCACGGCACACCGTTTATTTATCAAGGACAAGAAATTGGTATGACAAATGTTCAGTTCCCAAATATTGAAGATTACGATGATGTAGCAATTAAAAATTTATATCGTGAGAAAATTGCAGAGGGCGTATCACATCAAGATATGATGGAAATTATATGGGCTTCTTGCCGCGATAATTCACGTACACCTATGCAGTGGAACGATGAAATGAATGCTGGCTTCACAACAAGTACACCTTGGTTTAGCATGAATCCAAATTACAAAGAAATTAATGTTGAAAAGCAAAAAAATGAAGAGAACTCTATTTTCAATTTCTATAAGAAAATGATTGCCTTGAAAAAAGAGCACGATGTACTGAACTACGGTACGTACGATTTACTTTTAGAAGACGATCCACAAATTTATGCATATACACGTACGTTACAGGATGAAAAAGTCATTGTAATTAGTAATATCTCAAAAGAGGAAGCTGTGTATAATGCGAGTTTATTCGCATTAGAACGCAAACGTTTGCTTTTAAATAACTATAAAGTTGCGGAACATGAACAAATAACTACAATCACGTTAAAACCTTATGAAACAAGGGTTTATCGCATTTCATAATGAAAAAGGATGCTCCTTGAGCATCTTTTTTTATGAAAAAAAATAAATTTCTATTGCAATGTGAAAACGCTTTTATTAAAATAGATTTATGAAAACGGTTGCGTAAAGAGAAAAAAGTAACATAAGGAATCGTTTTCATAAGAGAAATAGAAATTATAATTTAAATCATTATGTTGTTATAAATAAAGGGGAGGAAGAACAGATGAAAATTACGTCTTTTGATTTTTGGCAAAAGTTCGGGAAAGCATTATTAGTGGTTGTAGCTGTAATGCCAGCAGCTGGTTTAATGATTTCCATCGGTAAGTTAATTGGGATGTCTGCTGGGGATATTAACGCAGTTCATACAATTGCTCGAGTAATGGAAGACATCGGTTGGGCAATTATTACAAATCTACACATCTTATTCGCAGTAGCAATTGGGGGATCTTGGGCGAAGGATCGAGCAGGTGGTGCATTTGCAGCACTATTAGCATTCGTCTTAACAAACAGAATTACAGGAGCTATATTTGGCGTAAACGCTCAAATGTTAACGGATTCAAAAGCGACAGTTTCTTCATTTTTAGCAGGAGATTTACTTGTAAAAGATTACTTTACTTCTGTACTTGGTGCACCAGCATTAAACATGGGAGTTTTCGTAGGGATTATCACAGGTTTTTTAGGAGCTACTTTATATAACAAATACTACAATTATAATAAACTGCCACAGGCATTAGCATTCTTTAATGGAAAACGATTCGTACCATTCGTTGTAATTGTTTGGTCTACAGTCACTGCGATTGTATTATCACTTGTATGGCCATTTATCCAAAGTGGATTAAATGAATTTGGTCGCTGGATTGCAGCATCTAAAGATAGTGCACCAGTTATTGCACCGTTTGTATATGGAACGTTAGAACGTTTATTATTACCATTTGGATTACATCATATGTTAACAATTCCGATGAACTACACAGAGCTAGGCGGAACATATACGATGTTAACTGGCTCAAAGGTTGGACAAATTGTAGCGGGACAAGATCCGTTATGGCTTGCATGGATTACAGATTTAAATAACTTATTAGCAAATGGAGATACGAAAGCATATAACGATTTATTAAATAACGTTGTACCAGCTCGTTTCAAAGCTGGACAAGTTATCGGCTCAACGGCAGCGTTAATGGGGATTGCGTTTGCGATGTTCCGTAATGTTGATAAAGAAAAACGTGCAAAATATAAACCAATGTTCTTATCAGCTGCATTAGCAGTATTCTTAACAGGTGTAACAGAACCAATTGAATTCATGTTCATGTTTATTGCACCAGTATTATATGTTGTGTATGCAATTACAACAGGACTTGCATTCGCATTAGCGGATTTAATTAATTTACGTGTTCATGCATTTGGATTTATTGAGTTAATTACACGTACACCAATGATGATCAATGCAGGTTTAACGAGAGATTTAATCAACTTTGTCATTGTTTCATTAGTGTTCTTCGGCCTTAACTTTACGTTATTCAACTTCTTAATTAAAAAATTCAATTTACCAACGCCAGGGCGTGCAGGTAACTATATTGATAATGAAGATGAGTCAACAGAAGGAACAGGAAATGTACAAGATGGTTCATTAGCAACAAAAGTTATTGATTTATTGGGCGGAAAAGATAATATTGCTGACGTGGATGCTTGTATGACACGTTTACGTATAACAGTAAAAGATTTAGATGTTGTTGCACCAGAAGCACAATGGAAACAAAATGGTGCTTTAGGACTTATTGTAAAAGATAAAGGTGTACAAGCAGTATATGGCCCGAAAGCTGACGTATTAAAGTCAGATATTCAAGATATGTTAGGTGCGTAATAATATGAAATTGCTAACTTTAAATTGTCACTCTTGGCAAGAAGAGAATCAAATTGAAAAAATAAAGTATCTTGCTAAAGCAATTCAAGAAGAAGATTATGATGTGATCGCATTGCAAGAAGTAAGTCAGTCTATACAAGCTGAAAATGTATGCGGTAACAAGAAAAAAGATAATTTTGGGCTTTTACTGCTAGAAGAGTTAAGAGCATTAAATGTAAAAGAATACAATATTATTTGGGATTTCTCTCATATTGGATATGATGTGTACGAAGAAGGATTAGCAATTATAACTAAGCACAACATTGTAAAGGAAGATACGTTCTTTGTCTCAGAAAATAAGGATACAACGTATTGGAAAACACGCAAAATTGTAAGTGCAACAATTGCTTATAATGATAAGAATATAACGTTTTATTCTTGCCATCTCGGTTGGTGGAATGATGAAGAAGAATCATTCAAAGGCCAAGTTGATCGTTTAGTGGAGCGTGTAAATAGCAATGAACTTTCCTTCTTAATGGGTGATTTTAATAACAATGCTCGTTTGGAAGGAGAGGGTTATGAGTATATGATGCAAAAAGGTTTATATGACACATATGAACTAGCGATAGAGAAGGATGAAGGAACAACTGTCCAAGGAGAGATTGCTGGTTGGGATGAAAATAAACAAAACTTACGAATCGACCTAATATTAAGCAATCAAAGTAAAACAGTTAATTCTTCAAAAGTCATTTTTAATGGAACAAATCGAAATGTAATTTCTGACCATTTCGGTGTAGAAGTACAATTAGATATATAATAGAAGAAATCCTCACAGATAATGAAAAGCTGTGAGGATTTTTTGATAAATACAAGTATTCCCAAGAGAAAATACTTGTATTTTTTATGACATTTCCTATATATTTGTTATTATTGAATGTAAAACTAATTTGGTCATTTTGTATGCATACTTTTTTTACTTCGTTATATAATGAAGTAAGTGAAATATTTAATGGGAAAAATAGTATGTTTTCGTTTAATCCACGATGTAGAAAGTGATATAATTACAAAATGTATGTATCATTTTCTAAAGAAGGAAAAATATATAATTAGGTGATAACTTTTATGAAACAAATTTGGCGTATTTATAAGACAGATTTACGGAATGTAGCCAAACATTGGGCTGCAATTGTTATTGTTTTAGGGTTAATGATTTTACCATCGTTATATGCATGGTTTAACATTAAAGCTTCTTGGGATCCTTACGGAAATACGAAAGGAATCCAAATTGCAGTTTCTAACCAAGATGTTGGATCAAATTTAAGAGGGAAAGATATTAACATCGGGGAAGAAATTGTAGATTCACTTAAGAAGAACAAAAATTTCGGGTGGAAGTTTGTTGATGAAAAGCAAGCAATTTATGGAGTAGAGCGTGGAGATTATTCCGCAAGTATTACTATTCCAAAAGATTTTTCTGAAAAGATTGCAACGGTCTTGAATGAAAATCCACAGAAACCAGAACTTGATTACTATGTAAATGAAAAAGTAAATGCGATTGCACCGAAAATTACAGCTAAAGGTGCATCGGGTCTTACAGAAGAGGTTAGTAAAAACTTTGTTAAAACAGCAAACGGTGAGATTTTTAAAATCTTCAATGACCTTGGAATCGATTTAGAAACTAACTTACCGAGTATTGAGAAGGTCAAGGATCTCGTATTTAAGTTAGAAGCACAGTTCCCAGAAATGAATACACTTGTGGATAAGGCATTAGATGATGCGACTCGGGCAGAAGATGTTGTGAAAGTAGCACAAAAAGAGTTGCCAGTTGTAGAAAGTGTTATGAATGATGGGCAAGAGGCGTTAGGGAATTTAGATAAATTCTTTGCGAGAAATGATGAAACATTGAAGCGTGCACCTGGAACAATTAAGAATAATTTAATTGTAATGCAACAAGGTTTAGATAGTGCGGCAGCAATTACGGATTTCTTAAAAAATCCATCATTTGATTCTAATCTGACACTTCCAGATCCGGCTAAATTCCCAGTGTTGCCCAATATAACTATTCCGCAAGTACCACAAATACCAGAAATTCCAGCGTTACCGCAAGTGAATGGTGAGGGGTATAAAAATATTGCTAAAAATATTGATCAAACTGTAAATAATGTTTTTAGTTCGATACGTGTCGGAACAACTTATGCACAAGGTGTTATAAACGGGTTGCAAAATGGTAATTTGGATCCGGAAAAAGCGAAACAAGATCTTAATAAGGTTTCTGAGACGTTGCAAGGTCGAGCAGATAGTGTTTCATATTTAATTGATGTCTTTACTAAATTTAAAGAGTCTGCATCAACTGATTTTGGAAAAGAATTCTTCCAAAAGAGAATAGAAAAATTAACAAACCTTAAATCAGCTATTGAAAATGCAAATGGTGGCGTTAAAGATATTGCCAATATTATTGGTACAGGGCAAGAAGTGAAACAAGATGTAAGAGACGCTACTAATAAAAAATTAGATGCAATAAATAACTTGGTAAATCAAGCAGAAGCAGATTATAATGCTACGTTTGTAGCAGATTTCGAAAAAGCAGTAAGCACAGCTGAGCAATTGAAAAACAAAGCTGAAAATGTAAAAGAAGATGCTCAGCAGTTAAGAGGGAATTTAAATCAAGATATAAAAGCGGCAAATGATTTAGTAAACCAAACAAATGAAGCATTAGACAATGGTAGAGAAAAATATGATAAGGCTGTAAATGATTACAGCAGATTAAAAACGGAGCTTGAAAAAGCAAGAGAAGACTTAAGTAACAAAGGTGTTAATGGATTAGATTCTACAAAAGTAGCCTTAAATGATTTAAATGGACAGTTCAAAGCAGGATGGAATTTAGTTAATGATATGATTCCGGTTATGGAAAGTACAAATAAAGTTTTGGGCGATGTGAATAGTGATAAAAATCTTAATGGCACAATTGCTAAGTTAAATAAAGTAAAAGATGGTTTGCAAAAAGGAATCGATTTAACTGATAAAGGAATTGACGCTATTAATAAAGGTCAAAAACCAGCAGCAGATGTTATTGAAAGTATTAATCAAGTGTCTAAAAATGTTTCGGGCCAAATTGGTGACATTTTAGCTAAATATGATTCAGAAATCGTTCCAAACTTTAACGCAGCAATTGCTCGTACAAAAGAGATGTCTAAAAATACATCTCAAATTTTAGGCGAGGCAGATAAGAAGCTTCCAGATGTGAAAAAATTACTTGAAGATTCATCAAAAGGCTTAGTAGATGGTCAAAAGAAAATTGCAGATATTAAAGCTGAAATGCCAGCTACTGAGAAAAAGATTAAAGAATTAGCAGATAAAATTCGTGATTTTGAATCTGAAGAGGATATAAAAGACATCATACGCTTATTAAAGAATGATGTTGAAAAGCAAAGTGACTACTTTGCAAATCCAGTAAATTTAAAAGAGAATAAATTATTTGCAATGCCGAACTACGGTTCAGCAATGTCACCATTCTATACAGTGCTTGCATTATGGGTAGGCGCATTATTAATGGTTTCATTATTAACGGTAGAAGTACACGAAGAGGGCGCGAATTATAAGAGCCATGAAGTTTACTTCGGACGTTTATTAACATTCTTAACGATAGGTCTTTCACAAGCGTTTATCGTATCAATGGGAGATATATTCTTACTCGGTACGTACGTAGTCGATAAGTTCTGGTTTGTGTTATTTAGTTTATTTATTGGGGGAGTCTTTGTTTGTATCGTATACTCACTCGTTTCTATTTTCGGAAACGTTGGGAAATCGATGGCGATCATTTTACTTGTACTGCAAGTAGCAGGATCAGGCGGAACATTCCCAATTCAAATGACACCACCGTTCTTCCAAGCGATTTATCCGTTCTTACCATTCACATATGCAATTAGTGCAATTCGTGAAACAGTTGGCGGAATGCTTTGGGATATAGTAACTAGAGATTTACTTGTGTTAAGTGTTTTCGTAGTAGTTATGATTGTTGCTGCGTTATTACTGAAAACACCAATTAACAAATCAAGTGAAAAATTCGTTGAGAATGCAAAAGGAAGTAAAATCATTCATTAATAAAAAGGTTCCTACCGATAGAGGTAGGAACCTTTTTATTTAATCAAATTTTAATTTCTTTAATGCTTCTGCGAATGGATTGTTTAATGGTTCTTCTTCTTTGTTCTGCTGTTTCATATATTTTTGAACGTCGCGTTTATCAGCTTTGCTGCCGGATTCTTTTTTACGTCTCTCTTGGAATGTAGAAAGTTTCTCACGATAGCCACATTTACATGCGAAAATTTGGCCTGCTCCTTCACCACGAAGTTCTAGTTTCTTTTTACACTGAGGACAGCGTGCATTTGTAGTGCGGGATACATTTTTACGGTGACCACATTCGCGATCTTGGCATACAAGCATTTTACCTTTTTTACCGTTTACTTCTAACATTGGTTTACCACAGTCTGGACAAGACTTCGTTGAAATGTTGTCGTGTTTATATTTCTTATCACTCGATTTAATTTCAGCAACAATTTCTTTCGTATAGTTCTTCATTTCTGAAATGAATACTTCTTTCTTTAATTTTCCTTTAGCGATAGCTTCTAACTTTTGCTCCCATTCACCAGTTAGTGTAGGAGATTTCAGTTCTTCTGGCACTAAATCAAGTAACTGACGGCCTTTTGAAGTAATGTGAATATCTTTACCACGTTTTTCAAGCAAGAACGAATTGAATAACTTGTCGATAATATCAGCTCGTGTAGCTACAGTACCTAATCCACCAGTTGACTTTAACGTGTCAGCAAGTTGTTTGTTTTGCGTATCCATGTATTTTGTTGGATTTTCCATCGCTGAAAGTAATGTTGCTTCATTAAAACGTGCAGGTGCTTTCGTTTGACCTGATGTTTGGACAATTAGTTTTATGTTTAATGTATCGCCTTTTTCGATGCGAGGTAAGATTTGTTCTTTTACATCATCGCTTGCATCATCATCTTCAAATCGATTTTCATAAACCTCTTTCCAACCAGCATGTAAAATCGTTTTTCCGCGTGCGATGAACGTTTCATCACCAATTTTCGTGCGCAATGTTAGTTGTTCATATTCAAAGGCTGGGAATAAAACAGCTAAGAAACGTTTTACAACTAAGTCATAAATTTTACGTTCTTTATCTGTGAAAGCTGAGAAGTTTACATAGCTCTCTGTTGGAATAATTGCGTGATGATCGCTTACTTTACTATCATCAACAAATGATTTGTTAGATTTTACAGGTTTCTGCAATACTTTATGTGCTAAAGGACGGTATTCTCCGACTCCGCAAGCCTTCAGACGCTCTGGAAGTGTGCCGACAATATCAGATGAAATATAGCGTGAATCTGTACGAGGGTACGTTAAAACTTTATGCTGTTCATATAATTTTTGCATAATGTTTAATGTTTCTTTCGCAGAATAACCAAATATTTTATTCGCATCACGTTGTAGTTCAGTTAAATCGTAAAGACCAGGGGCGAACGATTTCTTTTGTTTTTTATCAATGTCTACAACAGTAGCATGTTGCTTACTAATTTTGTTCACGATTGCATCAGTTTTTTCTTTATTAAAGCTACGGCTATTTCCTTTTGTATCTTGCCAAGTTAGCTTTAATCTCTCAGCTGTTTGAGCTTCGATACCATAGTAAGTTTGAGCTTTGAAATGTTTGATTTCATCTTCACGGCTTGCAATCATGGCTACAGTAGGTGTTTGAACACGACCACAATTTAGTTGGGCATTAAAGCGAGTAGTCAATGCTCGAGTCGCATTAAGTCCGATATACCAGTCAGCCTCTGAACGTGCGACAGCTGAAGCGTATAGATTGTCATATGCTTTTCCTGGTTTTAAATTTGCGAAGCCATCTTTAATTGCTTTATCGGTAACAGATGAAATCCATAGACGTTTAATCGGTTTCTGCATTTTAACTTTATCGATAATCCAGCGTGCGACCAACTCCCCCTCACGACCGGCGTCAGTAGCTATAATGATTTCATTTACATCTTTTCTAAGAAGCTGACTTTTTACAGCGTTAAACTGTTTCCCTGTTTGTTTAATAACGGTTAGTTTTAAACGCTCCGGTAGCATTGGTAAATCTTCCAAATTCCACTGTTTATATTTCACATCATAGCTTTCTGGATCAGCTAATGTAACGAGATGACCTAAAGCCCAAGTAACAATATATTTACTACCTTCAAGATAGCCGTTCCCTTTTTTATCACATTTCAGTACACGTGCGATATCACGTGCAACAGAAGGTTTTTCAGCAATTACAATACTTTTTGCCATATTTAAAAACATCCTTTCAAATTTCCATACGTTAAATATAGCATACATCTTTGTTCTATTCAGTCTTGCTGACGGTTTGAGTTATTTGTGATGAAATATACGTGTGAGAGTTTTACTTATATAAAGGAGAAGAATGGTTGAACTAGGAGAGTTATGATCTCTATCATTTTATAAAAGTAAAGAACTTGTTATTTTATTAGAATAAGAGTAGACTTTGAAGTAGATGAATACTAAACACATGGGAGTTTGTGGATGCAAACTGAGAGTATGACTAATCCGTCATTGACCATTTGAACCTGTTGGATAATGCCAGCGTAGGGAGAGTGTAAAAGCACATGTTCAGGCACTTTGCGTACGCGCAAAGTGTCTTTTTGTGTATCTCCCATCACTATAGTTAGGGGATGAGAAGGATGAATATGAAAGAAATTAGTAAAGTAGTGGATTTGGTGAGAGAATCTAATCCACTCGTTCATAATATTACAAATGTTGTTGTAACAAATTTTACAGCAAACGGTTTGTTAGCATTAGGAGCATCACCTGTAATGGCGTATGCAAAAGAAGAAGTAGCAGAAATGGCTAGCATTGCGGGAGCCCTTGTTTTAAATATGGGTACACTTCGTCCTGAAGAGGTAGAAGCGATGTTACTTGCTGGTAAATCAGCAAATACGAATGATGTACCAGTATTGTTTGATCCAGTTGGGGCAGGAGCAACTTCTTATCGAACAGAAGTTGCGAGATATATTCCAGCTGAAATCGATTTAGCTGTTATCCGCGGAAATGCAGCTGAAATAGCTAACGTTATTAATGAGACATGGGAAATTAAAGGTGTAGACGCTGGTACTGGAAACGGTAATGTTGTAAATATTGCAAAACAGGCAGCGGATGAATTAAATACAGTTGCGATAATTACTGGACAAGAAGATGTTGTTACAGATGGAGAGCGAACTATTCTTATTCGAAATGGCCATCCTATTTTAACGAAAGTTACTGGAACAGGTTGTTTACTAACTTCTGTAATAGGAGCATTTATAGCGGTAGAAAAGGATTATGTAAAGGCAGCAGTAGCGGCATTAACATTCTATGGAGTAGCAGCAGAAATAGCGGCTTCGAAAACAGTAGAGAATGGACCAGGAAGCTTTCAAATTGAATTTTTAAATCAGTTAGCGAATACAACTTCAGATGATATTGAGAAGTATGGAAAGATTGAGGTTATACAGTAAGGAGGGGAACTAGATGTCGCGCATTACAATGGATGAAATGTCTAGGTTATTACGAGTATATTTTATTATGGGAAGTAACAATTGTACGAAGGAGCCACTACAAGTATTGAGAGATGCACTTGAAGGCGGTATAACAATTTTTCAATTTCGTGAAAAGGGGGAAGGGGCTTTAACGGGAGAGAAACGTATTGATTTTGCGAAAGAACTGCAAGCGCTTTGCAAGGAGTACGATGTACCATTCATCGTAAATGATGATGTGGAACTAGCCCTCGAGTTAGATGCAGATGGCGTGCATGTTGGACAAGATGATGAAGGAATTACATCTGTTCGTAAAAAAATGGGAGATAAAATTATTGGAGTATCTACACATACAATTGAAGAAGCACGCTGGGCGATTGAAAATGGAGCCGATTATTTAGGAGTTGGTCCAATTTTTCCGACGAGTACGAAAAAAGATACAAAAGCGGTTCAAGGAACGAAAGGTCTAAAGTATTTTAGGGAACAAGAGATTACAATACCGATCGTTGGGATTGGTGGGATTACAATTGAAAATACAGCTTCTGTTATAGAAGCGGGTGCGGATGGTGTTTCAGTTATTTCAGCGATTAGCTTAGCGGAATCTGCGTATGAAAGTACGAAGAAATTAGTTGAGGAAAGTAAATAAGAGTTTGTAGAAAAAGCCCATGTAATATTTTAAATGCTATATGGAGGAATAGACTGCCAAAAAAGTTTAAACAAACGTTTGATTAAAAAAGCACAAACCTTTTTAAATAAAGGTTTGTGCTTTTTCTTTAAAACATAATTGAAATTAAGAGCATTCCAATTCCAATAGAAGTAAAGGTTGCGATCAGGCCCGGAATCATAAAGCTATGATTTAAAACATATTTACCAATTCCTGTTGTACCAGTACGGTCAAAGTTAATTGCAGCAACGATTGTCCCGTAGTTTGGAATGAAGAAATATCCATTTACTGCAGGGAACATCGCAATAAGTAATGCCGGCGGAATACCAAGTGATAGTCCAAGTGGCACTAAAGCACGAACTGTTGCTGCTTGGCTATACAGTAAAATAGATAGAATGAATAGTGCAATAGCAAATAACCATGGTGCACTTGTCACTAAGTGTTGAATTGATCCTTGAATTATATTTAAGTTTCCGTTGAAGAAAGTATCTCCCATCCAAGCGATACCAAAAATAGCAACAACTGCTGTTGCGCCTGCTTTAAAGACGTTACCAGTTACAATGCTTTCCACATTTGGTTTACAGAAAATAATAATAAGAGCAGCAATGGTTAACATGACCATTTCAATTGTGTTTGGCATGGAAAGACGAGCTAACTTTCCGTCAACCATCCATCCCGGACGAAGGGCTTCAAATGAACCAAGAAGTACGACAAGGAAAGTTCCTACTAGGAAAAGGATAACTGATAATTTAGCGCCTTTTACACCCGAAAATTCTTTTTTTTCTTCAAGTTTAGGGATCATTCCCTCTTTTAATCGCTTCAAGTATTCAGGGTCTTCATTTAATTCTTTTCCCATTTTACTAGCAACGAATGCAGCTACCATACAAGCAATAAAAGTAGAAGGGATACTGACTTTTAAAATATCTAACAAGGTGATTTTATAGTCGGCTAACATTGCTAAAAGCGCAACTGTTGCAGCCGATATTGGACTAGCTGTAATTGCCTGCTGGGAAGCGATAACGGCAATTGACATTGGTCGTTCAGGTCTAATTCCTGATTCGCGAGATACTTCGGCGATAACGGGAAGTACAGAATAAGCGACATGACCAGTTCCCGCGCATAGCGTGAATAAATAAGTAACAATAGGAGCAAAAAATGTAATACGCTTTGGATTTTTTCGTAATGCTTTCTCAGCAAGGTAGACAAGGTAATCCATTCCTCCAGCAGCTTGCAAAGCACCGGCAGCTGTAATTACTGCTAAAATCATAAGCATTACATCAATAGGAGGAGCTGTAGGTTGTAAGTGGAAGACGAAAACAAGTATTGCCATACCAACGCCACCCATTACTCCTAGACCAACTCCGCCCAGGCGTGCACCAATAAAAATGCAGATTAGTAACGTAAGAAATTGTAGCCAAAACATGATAAACTACCTCCGAAATTCGTAAGTTAAGATATATTCGAATAGTTTGATTTGAGTGGAAATTAAGTAATGATCCGAAATAATCCTTGTATTATATACATTTTTTATTATATAACACAAGAAATGTAACATTCACGTACTTTGTTAAATTATTTCGAAAAAATAATACATTAAAACTTTATATTTATATCTATAAATAGGTGGACATTTTAATTTTTATGTTGTAATCTTTGATAGAGAATAATTTAATTCTCATAGAACTCCCATATCGTTCAACTCGTTCAGCGAGAAAGGCAAACTGATGGAAACATTAGGACGCAAAACTACAGGAGCTAAGGTCGAAAGGCTACGCTAGCCAGTTACCGGACGGATAGGGTTGGTCTTGACCAATGCTCTTTTCATTGGTCTTTTTTTTATATATATAAACTTGAGAATCGTTATCAGTTTGGTGTGTTTATGTGTGGATAGTTTCATTTTAGATGGAGTGAATTGAGAAAGGTGATGTTAATGAAAAAATATTGGCACAAGCTATCGTTTCTTCAAAAAAATGTATTGTTAACTGTACTAGTTATCTTGACGCTTGTTGGTAGTATGGGGGCGTTAAGTTTTAACATGTTTCAAAGTAGTATGATGTCTTTATTTGAAAGACAGTCTATTGAAACAGGAGATGCAGTATTACATAAATTAGATGCAGAAGTAGTGAGAGATGTTGCGAAAGATCCGACAGCAGAAAAAGAGAAGAGAACGAAATTAACAGAGCAATTAGATGAAGTTACCAAAGAATTAAAAAGTGTTGGACAAACGTATGTTATTGGGGCAAAACCAAATACAAAAGGTGAGCTACAAGTATTTGGTTTGACTACAGAGTTAGCAAACGCTGTTCCAGTAAAACCGGGAGATTATTATGAACAACCGGCTCGTTGGATGAAAACATACGATAAAGTAATGGCAACAAAAAAAGTACAAATGACGGAAGTATATGAAGATGAACTAGGATTTTGGGTAACGATATTAGAGCCGATTACAGACGGAGAAGAAAATATTGTTGCAATTGTTGCAGCTGATGTAGATGCTTCTATTGTTCCTAGTACAAAGAAGAAATTTATTATGCAAGGTTTAATGTTTATATGTATTTCAGTTTTAATTGCGACAGTTATTCAATTCTTGATTGTGCGCAATTCACTTGCTCCATTACGAGATTTACGTGAAGGATTGCGTAAAGTGGGTGAAGGAGATTTAAGTATTAAATTAGAAGAAAGACCAGATGATATTGGTATTATTAATGTGTATTTTAATACTACAATTGAGAAGTTTAAAGGAATTATAGATAAAGTGAAGCAGACGGCCGAACAAGTTTCTTCATCTTCACAAGAATTGTCAGCAAGTACAGAGGAGAATAGTATGGCAGTTCAGGAGATTGCAAGCTCTATGGTAGGATTAAGAGCTGGTGCTCAGTCTCAAGAAGCTTCTGTACAACAATGTTTAAGTATTGTACATGAGATGGGAAATAAGATGAAAGAAATAACAGGGGCTGCCAAACAAGTTGCAGTTTCCTCAGAAGGTATGGAGCAACATTCAGTTGAGGGTAATGGAGTTATTGAACAAATCATTAATCAAATGAGTTTAATCCAAAATGCAGTACAAGATTTATCTTCTATCATTTATTCATTGGAAACAAGATCAAAAGAAATTAGTGATATTGTAACTGTAATTACTGGCATTTCAAATCAAACAAATTTATTAGCTTTAAATGCTTCCATTGAAGCTTCACGTGCTGGGACAGCTGGGAGAGGGTTTGCAGTTGTTGCAGATGAAGTTCGTAAATTAGCAGAGAAAACGGAAGCGTCAGCAAAAGACATAGCTAAATTAATAGGGGAAACACAATCTGAAGCAGAAGATGCGGTAGTCTCGATGCAGAAAGGCTCAAAAGAAGTAGAGTCTGGAATTGCACTTGTTCAAAGTAGTGGTGCCTTCTTTGAGAAAATTTCAAAGTCAGCACAATCTGTTACAAATCAAGTTAGAGCCGTTTCTAGCAATTCAAGTGATATTCTGCAAAATAGCCAAAATATTGTACAAGTTGTAAATGAGCTATCCCATATTGCAAATACATATGCAAACAGTAGTAGTAACGTTGAAGAGAGTATGAAGGAGCAAGAAATGTCTGTGCAAGATATAGCAGAATTAGCAACTTCTTTAAGTTGGCTTTCACAGGAGTTACAAGAGTTGATTGGAGAATTTAAAAGTTAATAAAAAATATAAGGTGTAGATATAATCTGCACCTTTCTTTCTTTAATCAATAGTCTAATATCTGAATTTAAGGATGTTGGAAGTGGAATTTTAATCAGTGGGGGATGAACACCCCCACTGATTAAAGTTTCACTTTATTTTATGGAGAGCGAGAGGATTCAGTATGAGTATTTTCTTAAAACGTTCATATATGGAGAGATATGAACAATTTTTACAACAAAATTATGAACCACTTATGATACCGAAGGATTTTCAAGTAAACGAATATAAGCAGATGAAAATTAAGGATATACAAGCGATCGAACATAGTAAGTTAGATATAATAGTCGCTACTTTTGTATGGTTGCATCATGTTAGTAATGAAAAATGTATAGTGATTCCTCATTATATGGAACAGAGTAGTTATCCGTTATGTATTACGATTTCAGAGGAACTTTCTTATGAAGAGCTAAAAGTAGAAATTAATGATCAAATTGTGCAGTTAGAAAACATGGAAGAAGTACAAAAGGTATTATTACAATATGATGAGGGGAAATGGGGGAAACCTGCAGTTACAGTAGGAAAAGAGAATAGAAATAGTCAGTTGAACTTTATTGAGTTAAAGAATAATTACTTTGAGGTTTCTTATAATAAAATGCAATTGGAAGAAAAAACAGCGACTCGTTATATAGAGCAAATTGAGTATGTATTACAGCAAGGAATTACAAACGAGAAGCAATGTATTGTATCTATGGATATTATTCCAGAAGAAGAGTTAGCAATATATAAAGAGATAAATCATACAGAAGTACCATATCCGAATAAGAGTATTTCCGATATGTTTTATGAAACAGTAACAAAGTTTTCAAATCGTATAGCCTTGTCTTCAGTAGAAGGAACATTAACATATGAACAACTAAATAAAAGGAGTAATCAAATCGCTCATATGTTATTACATAATGGAGTGAAGCAAGGTGATTATGTTGGTATCTTCATGAAACGAAGTATTGATACAGTAGTAAGTTTATTAGCGGTTTTAAAAGCAGGCGCTGCGTATATTCCAATCGATCCAGATTATCCTGCCAATCGGGTGCAGTATATTATTGAGGATAGCCAATCGAAATTAGTGCTAACAAAAGAAACAAAAATTCCATATGAAGGCATTCGAGAGTTGTCTCTTTATAATATTGAAAAGTTTTCAGATGCAGATGTGAAATTGTTAATTCATCTTGATGATATTGCATATATGATCTACACATCAGGTTCTACAGGAAACCCGAAAGGAACAATGCTTGCGCACCGCGGGGTAGTTAATTTATGTACATGGATGCAAAGACATTATGGATTAACTGAAGAAGATGTTTTTGCACAGTTTCCATCATTTAGTTTCGATGCGTCTATTTGGGAGTTATTTGCTTCATTATTCTGTGGTGGAAATGTATATGTTTTATTAGATGAGCAAAGACTTTCAGTCGATGCTTTTGCAAATGCAATTTATAAAGAAAAGGCAACATCTATTTTAGGATTAGCTACAATTTTCTTACAACAAGTAGCAACATACCTTCCAGATGAAAGTAAATATAAGTTGGATTCATTAAAGAGAATTGCAGTTGGTGGAGAAATGCTTACTGCTGAAGTAGTGAAATTATGGCGACAGAGAATTGGTACTCATGTTCAATTGAATAATGCATATGGTCCGACAGAATGTACAATTACAACAACTACTTATCCAATTCCAGCGGAGTTAAATGATAAATTTGCTAGTATTCCAATTGGGAAGCCAGCGGATAATTATAAAGTTTGGATATTAAATGACAATATGAAAGTTTGTCCAATTGGTATTCCAGGAGAATTATATATAGAATCAGTAGGTATCGCGAAAGGTTACTTTAATAAGCCAGAGAAAACAGAAGAAGTGTTTATTCCACACCCCTTAAATTACGATAGTAGGATATATAAAACAGGTGATGTTGTTAAAATATTGGAAGATGGAAATATTGAATTTCTACACCGTAAAGACAATCAAGTGAAAATTAGAGGGTACCGAATTGAACTAGGTGAAATCCAAAATACAATTGCAAAATATGAAATGATAAAAGATGCCGTTGTATTTACGAAGAAAAGTGAAGAAGGTAGTCATTATTTAGTTGCTTTCTATACAACTGTTAATGAAGTTGCTATGGAAACCTTAATACACGATTTAAGAGAACAATTACCAGATTATATGGTGCCATCTAAGTTAATTTATATTAATGAACTGCCACTTACACCAAATAAAAAGGTTGATGTGAAGCGATTAGCACAACTGGAAGAAGAGTATGAGCCAGTTCGTTCACAAGAATATATCGCACCATCTACTGAAGCGGAAGAAAAAATAGCAAAAGCTTGGATTGATGTATTAGGTGTCTCAAAAGTTAGTGTCCATGACGACTTCTTTACAGTTGGTGGGCATTCATTAAAGGTATTACGAGTTTTAACTTTGCTTAAAGAGGATTTCCCGCATTTAACAATTCAAGACTTTTTCCAGGAACGCACAATATATGGGTTATCGCAAATTCAAAGGGAATTAAAAGTAGAGGAAGAAGACGTATTCCGTGAATATAAAGTAATTCATGAGCCAGCAACAATTTCACATATAAAAGAAGTGAAAAGCGGTAAAGTTTCAAATATCTTTTTAACAGGAGCTACTGGTTATTTAGGTTCTCACATATTGTATGAATTACTAAAAGATACAACAGCACATATTTATTGCTTAGTAAGACCAACGCAAGATATACAACAAAGAATTGTTAATACATTAACAAATTACTTTGAAAATATAAAAAAAGAATGGCTACAACGTATAACAGCAGTACCTGGTGATCTTGGGGCAGAGAATCTTGGTATGAGTGAGGAAGAATTTAAAGTCATTCGTTCCGAGGTTGATACTGTAATTCATTGTGGTGCAGATGTAAGACATTTTGGAGATGTGGCTCAGTTTGAAAATGTGAATGTGCAAGGAACGGGTCGTATGCTAGCGTTAACTGAAGAAGGAGCGACATTCCACTTTGTTTCAACAATTGGTATTCCGATAGAATTAGCGATGAATCAATGGGATATATATGAAAAAACAGGTGATTTTAACTACGATGTGGTGTTGGAGAATGTGTATTCTAATAGTAAACTACAGGCAGAAAACCTTGTTCGTGAAGCGATAAAAGATGGTGTACGAGGAAATATTTATCGTGCGGGTAACTTAGCTTGTCATTCAAAAACAGGAAGGTTCCAACAAAATATTGAAGGAAATGCATTTTATCGTCTGATTAAAGCGATGTTACTTATTGGACAAGCTCCGAATGTAAAGTGGAAAATTGATTTTACACCAATTGATTTTGCTAGTAAATCGATTGTAGCATATGTACAAGATTCACAAATAGCTGGAGAAATGTTACACATCTGTCACCCATATCAAATTGAATTTGAACATTTTATAAAGCTAATTGAGGAATGTGGATACAATCTTGAAATGGTTCCACTCTCGCAATATATAAATATGGGGCTTATATTAGCGAAGGAAGATGAAGTAATAGCAGAGCTAATTGCTTCTCAAGTTGCAGGAGATGGAGCACAGCAATCTGAAATTGTAATGGGTACTCGTAGAACGAATGAATGGATTAAGAAAAAAGAACTGGTAGTGCCAGCGATTAATAAAGAATTTATTCAGCAATTATTAGCTCATGGTGAAGAAGTTGGATATTTTCCAAAAATAATGAAATGATATGTACGCTTTTGTTTGTTCAATAAAATAAATCATGCTACAATGAAAACGAATTAAGAACCGGGGAGCCAATTGGCTGAGAGGATGTAAGTATACATCGACCCTCAACCTGATCTGGATAATGCCAGCGTAGGGAGTTACTTTAAAGTGATGTAGCATAAGTTATTATAGAATAACTTGTATACAAGGCTTTCCTACATGGTAGGAAAGCCTTTTCTTTTTTGGGAACCATATTTTGTAAGGGGGATTTGATTATGTCACAACAAGTTACAATTTCATTTTCAGTAGTACCACAAGCGAAGAACAAAGATGTGTATTCCGTTGTTGATAAAGCAATTGAAGTTGTACAACAGTCGGGAGTTCGTTATGAAGTAGGGGCAATGGAAACAACGTTGGAAGGAGAATTAGATGTACTTCTTGAAGTCATTAAACGCGCACAACAAGCTTGCGTCGATGCTGGAGCAGAAGAAGTAATCACTTCTATTAAAATTCACTATCGTCCAAGTACGGGCGTAACGATTGACGAAAAAGTTTGGAAGTACCGTGATGAATATGCAAAACCAGAAGCGATCTAAAATAATCACAACAATTTGGCTTATCCTTCTCATTGCTATATGGGAAGGATCTGTTTCATTATTTAAAATTGAGCCGTGGATTTTACCGAAGCCTTCTGCAATTGTGCAAGAGTTAATTGGAATGAAAGATTTACTATTACCGAATACAGTGCAAACGTTACAGGAAGTAATAATTGGGTTGTTTTTTGCAATTTTACTTGGGACGAGTATTGCTATCATTATGGATGTCATCCCTTTATTTCGGATTTTAATGAATCCGTTGCTCGTTATTTCGCAAACAATTCCAATCGTTGTGCTCGCACCATTATTTATTATTTGGTTTGGATACGGAATGTTGCCAAAAGTAATGGTTGTTATTCTTGTTTGTTTCTTCCCAATTGCGCTTAGCATTTTAGAAGGTTTCCAAACGGTAGATAAAAATATGCTGAAACTGTTACAAACAATGAAGGCAACGAAATGGCAAGTTTACCAGAAAGTAAAGTTTCCAGCAGTACTCCCATACTTTTTCTCAGGTTTAAAAATTGCTGTTACATATAGTGTGATGGGGGCGATTATTGGGGAATGGCTTGGTGCCAGTGAAGGATTAGGAGTTATGCTTACAAGAGCAACAAAATCCTTTTTAACGGCTCGAGTATTTGGCGTTGCAGCGATTATCGTCATGGTGACATTATGTCTGTACTTTATTGTTGAATTTATGGCAAGAATAACAGCACCATGGATATACAGAAAGGGCGGCAGAAAATGAAAAAAGGTTTAAAAATTATGTTAGCTGCATTATTAGCAGTAACTGTTGCCGGATGTAATCCGGCGAAGAAAGAAGAAAGTTCAAGTAAAGATAAAAAAGTAAAAGTCGTTTTAGATTGGTTTCCAAATACGAATCATACTGGCTTATATGTAGCGCAAACGAAAGATTATTACAAAAAGCAAGGGCTTGATGTAGAAATTATCCAGCCTGGTGATAATGTAACGGCAGAGCAGATGATTGCTTCTGGGAAAGCAGACTTTGCGATAAGCGCACAAGAAAATGTAACATTAGCTCGTGTTGAAGGAATCCCAGTTGTTTCTGTTGGTGCAATTATTCAGCATAATACCTCTGCTTTTGCATCTCTAAAAAAAGATAATATGACGTCACCAAAAGATTTTGAAGGTAAACGTTACGGCGGCTGGGGGGGACCAGCAGAAGAAGCGACGTTAAAGATGATTATGGAGAAACATCAAGCTGATTTTAATAAAGTTGAAAAAATTATTCTTGGACAAACAGATTTCTTTAAATCAATCGGTCGTGATGCAGACTTTGAATGGATTTATTATGGATGGGATGGAATTGAAGCGAAGCGTCAAGGAAAAGAGTTAAATACAATTATGGTAAAAGACTTAGATTCAGCGCTTGATTTCTATAGTCCTGTTATTATTACAAGTGAAAAACATACGAAGCAAGATAAAGATTTTGTGAAAAAATTTATGACGGCAACGACAGAAGGTTATGATTTTGCAATTAAAGAACCGAAAGAAGCTGCTGATATTTTAATTAAAGCTGTTCCAGATGTGAATAAAGAATTAGTACAAGAAAGCCAAAAGTGGTTAAGTACAAAGTATCAAGATGATGCAAAAGCGTGGGGAGTACAGAAGGAAGAGATTTGGACAAATTACATGAATTTCTTATATGACAACAAAGTTATTAAAAAGAAAATCGATGTAAAAGATGCCTTTACAAATGAATTCCTTCCAAGTGAAAAATGAGTGGATTACAAATAAAAGATATTGTAAAAGCTTTCGATGGAAAGAATGTATTAGCAAATATTAGTGCTTCTATACAAGAGGGAGAGTTTGTCTCTTTTGTAGGTCCGAGTGGTTGTGGAAAAAGTACATTATTAAATATGATTGCAAGTGTTGAAGAGCCAACGAGCGGAGAAGTATTTTATAACGAAGAGTATGTAAAAAAACAAGATGTTGTTAGTTATATGCCGCAACAAGATTTATTACTACCGTGGCGATCGGCTTTGCAAAATATCGTTCTTTCATTGGAAATTGAAGGAAAGCCTAAAAAACAAAGGCTGACAGAAGGAATGGAAGCATTAAAGCAGTTTGAGCTAGATGAATATGCGGACCATTATCCAGATGAGTTATCAGGTGGAATGCGTCAAAGAATTAGTTTCCTTCGCACATATTTATGTGAAAAGCCAATTATGCTACTTGATGAGCCTTTTGGAAAATTAGATGCATTTACAAAAATGGAAGTACATAGTTGGCTCTTAAATTCTTGGCATCAAGAAAAGCAAACAATTGTTATGGTTACACATGACTTAGATGAGGCAATTTTACTTTCTGATCGCGTATTTATTTTATCTCAAAGACCAGCATCAATAGTTGGCGAGGTACAAGTGGAATTACCTAGGCCGCGAACGATGGATATGTTAACATCTCTTGAGTTAAAGAAGGATAAGGAAGAAATTTTAAGAGTATTAGCTCCTTATATGAAAAAATAGAAAAAGCCTTTTAACAGTTTTTAGTATAATTGCTGTTAAGAGGCTTTTTTCTATTGAAGGAGAAAGATGAAATCTATAGGGGAAATAGTGGATTCATTAACATCGGATAAATTGGAAGAAGGAACAAAAGAAAAAATAGAGAATAGAATATAACAGAGTAGTTTATACTCTTAATATAACAAATGTTAAAGGAGTGAAAGGATAAAATGACTTTATCAACTGTTCTTCAAATGGTTTTAGCTTGATACGGGAGAAGTCTGCCCATTTTTAACGATTAAGCTAAATTGAAGACAGCAGGTAAAGAACCTTAATCCTTTTTTACGATAATATGTAATGGGTAAGGTGTATTCACCTTACCCATTTTTTATATGCACAATTAAATAAGGCTTTATACTGTTGTTCTCTCTATTTAGCTTATGGATCATAAGAAAAGGAGAGAAAAAATGAGTATATTAACAGTAGAAAATGTAAGTCATTCATATGGTGAGAAAACCATTTTATATAAAGCGTGCTTTCGATTATTAAAGGGCGAACATGTTGGGCTAGTAGGGAAAAATGGAATTGGAAAATCCACATTATTACGCTTGTTAACAGGAGAACTTATACATGATGATGGAAACATTGAATGGTTTCCACATGTGAAGATTGGCTTTTTACAACAGCATATAGATTTACAAGAAGGCATAACAATTGAAGAATACTTGCAAAGTGCGTTTTCTAACCTGTATGAGTTGGAACGTGACATGTTAAAACTTACAGAAGAGATGGCTGGAGCAGGAGAAGTAGGAAAATTGTTAGTAAGGTATGGAGAGTTACAAACTATATTGGAGAATTCTAATTTTTATCAAATTCATACAGAAATTGAGGAAGTAGCAACCGGCTTAGGCTTGTTTGAAATAGGATTGGAAAAGGATGTTTCAAAGTTAAGTGGTGGTCAGCGGACAAAGTTGTTACTTGGGAAACTCCTTTTAGAAAAAGCGGATGTTTTATTATTAGATGAGCCAACTAACTATTTAGATACAGCTCATATAGAATGGTTGCAATCTTATTTACAAATGTATGAAAAAGCTTATATTATCATTTCGCATGATGAAATATTTTTGAACAATATTACGAATGTTATTTATCATCTAGAAGAACGAAAGGTTAAGCGCTATGTAGGAGATTATGAAACCTTTTTGCAAAGTTATCAATTACAAAGGAAACAATTACAAGCGGCGTATGCGAAACAACAAAAAGAAATTGCACATTTAGAGGGTTTTATTCAAAAAAATAAAATTCGTAAAGCGAAACAAGCGAAAAGTCGTGAAAAAGTATTAGAGAAAATGAAAAAGGTTGAAAAGGTTAACGATGTACCTCGCGCCCGTTTTGATTTTAATGTTTATACTGAGCCAGTGAGTCGTATATTACAGGTAGAGAAACTGAAAATTGGTTATGGTGAACCGTTATTTCCGGAATTGGATTTTCAAGTGAAAAAAGGGGAAAAGATTGCGATTATTGGTCATAATGGGATTGGAAAAACAACAATGTTAAAAACGTTATTAGGACAAATAAAGCCGATAAGTGGTTCAATTTCTGTTGGTGAGCGAGTAAATCCTGCCTATTTTGCACAGGAAGAGTTTGCTTCAGAAACAACACCATTAGAGAAAGTTTGGGCAGAACGACCAGATATGACAAGGAAAGAAGTACGCCAAGCATTAGCAAAGTGTGGCTTGAAAGAAGAGCACGTATTAAAACCTATTCGTTTATTAAGCGGCGGAGAACAAACGAAAGTGCGTTTATGTGAACTTATCGTAACGAAAAGCAATGTTTTAATTTTAGATGAACCGACTAATCATTTGGATATAGAAACAAAGAAGTCTTTGCAGGAAGCGTTACAACAATATACAGGAACAGTTTTACTTGTCTCACATGAGCCTTCTTTCTATGAAGCGTGGATAACAAAAGTATGGAATATTGAAGAATGGAACGTTTAAAAATAATCACAAAGAAAAGGCATTAGCTTTTATGAGCTAATGCCTTTTCTTTGTGATTAACATGATTTTCGAGAACTCTCAAATGAGAATTGTATGAAAAAGAACTCTTATGGTGCGCTTATAAGCGCACCATAAGAGTTCTTTTTCTTTGGTTATATTTATAATAATACTAGATGCCTTTCCCTAATAGGCTACTATCTTTGTATCTATATATAGATAGTTTGAAACGGAATGGAAATGATTCCTATATGTAAAGGATAATGTGATTAGTATGGGAAGACAATAGAACTTAAAGGGAATTCATGTGAAATTCAGATGAACTTCACATAAACTTCATATTAGAAACTAAATATAATTATAATAGGTTATTATAATATCCATTCTCGATTTTTCGTAAAATTTGTGTTCGATTATCGTTTAAATAAAGTGAAACTTTAATCAGTGGGGGTTTTGTTCATCCTCCACTGATTATCAGCCCTCACCAATCGGGAGTTTTACTGCCCGGCAAATAGCAGGATAAACCTGGGAAAATTTTACGAAGTCAATCTTGAATGACGTAGCAGGATGATGAAATTTCATGTAAAACAATAGTGAAAATATGTAAAGGAGGGGATAGTGTGGATGTGTTTTTGAACATTGCTGAGGAAAAAATTCGTCAAGCAATACGGAATGGTGATCTTGATAATATTCCGGGAAAAGGAAAACCACTACAATTAGAAGATCTTTCAATGGTACCTCCAGAATTAAGAATGAGTTATAAAATCTTGAAAAATGCAGGAATGATTCCACCAGAAATGGAAATGCAAAAAGATATATTGAAAATAGAGGATTTAATCGCTTATTGTTATGATGAGGCAGAGAGAAAAAAATTACAAGAAGAGTTAACGGTAAAAACGCTGCGCTTTCAGCAGTTAATGGAAAAGAGAAAGATTAAAGATAGTTCAGTATTTCGTATGTATCAAGATAAAGTATTTCGTAAATTACGCTAAGAGGGAATAAGATGAATACATTTGAAACGATAGAAGAATTAGCGACATATATTGAAGAACAACAATTAGTACTTCTGTTTATTAAAACGGAAAATTGTGGTGTTTGTGATGTTATGTTACGGAAAGTAAATTATGTATTAGAGAATTATGATTACGTAGAGAAAGTAGAGATATTACTTCAAGACATGCAAGAGATTGCAGGGCGATATGCGGTATTTACAGGGCCGACAATTTTATTATTTCATAATGGAAAAGAGATCCTTCGTGAATCGCGCTTTATTTCGCTTGAAAATATTGAGAGAGTACTTCAGTTGGTAAAAAAATAAGGGAGGTTTTTATATGGGGTTTGTTATAGCGGCATTACTATTTTGTGCTTTAATTTGGATGATTGCAGCATCAGTTAAATCAAATAATCGAAGAGTAAACCTTACTAAAAAGAGTAATACACATAGTACGTCTAACACCTCCTCACCATCATTTTTCTTTGCTGGATCTGATAGTAATAGTTCACATGATGGCGGGCATTCACATGATTGCGGAGGGGCTTTTGGCGGAGATAGTGGAGGTAGCTGTGGTGGAGGCGGCGGTGATTGATGAGAATACGCCCTATAGGGGGCGTATTTCTTTTTAAACAAACGTTTAATTAGTTGGCTTACATATGCATAAAAACAGTTAAACAAACGTTTGATTAAATTTTATAAACGTAATGTGGGGAAGTGAACCGAAAGTAAAAAACAAAGGGAAAGTAGCATTAATCTTATTAGTTGCTGGAGGTGTATTTTTTGTTAAACTCGGGCTTAAATTTGGAACGATACATTTCAGTCGAGTTTGGTTTGAAAATACATTTTCTTAAATAAAGAAGAGGACGCAAATCAAAAGGAGTTAACCAATTCTTTAATTTCGAAATAAGTATCGTGAGGGAGCATGTTTGTTCCCTTTTTCTATGGCAATCTTTTGACAATGAAATGTACCAACTATATACTGATGATGTAAAAACGATTTTACAGGTTAGGAGAAACGGTGTGAAAAATCAAATCTATGAATTGCGCACTGCAAATAATATTTCACAAGGTGCATTAGCGGATAAGTGTAACGTATCAAGACAGACGATAAATGCAATTGAGAATAATAAATATGATCCAAGCTTAGCGCTAGCATTCCGGTTAGCAGAAGTATTAGGAACAACTGTCGATAAACTATTTTTGTACAAGCTTTAGAGTTTTTAATTGTGGGGCGTTATCGTTAAAAATATAAGAAAAAGATCCCCTTCTTGTGTGAAGGGGATCTTTCTCTTATATTGTTTTAGTTTTCGGATTAGGTGGTGTAACGGACGTATCATTTTCGGGTACTCTAGTTAATAAGAATCCACCGATAATAAATAAGACAATAATACTAAGGACACCAGCGTTTGTTTTTCCTGTTAATTGTGTTGTGACACCAACTAATACCGGACCCATAATTGCCGCGAATTTACCAAAGATATTATAAAATCCGAAGAATTCATTTGCAGATTCTTTCGGTACTAGTTTTGCGAAATAAGAACGGCTAAGTGCTTGAATCCCGCCCTGAGAAGTAGCAACTAACATTGCTAAAATCCAGAAATCAAACGTCGTTTTTAAGAAATAAGCATATGTGCAAATAACGATATAAATGATAATGCCGACATATAGCATTTTTTTACCGGTAAATGTTTCCGATAGTTTTCCATATAATAAAGCAAATGGACAAGCGACAATTTGTGTTACAAATAAGATGATTAATAGATTGGTTGCACTAATACCGAGATCTGTTCCGTAAGCAGTAGACATAGTGATAATTGTATCTACCCCATCAATGTAGAAAAAGTAAGCTATTAGGAACATAAATACAGTTTTATATTCTTTAATATTTTTAAACGTATTAGCAAGGCGCTTGAAGCTCATTGCAATTGGTCTTGGATGACGTTCAATATAGTGTGTTTGCTCTACATTTTTTAGCATTGGTATCGTAAATAGTCCCCACCAAAGAGCTGTTATTGCAAAGGAAATTTGACTAGCAATTCCGACTGATAAGGGGATAGTTCCTTTTTGAGCAAGAATAATAAGAGCAATACAACCGATAAAAGGAATTGTGCTCCCAATGTAACCTAATGCAAAACCTCGCGTAGAAATTCGGTCCATTCTATCTCCAGAGGTAACATCTACTAGAAATGCATCATAAAAAATATTTGCTCCAGCAAAGCCAACTAATGCGAGCATATAGCATCCTAGTAATAAGTACCACTGAGATGTTGGAACAACTGCTAGCATACTTGTAAATACGATACCGAGTCCAAAGAAGAATGTGAAAAATCGTTTTTTAAATCCCTTATAATCAGCAACCGTGCCGAGAATAGGAGCGAGTATAGAAATTAAAAGTGTAGCGAACGAGTTTGCATATCCCCAATAGGCTGTTGAAGTTGCACCAGATAGTCCAGCTTCTTTTGCAGCTGCTTTAAAGTAAATTGGAAATAATGCAGTTGTAATGACGAGCGAATATACCGAGTTCGCCCAATCATATAATATCCAGCTTTTTTCTTGTCTGGACATTTTTTCCATATAATGTTCCCCCTTAAATTTGTTCTACTAACAGTGTACAAAAATAAAAATTGTAAAAAGAGAAACAGTGATGATTTTTACATAACTTTTACATATATACACAGTTCTTTACAATTGAAGTAAATCCTCTACAATTGCTCCGTCTGTTTCACCTAAGTGCAAACCGAGTAACCTAGCAATAGTGGGACCTTCATCAATCAGTCTCATATACGGGATTGTAACGCCACTTTGAATGCCTTTCCCAGCAGCCATAAAAATTGTTTCATAGTTAGGTTTTGTTGGGGAATATCCATGTGTTCCAAATGTATATTTCTTACTAGAAGTAACATCTTTTTTAGTAATTTCTTTTATGAAATCACCTGTATAATTTTCAATGAAGTAATAACCTTCCATGGCTTCTAGCATAAATAAGCAATTACCATCAGCACCACGTTCTTTTGCATCTTCATCGTGCAGAATAAATTCAATTCCATTTTGTTTATCCTGAAGAAGCTCTTCAAGAAGAAGTTGAATCTCTTTAATCGTTTCAGTATCATTTTTATCCTTTACATGTACGTAGGCAGATCCATCACAGCTTTGGCAATAAGCTTTCCAATCGTGTATTTTTCCACTTTTATTTACGGATATAAGTCCTTTTTGACCGAATAGGACATTTAATTGGATTGCTTTGTTTTCACTTAAAGCGCTATGATCGCCAAGTGCAATAATTGTACTTTCTTCGTATATCCCGCTTTCTTTTAATGCATGAATAATTTTTCCAAGGCGTTCGTCGTGTCTATGGATTGCAGCTACTGTTTCCTCGGACTCGAAGCCATGGTAATGTCTTTGCGTATCTAAATCAGTAAAATGTACAAACATAACATTAGGCTTTTTCGTCCGGATTGTATGTACGGCAGAAGCAAGGACGAAATCATCAAGCTCAGGCTGTGACAATCCATTTCGTATATGGCCGAAACGACGATTTAAATCTAATTGATATAGCGGGCTACCGCTAAATAATGAAACTAAAATTTGATTTTGCCACGCTCTATTTGGAAAAATTTCTGGTAAATTGTAATCGATATTTGCTCTTCCAGTAACAGGCCATAGAAGGGCTGCTGTCGTTAAATTTGCTTTGCGTGCTTCATCATATAAAGTTGTTCCTTTAATGGACTTTCGATACCAATGCCAATCTGGTGAATCACGTCCTGGTTGAAGTAATGTATTGCTGACAACGCCATGCTTATTAGGATAATTACCGGTTACGATTGTTGAGTGGCTTGGATATGTTACAGAAGGATAAATTGGCTCCACTTTTTTCGCAATCGCGCCCCTTTTTATTAAAGTTTGGAAATTAGGTAGTTTTTGTAATATAGGAAAATCTAAAGCTGATAAGCAGTCGAAAGATAAAATAATGACGCGATTTGTTAATGCTTTATCCATAAAGTTTCCCTCCTGATTATATAAAACCTATTTTTATATATTACTATTAATACCTGGTAATAAAAATATATTTTTGAATAAAATTTTGTTATTTATTTTCAGAAAAATTAAACATATAATAAGTATAAGGGAATGAATGGAAGGAGGGAATACTATGGATTGGCTAGATGGATTTGGTATCTTTTACATCATTGGTGGAGTCACCGTTCTCCTTGTATTTTTTATGTCATATTTACTAAAGAAACGTTTTCCAGACAAACAGTTTGATATTATATTTGCACTTAGTTTAGTACTTCTTTGTTTAGCTTTCTTTCCTGTAACAATGATCGCTATTGGTGGTTGGGAAGGAATGGGATACGGATTTATTTGTTTCTTCGTTTTAATTGGTACACTAATTGGTATGGTTGCTCATCAACTTGTAAAAATAGTTCGGAAAAGTTACGTATAAAACAGTGATAATTGAAAAAAATGTATAAAAATAAGAAAATTGGCTCTTGTTTTGAAATAAAATTTATATTATGATATTCAACAAATTTATTTTGTTATAACGATGAAAAAGGAATAGTACATGTCTTACCTTTTTGCAGAGAGAGAATCCTTTTGGCTGGAAGATTCTTAAAGAGGCGATATGGAACCTACCTTTGAGTTCTGCATATGCAGCGGGAAATTCCCGTTATCAAAAAGAGAGCATACTCAATTTTTTTGTGTATGAATCAGGGTGGTAACGCCGACAAAGCTCGGTCCCTATTTGGGGACGCGGGCTTTTTCTATTTTCTAAAGGAGGAAGAATAACTATGGTAAAAGAACAAGTACAAGCCATTACGAAAATGGAAGAAGACTTTGCTCAGTGGTATACCGATATTGTAAAAAAAGCGGAGCTTGTTGATTATTCAAGTGTGAAAGGTTGTATGATTTTACGTCCATACGGTTATGCATTATGGGAAAATATGCAGAAAGTGATGGATGAAAAATTAAAAGAATCTGGTCATGAAAATGTGTACATGCCAATGTTCATTCCAGAGAGTTTATTACAAAAAGAGAAAGATCATGTTGAAGGATTTGCTCCTGAAGTAGCGTGGGTTACTCATGGCGGAGATGAGAAATTGGCGGAAAGACTTTGTATACGCCCTACATCTGAAACTCTATTCTGTGAGCATTTTTCAAAAATTGTTCAATCATATAATGATTTACCAAAGTTATATAACCAGTGGTGTTCAGTAGTTCGTTGGGAGAAGACGACGAGACCATTCCTTCGTACAACTGAATTTTTATGGCAAGAAGGTCATACGATTCATGAAACGGCAGAAGAATCTCAAATTGAAACATTAAATATTTTAAATCTATATGCTGCTTTTTGTGAAGAGTATTTAGCGATTCCGGTTATTAAAGGGCAAAAAACAGAAAAAGAAAAGTTTGCAGGAGCGAAGGCAACTTATACGATTGAAAGTTTAATGCATGATGGAAAAGCACTTCAAACAGGAACATCTCATAACTTTGGAACGAATTTCTCTGAAGCATTTGATATTAAGTTTTTAGATCGTAACGGTAAATGGCAATACGTACATCAAACATCTTGGGGTGTATCAACAAGAATGATAGGTGGACTTATTATGGTTCATAGCGATAATAACGGACTTGTAATGCCACCGAAAGTCGCTCCAGTACAAGTTGTTATCGTTCCTATTGCTCAGCACAAAGAAGGTGTGTTAGACAAAGCAACAGAGTTGCAAGGACGTATTCAGAAGGTTGCACGTGTAAAAATAGATGCTAGCAATAAAACACCTGGCTGGAAATTTAATGAGTATGAAATGAAGGGTGTTCCAATTAGATTAGAAGTTGGTCCAAAGGATATTGAAAAGAATCAAGTTGTACTTGTAAGGCGAGATACGAAAGAAAAAGAGTTTATAGCAATGGATCAATTAGAAGAGCGCATCCCATCATTACTTGAGGAGATTCATCATTCTTTATTTAGTAAAGCAAAAGTATTTAGAGATGAGAGTACTTATAGTGTGACGAATTTCGGAGAGATCAAAAAAATAGTTGATGAAAAACAAGGGTTTATTAAAGCGATGTGGTGCGGAGAACTAGCTTGTGAAGAAAAACTAAAAGAAGAAATTGGAGTATCTTCACGTTGTATTCCGTTCGAACAAGAAAGTTTAGCTGACGAATGTATTTGCTGTAGTAACAAAGCGAAGCAGATGGTGTATTGGGGAAAAGCGTATTAATACTCTTGCTACTAGATGACAAAAAGGACTTTGATTGCATAATAAAATGCAATCAAAGTCCTTTTTAGTTTTATCCCGTTATTTTCCAGGTAGTAAAACTCCCACTTCAAAATTCGGCTGGAGCAAAGAAGTTAGGTGGGAGCCCTGCTGCCCGTAAAAGCCCGATTGGTGAAGGCTAATAATCAGTGGGGGATGAACAAAATCCCCACTGATTAAAGTTTCACTTTATAATCTGTTTCATGTATTTTTAGATGGAAGGATGATTTTTTTTATTTTGCGTTTTTACGACGAATAAATAGTAACACACCAATTAGGAATGTTGAAAGTCCCATTAAAATAGATGCAGGATAATGTGTTGCAGTATTAGGCAACTTATTGCCTTGTTTTGTTGCATTATCTTTTGCGTTACCGCTTTGAGAGCCGCTATCGCCTTTAACACGGTTGCCGCCCTGAGAGCCATTACCACCTTGAGAACTGCTGTCGCCTTTAACGCGGTTACCTCCCTGAGAGCCACTGCTACCAGAACCATTGCCACCAGAGCCGTTGCCACCAGAGCCGTTGCCACCAGAACCATTGCCACCAGAACCATTGCCACCAGAACCATTGCCACCAGAACCATTGCCACCAGAACCGTTGCCACCAGAGCCGTTGCCACCAGAGCCGTTGCCACCAGAACCATTGCCACCAGAACCATTGCCACCAGAACCATTGCCACCAGAACCGTTGCCACCAGAACCATTGCCACCAGAACCACTGCCGCCAGAACCACTGTCACCAGAACCATTGCCACCAGAACCACTGCCGCCAGAACCACTGTCACCAGAGCCATTACCGCCAGAACCACTACCGCCAGAGCCGTTGCCACCAGAGCCGTTACCGCCAGAGCCGTTACCGCCAGAACCACTGCCACCAGAGCCATTGCCGTCAGAACCACTGCCGCCAGAACCACTACCACCAGAACCGTTGCCGCCAGAACCGTTGCCACCGGAGCCATTATCGCCAGAACCACTGCCGCCAGAACCACTGCCACCAGAGCCATTGCCGTCAGAACCACTGCCGCCAGAACCACTGCCACCAGAACCGTTGCCACCGGAGCCATTGCCACCAGAGCCATTGCCACCAGAGCCATTGCCACCAGAGCCATTGTCACCAGAACCATTGTCACCAGAACCATTGTCACCAGAACCACTGCCACCAGAGCCACTGCCGTCAGAACCGTTGCCACCAGAACCACTATCGTCCTGAGAGCCATTGTTTCCTGGAGGTTTATTATTATCTTTTGAATTACCTTCTGCTAAATTATCGTTATGTTGTACAATAGCGTTTGTTATTGGATTGAAGTTTTCAGTTGCAGCATTACCAATATTTAAGCCACTAAAAAAGGATAAAGAAAGTGTTGATGCTAAAATGAATATTTTTGTCATTGTTTTCCTCCTGAAGAAAAAATTATTGTTCCATCTAAAATACACCCCTTTGTAATATTTCATAGGAAAAAGAGTTTTATGCAAAAAAAACTATATATAGAAGAAGGTGGTGTATTTCTAAAGGGAGAAAAGAGTTAATGTAAATTCCTTGCAGACAGTAGAGTGATGGAGAATTTACACTCATAACAGTAGAGGAAGTGGCAACGGATGAAAGAATATATTGCATTTGATATTGGTGGTACGCAAATTAAATATGGAATTGTTTCAGAAATAGGTGTAGTACTAATACATAAAAAGGTCCCGACAGAAATTCACTTGGGCGGGGAACAAATTGTTCAAAAGCTTATATATTTATCAAAAAAGTTAATGACTGAATATACTATTTCCGGAATTGGTATTAGTACAGCGGGAATTGTTGATATTAATAAAGGAGTTATAACGGGAGGTGTGGATCATATTCCACGTTATGCTAATATTTCTATTGTTGAGAGATTACAAGAAGTATTAAAAGTTCCTGTATCTATTGAAAATGATGTTAATTGTGCAGCCTTAGGAGAGAAATGGAAAGGTACAGGGAGGGGAGAAAGCGATTTTATTATGCTTACGCTTGGAACGGGCATTGGTGGAGCAATTGTTATAAATGGAGAGTTATACCGTGGACATTCGTTTGGCGCTGGGGAATGGGGGAACATGTTAATAGAAGGGAAAACTTTTGAGGAGGTTGCCTCAATTTCGGGATTAATTCGTCTTGTACGAAGATATAAAGGTAAAAAGGAGTGGGATGGTAAAACAATTTTCGAATTATATGATAAGGGTGATAGCGGTGTTACTCAAGCCGTGAAGATTTTCTTTAAACATTTGGCGATTGGTATTAGCAATCTTGCTTATATTTTTAATCCGAAAATGATTATTATTGGTGGGGGAATTACTGAAAGAGGCGATGATTTCTTAAATGAAGTGAAGGAAGAGATAGGAACATACTTAAATCAAGAGATTTATAGTAATTGTGAGATTAAACTTGCGCAAAGCGGTAATTGTGCAGGAATGATTGGCTCTATTTACCACTTATTACATCAGTATAAATAAATATAGTATCTGTTTTCATATAATTGAGAATTTATCCTTTTTCTCATTAGATAAATAATGCTACAATATAAGAGAAGAATACAATGTTTTCCGAGTTGGAAAATGCTTTGTAGAAAGGAAGAAACTTCATGCCTATTATTTTAGAAAAAGGACAAAAGATTGATTTAACGAAAGGACAACCTAGAGTAGCGAAAATGCAGGTTGGCTTAGGCTGGGATCCAATTGGGCAATCAGGTGGATTTCTGTCTTCATTATTTGGAAGTAAACCAAATGTAGATTGTGATGCATCAGTTGTTATGTTAGAAGGGGATCGTTTTTTAAACAAAAATGATTTAGTTTACTTCGGCAACAAACTTTCTACTTGTGGTAGTATCATTCATTCAGGAGATAATTTAACAGGTGAAGGCGCTGGTGACGACGAAACAATTTTCGTAGAATTACATAAAGTTCCGAGCCGTATTAATCGTCTAGTATTCGTTGTAAATATTTATGACTGTGTAAATCGTCGTCAAGATTTTGGGATGATTCGCAATGCATATATTCGTATTCAAAACCCACAAACAGGTGAAGAATTAGCGCGTTATAACTTGTCAGATAATTATGCTGGCAAAATGACTTTAATTGCAGGTGAAATGTACCGACATGGAAACGAATGGAAGTTTTCAGCAGTGGGAGAAGGAACACAAGATAAAAACTTAAGTGAGATTGTATCACGTTACCAATAAAATAAACCAAGGAGGAATAGTATAATATGGCATCTATTTCATTGAAAAAAGGACAAAAGGTAGACTTAACAAAAACAAATCCAGGTCTTTCGAAAGTTCTTGTAGGACTTGGTTGGGATACGAATCGTTATGATGGACAAAACGATTTCGATTTAGATGTTAGTATCTTCTTAGTAGGTGCTAACGGTAAAGTTTCAGGAGCAGAGGATTTCGTCTTCTATAATAATCCAAAAGGTGCGAATGGTGCTGTAGAGCATTTAGGAGATAACCGTACAGGCGAAGGTGAAGGCGACGATGAAACAATTAAAATAGACTTAAAAAATGTTCCTGCTAACATTGAGCGTATTTGTTTCACAATTACAATTTATGATGGAGAAGGCCGCAGTCAAAACTTCGGACAAGTTTCTAATTCTTTCGTACGTATTATGGATGAAGAAAAGAATGCAGAATTAATTCGTTACGATTTAGGAGAAGATTTCTCTATTGAAACAGCTGTAGTAGTAAGCGAATTATACCGTCACGCAGGTGAATGGAAATTCAATGCAATCGGAAGTGGATTCCAAGGTGGATTAGGTTCTCTATGTAATAACTTTGGTTTAGATGTAGAGTAATAGATTTATATATCCATCAGTGAAACGCGTATTTACTGATGGATATATTTTTAAAAATTAAAATATAGAGGTGAATATATATGGTTATTCAATTGCAAAAAGGACAGAAAATAGATTTAGCTAAAACAAGCCCAGGTTTATCAAGAGCAGTAATTGGTCTTGGATGGGATATTAAATCTTATGATGGTGGATCTGATTTTGATTTAGATGCATCTGCCTTTTTATTAGATGCGAACGGGAAATGTACGAAGGAAACTGATTTTATTTTCTATAATAATTTACAGTCTCCTTGTGAATCAGTTTTACATACAGGAGATAACCGTACAGGTGCAGGTGACGGTGATGATGAGCAACTTGTTGTCGATTTGAAAAAGGTTCCAGCAGATGTTCATAAAATTGCTATTACAGTTACAATTTATGATGGTGAAGGCCGTAATCAAAACTTTGGACAGGTTGCAAATGCATTCGTTCGTTTAGCAAATGAAGAAACAAACGAAGAAGTTCTTCGTTTTGATTTAGGGGAAGATTTCTCCATTGAAACAGCAGTTGTCTTTTGTGAATTATATCGTCATAATGGACAGTGGAAGTTTAGTGCAGTAGGAAGTGGATTCCAAGGTGGATTAGGTGCACTTGTAAGAGCGTATGGCTTGGATGCGTAAGAAGGGAAACGGCATTCGTTTCCTTTTTTTGACCTTTCTATAAATCTAGCAAAGAATAGGGGATAAAGGTAAGATGAGTATTTTGCAAGGAATCCTTGATACGTATGCTCAGTTTTTCGACTTGGACATGTGGATTAAAGTGTTACAAGATCCAGTATCTTGGGGGTTAATAGGTACACTTGTTGTACTTGAAGGGTTATTATCTGCTGACAATGCACTTGTGTTAGCGGTAATGGTAAAACATCTTCCAGAAGAAAAACGAAAAAAAGCATTATTCTATGGACTTATTGGAGCTTATGTATTTCGTTTTATTGCAATTGGAATCGGAATGTTCTTAATTAAATTGGCATGGGTAAAAGTGTTAGGTGCACTTTACTTAGCTTGGCTATCAATTAAATACTTCATTGATAAACGAAAAGGTAATGCAGAAGAAGAGGAAGCTCATGGTATGAACCAAAATAGTATTCTCTTCAGAATGTTTGGTGTCTTCTGGGGAACGGTTGCGATGGTTGAGTTAATGGATATTGCGTTCTCTGTAGATAGTGTACTTGCTGCATTTGGTGTATCGAATGAAGTTTGGATTTTACTATTAGGTGGAATGCTCGGTATTTTAATGATGCGCGGTATCGCTGGCGTATTCTTAAAATTGTTAGAGCGTATTCCAGAACTTGAAACGACAGCATATATTTTAATCTTAATTATTGCAGCAAAAATGCTACTGTCTGTCGTTCATATTGAAGTAAGTCATATGCTGTTCTTTATTATTTTAGTTATAGCGTTTGGAGCAACATTTATACTTCACTACATGAAGAATTCTGGACAAGCTAAAGAAGAAGTTGCAGCTACTAAAAATGAACATAAATAATTGAAATGGGTTTGCTCGTTATGCGAGCGCCCATTTTTTATAACTAAAAATAGTTTATAATAGAAGAGAGACTTTATAAAAAACGTAAATGTTTTTGGAGGTGAACTGTTGTGTTTTCACGTTTTACACTTCAACCATGTGCATTAAAAGATGAATCAGATTTAAAGCAATTTGAAGCGCTTTTAGAAAAACGCCCACAATATGAACTGACAGAGAATGAGATGAAATTTAGTTACATAGCAAGTCGCATTCTTGGTGTTCCGAATGATGTAGATGAATATTTCAATGAACTATTTGATTATAATGAAGCAAAAGGGATCGAGGTTTTGCATGAACAAAATTTAAATAAGGTGATTGATCCCGAAAAACTGCGCCATATTCAAGAAGTTTTTGCATTACATCAAGAAGCGCCGAATGGACTTACAGTAAATAGGCTTGTAGCACATTTGTCTGGAAAACAACTATTACCGCAAGTAGACAATCCTGATTTACAGCATTATATACATACGACGTTTATTTCTGTATTGAAATTGTATGAGAAACAACATAATCAATCTTTAAAAACAGAAGGATTCCGGCGTTTCTTAATCGATATGATTAAATTAAGTGAAAATTACGTAGCGAAGTGGTTCTCTACGATTAATTATAAGAAACAAATGCCGCGTGTCGTTTGGTACGGTGATGCGACGGAGAGCCGTATATATTTCTTATACTTTCTTATTATGCTCGGTTGCGATGTGCTTTATTATCACCCAGAAGGAAAAGATGGATTTGAGAGTGTAGATGAGGAAGGAAAGACCTTTGTCGTATCTCATTCAGGCCGTATTTCATTGGAACCATTTCCTGATCGGCGTCGTGAACGCGTCGCAACGGTAGCTTATCAAGCTTCAAAAGAAATCGAGCAAGTACTTCACCACGATAATTCATTATTATATAAACCATGGCAATTCCGTTCGTATACACCTGTAGCCCGTACGCTCAAAACGACGTACGATGAACTCTTTTTAATTACGAAAGAAAAGGCATTTGTACGTCCAACATTCTTTGTTGAAAATAAGCATATTTATATTCCTTCTTTATTTGCAAAAATATCAGGTGTTTCAAAGAATGATAAAGAATATTTTCAGCGATTAAAGGCTGTTACATCATTTGATAACAGTTTCTTGATTAATACATTCCCGTTTACGAAAGAACAAAAAGCGAATTTCCAATATCATTATCGAGATGCATTGGACCGCGCAGGGAAGTTACATCCGGATTTAATTATGAACAGCCATTGGTGGCCACATAAGCGTTTACCAGAAGGATTACAACATGGTATTGCAGAAGCAATGATCCATACGTGCGAAAGTGAAATGTGTAAACCAATTGCGAAAGAGACGAAACAAGATGTAGCACTGTATGTTTTCGCACAACTCTCTCAAATACCACCGAACATTTTAGAGCAGCTTGAGAAATTTGATTATTCGCAAGAAGTACCGAAAATTGTTATATTTAATAATGAGAAGAGCGGAGAATTAAGTCGTTCTGATGCTGTGTTATTACTATTTTTAAATCAAATTGGAGTAGATGTATTCCACTTTAATCCAACGGGGAGAAACGATATTGAACCGTATATTCAATCAGGAGCATTTGATTCACATTGGCTTGAAGAAGTTAATTTCGATCTTGAATTTCATGGTTCATCAGCCTATAAAAATTTATCACAAACAATAAAAGGACTATTTCGTCCATTTTTATAAGGAAAGGGAGAATACCATATGAATAACCCAGTCGTACTAGATTCGAAAACAGAATTGAATGAGCAAACCGCACAAGATGTTCGCTTGCAACTTAGACAAGATGCAGAAGTGCAACGTATTTATAACGCAGTAGATATTAAAGATCAATTAGAATTAATTGAACTCGGAAAAGAACCTTCTATGGAAATTTCACGTTTCGCTGATCAAATTTTACATACAATGTCTTTATCGAAAGTAGAAGACTCAGGTGAATTATTAAAGCAGCTCGGTAAAATTATGGACAGATTTGATAGTAAAGACTTTGCGGAAGAGAAAAGTGGTTTCTTCTCACGTATGTTCAAAAAAGCAGATAAAATGATTGAACAAATCTTTAGTAAGTATCAGACGATGGGTCGCGAGATGGATAAAGTATACGTAGAAATTACGAAGTATCAAGATGAAATGAAAAAATCAATTGGTACGTTAGATGGTTTATATGAGCAAAACTTAAAGTATTATTTAGACTTAGAAAAATACGTAGTAGCTGGGGAAATGTTATTAGAGCGTTTAAATACAGAGTTAGTTCCGATGTACGAAGAGCGCATACGTAATAATGATCAGTTGGCGGGTATTGAATTAGAATCGCTTAAAAACTCTGTTGAAATTTTAGAACAACGTATTGATGATTTAGAAAAAGCTCGTATGGTTGCTCTATTAACAGCACCACAAATTCGTATGATTCAACGCGGTAACAATAAATTAATCGGTAAAATCAATACGGCATTTATTACAACGATTCCTATCTTTAAAAATGGTATCATTCAAGCGGTAAATGCGAAACGTCAAAAGCTTGTTGCGGACTCTATGGCTGAACTTGATCGCCGTACAAATGAATTACTTAAGAAAAATGCACAAAATATCGCAACTCAAAGTGTGGAAGTAGCGAGATTATCAGGTTCTTCTAGTATTAAGATGGAAACACTTGAGGAAACTTGGAACATTATTTCAAGAGGTATGCAAGAAACACAACAAATTGAAGAGCAAAATAAACGTGAGCGTGAAGAAAGCCGCAAGCGCATGGCTACATTAACAGAGAACATCAAAAAAGAATTACAAGGATAAAGAAAAGGCAATGAGGAACAGTCCTCATTGCCTTTTAGTTTCTCTTAACTAATTTAATGATTTCATTCACAACAAGCGGAATGATACTTAACAAGAGAACAAATCCCCAATCTCGCATTGTTAATGCATGCACACCAAATATATTGGCAAGAGGTGGGATGGAGATGATACACACTTGCATAAGAACACCGATTAGAAGTGAGAAGACTAAATATTTATTTGTAAATATCCCAATTGAAAAAATTGATTTCGTTCTTGAACGTAAGTTAAATGAATGAACGAGTTGAGAAAAACTAAGAACGACAAATGCCATCGTTTGGGCGTGTAATAGAGCGTCTTCATCAATTTGATCTGGGAAGAGAGGAAATAAATTTGTATCTCCTGTATAGAGCTTTGCCCCAACGATAAAGGCTGTTAAAGTAAGAAGTCCAATTACAACCCCATTGAAAATAAGAAAAGGAACGCTGCCGCTAAATAAGCTTTCTTTCGCATGTCGTGGTTTTTCCTTCATCACATCTGGATCTTCAGGATCAACACCGAGTGATAATGCAGGCAGTGTATCTGTAATTAAATTTACCCACAAAATGTGAATAGGGCGTAGTGGTGTTGCCCAGCCGAGTAAAATAGCTAAAAAGAGAGCTATAATTTCGCCGAAGTTACAAGAGAGTAGGAAGAGAATAGACTTTTTAATATTACGATAAATATTTCTTCCTTCTTCAACAGCTTTCACAATAGATGAGAAGTTATCGTCTGTTAAAACTACATCTGCTGCGCCTTTTGCGACATCTGTTCCTGTAATTCCCATTGCTACTCCAACGTCTGCTTGTTTTAAAGATGGAGCATCATTTACACCGTCACCAGTCATGGAAACGATATTTCCTTTAGCACGTAATGCTTTTATAATCTTCACTTTATGTTCTGGAGAGACCCTAGCGAATACATTTAAGTGATTAATTTTACTTGCTAGTTCTGTATCTGGAATGGTATCTAATTCAGTTCCAATCATGATTTCAGATATTTCTTCAGCAATGCCAAGTTCTTTGGCAATTGCAAAGGCGGTATCCTTATGATCACCCGTAATCATAACTGTGCGAATACCAGCCTTTTTACATTCTGTAATTGAATCTTTTACTTCTGTACGTGGTGGATCAATCATACCGACAAGACCGATAAAGATGAGATTTTCTTCGAGATGATTTATATCCATATCGTTTAAATCGTATCGTTTATATGCGAATGAAAGTACTCTTAAGGCTTCTTGCGACATTGACCCGGCAGCTTCTAATATTTGATTTTTATCAGAATCTTTTAGGACCTCAAGTTTATTATTTATAAAGATATGGGTACAGTGAGATAAAAGTTTATCAATAGCACCCTTCGTCATGCTATAGTAGCCTTCATCGTATGTATGTACAGTTGACATCATTTTACGATCAGAATCGAAAGGCAATTCGTTAACACGTTCATGTTTATTTTCTAAATGATCTTTTTGAATGTTAAAAGAGCTTCCGGCAACAAGAAGGGCAATTTCTGTAGGATCCCCTGTTTGTGAGTCGGCACCGTAAGAGGCATCGTTGCATAAAACCATATTTTCTAATAATAGACGGTGTGCATCATTATTTACATTCAAATTTTCTAGCTGGTCGTATGTGCGATCACTATAAAAGTGAGTAACGGTCATTTTATTTTGAGTTAATGTACCTGTTTTATCTGAACAAATAATTGTGACAGAACCGAGAGCTTCAACAGCTGGTAGTTTACGAATGATAACGTTTTGTTTAATCATACGCTGAACACCAATTGCAAGAACGATGGAAACGATAGCTGGTAAGCCTTCTGGAATGGCTGCAACAGCTAAACTAATTGCGGTCATAAACATTTCTAACGTATCCCGGCCCTGTAAAAAACCGATGAGAAACATAGTAGTGCAAATAGCTACAGCGACAAATCCTAAATATTTTCCTACTTGTGCTAAGCTTTTTTGAAGTGGTGTCATATCATCGTCTGCTTCATGTAAAAGGGTAGCGATCTTGCCAATTTGTGAGTTCATCCCAGTTTCAACAGCAACGCCGACGCCACGTCCGTATGTTACTAGCGTCGACATAAAAGCCATGTTTTTTTGATCGCCTAACGGTATTTGTTCATCACTTTGCATGGAAGGATGGTAGACTGCATCTTTATCAACGGGGACAGATTCACCAGTTAGAGCAGATTCTTCAACCTTTAAATTAGCAGTTTCGATAAGCCGTAAATCACATGGTATATATCGTCCGGCATCAAGCATAACGATATCACCTGGAACGACGTGCTCAGATGGAATCTCTTTTAGTTCACCATCTCGCTTTAGGATAGCTTTAGGTGTTGCCATCTTTTTCAATGCTTCTAAAGCCTGTTCCGCTTTCGATTCTTGGATTACACCAATAACAGCATTTAAAACTACAACGAGCGCGATAATACTTGCATCGGCCCATTCACCTACAAAGGCGGAAATAAGGGAAGCGATAATAAGGACATATACGAGGACGTCATTAATTTGGGCGAAAACGCGCTGCCATAAAGTACGTTTTTGCTTGGTAGCTAATTCATTAGAACCATATTGCTTTAAACGTTCATTTACGATTTTATCTGTTAAACCGTGTTGTTCATTTGTTTCTAGGTCGATTAATGTTTGATTTTTCGTCTTACTGTACCAATTGCTCATAAGTAAGCACCTCCAGTAAAAACAGTTAGCAATGGTAGTGTGGCAATTTTTTTAGAGTAGTATGTATGGAGAAAAAATCTAAGGTGAGGTTCTACTTTCATTGTACAGTAATTTAGAATGTGAGGAGGAAAAGAGAAGAGTTGTCATGAATTTGTTGAAATTAAAAGAGCCTCGAATACGTGAGGCTCTTTGTCATTTTTTAATTAATGTACCTAATTCCTCAGTAATAGCTTGCATTTCACTAATACTGAATGTTTCACGTTTCATAACGTGCTCATAAATGTCACGTAAGTCCTCGTACATTTCTTCGTTAAAACTAGCAGCTCTCATTGCTCCAGCATTAACCATGCGTAATTTTTCTTTAATAGCTTCTACCATATATTCAACGTTTACTTCTGATTTTACGGATAAATCCACCGAAGTGTCCCCCTTTAAAATAACATAAGGCTATCTTAACATTTTTTTATCATTTTCGTTAATGAAACTTTTCAATCCTATTAAATTAGTAGGGATTTCCTTTATAATTAATAATTGGTTGTTTATACTATAGATATATATTAAGAAATGCACCAAGAAGGGAAGAGACAAAAATATGGTCCGAGTATTGTTTGTTTGTCTTGGGAATATTTGTCGTTCTCCAATGGCAGAAGCAATTTTTCGAGATTTTGTCGTAAAAGAGGGACTCGAAGAGAAAATTGTCATTGATTCTGCAGGAACTGGAGATTGGCATATTGGTCATCCACCACATAAAGGAACAAAAAAAATTTTAAAAGAAAATGAAGTCTCTTTTGAAGGAATTAAAGCACGGCAAGTAGAAAAAGAAGACTTAACAAAGTTTGATTATATTATTGCCATGGACAACAAGAATATAGCGGATTTAAAAAGTTTTGGTAAAACTGGAGGCTATATTGGTAGACTGTCCGATTTTGTTCCAGACGGTGGCTGGACAGACGTTCCTGACCCTTACTTTACAGGGAACTTCCAAGAAGTGTATGACCTTGTAACAGAAGGGTGTGCAAAGCTAGTAGCTTTCATTCGAAATGAACAAGGAATATGAGGAAGCTTAGAAAGTAATACTTTCTAATATAAGAAATGAAAGGGTGAAGGAATATGGCAAAGAAAAATAATATTGCTCGAAACATTGCGATTGGTGTAGCTGCAGGTGTAGCTGTATCTATGTTAAAGAAAGAAAACCGTGAAAAAGTAAAAAACACGGCAGAAAAAGCAAAAACAAAGATGATTGAAATTGGTGAAAATTCGAAGATAAAAGAAAAAGTGCAAACTGTTACAGATAAAGGACGCGAACTTGCTGATTTTAATGTAGTGAAAGCGAAAGTAGCAGAAATCAAAAAATTGACGCCGTCTGTTGTAGAAACGTTAAAAGAAACGAAAGAAATTTTTAGTAAGAAAAAAATCGTGCCAGTAGAAAAGCCGGAAACGATTGAAATTCAAGCTGTATCTCCAAAGGTAGATGAGCTTAAAGCAGAAGAAGAGCCAGTGGTAGCTGAAGATGGTGGTATGAAAGAAGCGCGTGAATTATTTATGAAAGACTCAAATGCAGAGGAAAAAAAAACTGAAGCATACATTGAGCTAAAGCAAAATAAAGAAGAGAAGAAAAGCGTCTAAAAAATATGAGGAAATTTCTAGAAAAAGCAAAAAGAAATCGCACTTTTTCGTTTGGGAAAGATTTATATGACCGGACGATGCGCGATGATGTAGCGGGCTTAGCAGCACAGCTCGCTTATTTCTTCTTGCTTGCGATTTTCCCTGGGCTTGTTTTCTTAATTACGCTTCTTGGCTTTATTGACCTTCAAACAGAAAGTGTGCTCAATTTATTAGAACCGTACGTACCAGAAGATGCGATGAATTTAATTGAAGTAAACGTAGATAAAGTTGTAAACGAACAAAATGGTGGTTTATTATCATTCGGTTTACTATCGATGTTATGGTTTGCTTCAAACGGGGTGAATGCGGTTATGAACGCTTTTAACCGTGCTTATGATGTAACAGAAACCCGTTCTTTTATTAAAACAAGAGCTTTATCTATCGTGTTCACGTTAGCGATAATTTTTATGATTGTGTTTGCACTAATCGTCCCAGTATTTGGACAAGTGATTGGGGCAGCCGTGTTTAAAGCAATTGGTTTATCGGATAGTTTTTCTTATGTTTGGAGTATTACGCGTTTAGTAGCAAGTTTCTTTGTCTTAATCGCTTTGTTTAGCTTTTTATATACATTTGCGCCTGATCGGAAATTAAAGCGAAGAGAAGTCATATCGGGAGCAATATTTGCTACTGTAGGATGGATTGTGGTATCGTACTCATTTGCCTATTATGTAGATAAATTTGCAAATTACGCTAATACATATGGTGGTCTCGGTGGTATCATTATTTTAATGTTATGGTTTTACTTAACTGCGTGGGTAATTTTACTTGGCGGTGAAATTAATGGTTTACTCCATCATTATAGAACGGGTGACAATAATTCCCGTAATGAAAAATGAGCTCTTGTTCCATAATAAAAGGGAACAGGGGGGATATTTCATGAGTAATAATAAAAAGAACCACAATAATAAAAGTAATAATAAACAAAAGAGCAGTTCGCATCCAAAGCATAAAACGAGCAGTAGTGCGAACGGTCACAATAGCTACCATTAAAAAAAAACGGGTCCTTTATCAGGGACCCGTTACTTATTTCCTTTTAATAATCGTAAGCCATTCAAGATTACAAGAATGGTACTTCCTTCATGTCCAATAACACCGAATGGAAGAGCTAAAAACTGCAAGAAATTAGAACAAATCAGCATTGCAATGACAGCTAAAGAGAAGATAACGTTTTGCCTCACAATACGGTTCATTCGTTTTGATAAACGGATTGCTTGAGAGAGACGAGATAATTCGTTTTTCATAAGAACAACGTCTGCAGTCTCTAATGCTACGTCTGTTCCTTCACCCATTGCAACACCAATACTAGAAGTAGCGAGTGCAGGTGCATCGTTTATACCATCTCCAACCATGGCGACTATGCCGTACTTTTCTTTTAACTGCTTTATCGTTTCAACTTTTGTTTCCGGTAAACATGATGCGTAATATTCTTTTATATTACTTTCATTGGCAATTGCTTTTGCTGTTTCTTCATTATCACCAGTAATCATGATTGCTTCGACACCAATGCTTTGCAAATCACGAATAGCCGCTATCGTTTCTTGGCGAAGGGTATCTTTTAAAGCGATCAGTCCAAGAATACCATCCTCATCACTAATATAAACGACAGTTTTCCCCTCTTTTTCAAGTGAAGCAGAAATGCCATTATGAAATGTCTTTGTTTCTTCTCCAATAAAATCAGCTTTACCAATTTTATAAGATTTGTTTTCTAATATTCCTTTTAATCCAAAACCAGTTACATCTTCAACGTTTTCTGGTTTTTTTATCGTAATGTCGTAAGCATGTTTTGCATATTTAACAATCGCTTCTGCTAAAGGATGTGTAGAGTGACTTTCAATCGCTGCTGTAATAGAAAGTACTTCACTTTCTGCTATGCCTTCTCGAACATATACATCTGTTACAGTAGGTTTTCCTTGTGTTAATGTTCCTGTTTTATCAAAGGCAATCGCCTTTACTGAAGCTAGACGTTCTAAATGAATACCACCTTTAAAGAGAATACCGTTTCTCGCTCCGTTTGAAATTGCTGATAAAGTTGCCGGTGTAATGGCTGCAACTAGCGCACAAGGAGAAGCGACTACAAGTAAGATCATCGCGCGATAAAACGTTTCATTCCAACTCCAATCAAGTAAGAAATGAGGAACAAACATCATAAGCGCAACAACAAGTAGTACACCTTTTACGTATGTTCCTTCAAATTTTTCGATGAATAGTTGTGATGGGGATTTTTCGCTTTGTGCACTTTGAACGAGACGAATAATCTTTTGGAATAATGTTTGATCGCTCGGCTTCGTAATTTTAACTTCAATAGCACCACGTAAATTTACAGTGCCGGCAAATACTTCATCGCCGAATTTTTTCTCATTCGGAATGGGTTCTCCTGTAATAGCAGCTTCATCAATATTTGTTTCACCAGTATGAATTGTGCCATCAGCAGGAACACGCTCACCTGGCTTAATTAAAATAATATCGTTAATTTGTAATTGTTCAACTGGAACACGTTCCTCAATTCCGTTTGAAATACGTAATGCTTCTTCAGGTTGTAGATCAAGAAGCGCGGAAATTTCTTTTTGGCTTTTACTTAATGTATAAGATTCCATTGCTCCGCTTAATGCAAAGATGAAGATTAAAATAGCACCTTCTGCCCAGTAACCGATAACTGCGGCGCCGATAGCTGCAAAAATCATGAGCATTTCAACATTTAGCTCTTTCTCTTCAATTGTGTCTTCAATACCTTCTTTTGCTTTTGCAAATCCTCCAACTACATAAGCAAGGATATATAAAGTAATACCTGCACTTATTGCATCATTTTTTGTGAATAACCAACCAGCTAAAATAAAAATACCAGATGCGATTGCAAATATAAGTTCATAATGTTTCTTTAATGTATCCCATAAAGAGGGATGAGAAATATCTTTTTGTGCTTGTAATGTTTTTACTTCTACGTTCATTAATACTCGCTCCTTCCGAATTCTTATTGAGAAAAAGAATCAAAATCGAAACCCCTATAAAACGACGAAAGCTGCCATCCATAATGGATAGCAGCATTTCTGTTGAATCTGGTTTTAATAGTTATTATATTGTAATTATTCTATAGTATAGCATATGTTTTTCTTAGATGATATGTTTTTGTTTTAGTATAAAGTGAAACTTTAATTAGTGGGGGTTTTGTTCATCCCACGCTGATTATTAGCCCTCGTCAATCGGGCTTTTACGGGCAGCAGGGCTCCCACTTAACTTCTTTGCCCCAGCCGAATTTGGAGGTGGGAGTTTTACTGCCCGGCGAATAGCGGGATAAACTGAAAACTTGTGTTTTCGCATTTCCTTTGGTATATATGAATATTGTTCATAAAAAGGTCGGAAAGGAAGACATCAAGTTGAAGACAGAGAAATTTTTTACCCATCCGATTGGCGTGTTTATTGCTGCAATAGTAGCAACATTTTTATGGGGAAGCGCATTTCCCTTTATTAAATTAAGCTATGCTGAACTTGGAATTCAGCCACAAGAAGTCGGGGAACAAATATTATTTGCTGGCTATCGCTTTTTCTTATCTGGTGTAATGCTCTTATTATTTTTTAAAGCGTTAGGAAAAGATATGAAGTTCAAAAAAGGAACAGGAAAGCAGTTAGTTCAAATTGGCTTGTTTCAAACTTTTCTTCAATATATATGTTTTTATATTGGAATGAGTTACAGCTCAGGAATTGAAGGAGCGATTATTTCAGGAACATCATCATTCTTTCAAATTTTACTCGCACACTTTTTATATAAAGATGATGCTCTAAATAGGCGAAAAGTAATTGGAGTAGCTATCGGTTTTTGCGGTGTGATTTTAGTGAATGTACCGAGTGATGGAAGTTTATCATTTCATTTTGGAATAGGTAGCTTATTACTTCTTGGGGCAGCCATGATGTATTCGTATGGAAACATATTAGCGAAAGAAGGTAGTAAAACATTAGATATTGGGTATATGACAGCATATCAGATGATTTTCGGATCAATGGGGTTGCTATGTATAGGTGCATTTCAAGTTGGAATGATGCCATTCATATTTAATCTACATGCAATACTTATGCTCATATATTTATCGTTCTTATCAGCAGCCGGATTCTGTATATGGAATACAATTATGAAGTATAACAAAGTAGGGAAAGTCTCAATGTATATGTTCTTTATACCAGTTTTTGGTGTACTACTATCAAGTCTAATTTTAGGGGAAGCAATCCATTCCTTTGTACTATTTGGTTTAGCGTGTGTCGCAGCGGGAATTATTGTAGTAAATCGTAACCCGGTTAAAAAGAAAGTTGAGCAAGAAAAACAAGTAGCATAGAGAACAGAAAAACGATTAAAATGGAAGAACAGTATTGTTCTTCTTTTTTTACATAGAAAAAGGAGAATGTGATATATGTAACGAAAAAAAGATAGAATAAAGCATTTATTGAGGAGAACATATTATGAATGTACTTTACATTGTGTTAGTCGGGCAAATTATTCTTTTTTTAATGGGAGCAATTTATGCAATAGGACAGACGAAGAGAACGAGAAATAATATGCCGTTACCTTTAGCCGTTCGTCTTATTCTTAGTTTTTCTTTAACAGGAAGTGCAATTTGGATATGGTTACAAGATCCATCGGCTGAGTACAGTACGTGGGTTGCACTCGGTATGACTTTATCAACTGTAGGGGATTTATTTATGGCAGGATTAATTCCAATTGGTCATCGATTAATTGGAGGAATGGTTACTTTCGCTCTTGCACATTGTTTCTATGTGAAAGCATTTTTACAAACAGGTATTTCATGGAATGGTTTTTGGATCGGTTTACTCGTATACGGACTCTTTCTAATTCTAGGGTGGTTTTTCTTTATTCGAAATGAAAAACAAGACAAACTTTTTACAATAGGCGCTCTAATTTACGGTTTGTGGGTTGGAGGAATGGCATGTTTTGCATTCGCCTTATATTACGAGAATATAGGAATATGGTGGATACCAGCACTTGGTGGTTTACTGTTTGTGATTTCTGATTTTATTATCGGCGTGACAGATATCGGAGGGCGCAAACTGAAGTATGAACCGCTTTGGATTTGGTTTACATATGTCGCAGCGCAGATGTGTATTGTATATGTAGGATTATAAAAAGATACTCTCAAAAATAGTTGATAGACTATTTTGAGAGTATCTTTTTTATTGCTATGCTATTATATTTGTTTGTTTAATTTGTGCAGTAATTTATACTTTCTAAGCATAAATTTCATAGGAAAAGTCCTGTTTGATAGATGGAAAACATAGTATATAAAAATAGTGAATTTATAGGGAATATTATTTTTATATTTGTAATATTCTAATGTTATAATTCAGAATTTTGTGGAAATTAACTAGTCGGAGTACTTATAATAAAAATAAAAAGATGATGAGATGGTGGAATGATGCAAAAGAAAAAACGTTTGCGTGAATTCTTTGAAATAATTGCAATTGCATGTTTATTAGTGTTTTTGGCAAAAATCTTTTTGTTTTTCCCTACGACTGTAAAAGGAGCATCGATGAGGCCGACGTTACAAGATGGAGATAAAGTAATTATTAATAAACTTGCAAAGAGATTTGAAAGTTATGAGAGAGAGGATATTATTGTCGTGAAGACAGATAATTTCTACGTGAAGAGAGTTATTGGATTGCCAGGAGATGTAATTGAGATGAAGAATGATCAATTATATGTTAATCATCAAGTGAAAAATGAAGAGTATTTAAAGAATAATAAAAAACAGGCAGAAAAATTACTTATCAATTTAACTGAAGATTTTGGACCGATTACAATTCCTAAAAATAAAATTTTTGTGATGGGAGATAATCGTTTAGTTAGTAGGGATAGTAGGAACGGCTTAGGGCTCATTGATAGAACAGAAGTATTAGGAAAGTTCATGGCGATATATTATCCATTTGAACATGTGAAAATTGTAGATTAAAAATAAGAAAAACCAAGCGAGTTAGTTGCTTGGTTTTTTTTATTTAAACAGTTGGTGTTTTATTTATTGTTTCTTGTGAAGCAATATGTTCATTATTTTGGTCGATATTTAACATGAATTTTCGTTGTAACAATTGCAATTTAAAGAGTGTTAAAGGATCATGATAAGTTTCTGGGTTCGTTCTTAGCTTTGTTAATGTTTGCTCATCTTCTTGTATTTCAAGTTGGGCCGCTTCTACGGTTTGTTTCAATATGCTAAGAGGGTCTTTAAAGAACATCATGATATCCCGTTCTAGCGCACCTTCAAACACTTCAAATTGTAGGAAGAATTGTTTTGAAATCATCTGAGCAACTTCTGTATAATCTTCTGTTTCAATATATTGTTTATATTTATTTGATAGCATAGATTGATTTTTTTGCATATTACCGAATAACTTTCCTGCACTTTTTAAGAAAAATTGTGTCGGTGTAAAGCGTAATAAAATATTGATGTTAGCTACTGTAATTCTATTCGTCATTCTTGCAACATCTCTATCCCAGTCATCTAGTAATTTGAAATCACAAGGAAGTTTAATACGCTCTTCCTCATAGAGCTTATTAAAGGTATCGCTCATTTCATCTAAATAAGCCTGAGCTTGAATGAATTCATTATGAGCAGTTTCAATCCATTCTTGAATAGACCCAGTAAACTTAGGAAGGAGCACTTGCTGTACATGTTTTTGAATTCTTTCATTCATTGCTACATTTAGTTCTTCATGGACCAGTTTGAAATCACTATCTTCTTGAACGAGGTCAGAGCAACTCTGCAACAATTCAGGAATTTGAGAATGTATATCCTGCGTAATCTCTTCTTTCGTTAAGAGATAAGATTCTGTAATAGAACGAATTTTATCTTTTTGAATGGCAGTAAGATTATTAATAAAACCATCAAGTTTTACTAAAATATGTTTATTCCAGCGAACGGATTTCACTAACGTATTTTCTAATTCCACACGTTCATTTACAAGGTATGCAATTGTTTTTTGGATAAACCATAATAATTTTTCAATGCGTTCTTTTTCCACGTTACGCTGAGTAAGGTTAGAAAGAATAGAGTCTGTTACGTTACCTAGCTGTTCACTACTCTCTTGTGAAGGAGAGTAAGGGAAAAAGTGTGCTTCTGGGAAATGTACGAGTATTTTCTTTTTAATGCTGTTCGTGATATTTTCACTAGTATTCGTATCAATTGTTTGTAAGACGAATTTAATTTGTAAATTTGGTACTTGCTCACGAATATATAATAATGTATCGAGCTCTTCATCATGTAATGGTGAAGCTGAATTTAGTACATAGATGAGACTATCTGCTGCCTGTAAGTATTCAAAGTGAGAGCTGTTTTTGTCAAGTTGTCCATGCACAGTAGGTGTGACAAGGAATGAAAACTTATTTTTTCGTAAAAATCTACTTGGTAATTTAACTTCAATACATTTTCTTTCTAGTTTTGACTGAGAAGGTACCGCTAGTATGTTATGAAGTTCGTCAAAGTTTGGTATATTTCGTATATCTAGTTCTGTAAGCTCAGTTATTTCAGTTTGACTATCATCTTTAAATGTAATTGAAGTTGTTATAGCCTCATTTAATATATTTTCTCCTAGTATAGAGTTAATAAAGGCTGATTTATCATAATCGCTAGCTCCTGCTACTAGAAGTTGTGTAACAGTTAAATCGTATAACTCACGAACAAGTAGTGTGAATTGATGACCTAAATCTACATCATTCTTCTCAGCCCATACAGCAATCGTTTCAAATAATGCTGATACGTCTGCCATATCAACATTTGCATGAGCTGATGCATTTGAAAGTAAGGCAAATGCGCTTTTTACGAGTAATGATTCTAGAGTTGTCGGTGAAACTTCATTCCATGCTAATACTGCTGCGGAGACAAGTAAAGAATCTTCCGCTTTCGTTAAACTAAACCAATTTGTTAATAAATCTGGTACAAGTCCTTGTAATTCGTGCATGAAATGTTGTCCAGTAATCAATTCGAAGTACGTCTCTTGATAGCGAGTAGAAATTTCATTCCAATCATCATTAGCATCTACTTCAATATGTAAGAATAGGTGATTTATTGTTTGAATCCAAGGTAGATGGAATGATTCATTTTCATAGCTGTTCCAAAGTGAAATAACAAGTTCTTTAAACTGAACTTGATCAATAGCATATAAGGCTTTTAAAGATTCATAGAAATACTCAGGTTTTATCTTGTTAGTAAAGCCTCTGTTTACATAATTGATTAAAGTATCAAACCAGTGTAAAGATTTAGTTCGAATTCCTTCTTGAACCGCTAGTTCAATAGCATTATTCCAATCTTCTTGTTTTTCATAGAACGATCGAGCGATTGCAGTAATATTTGGATAGTCCGGTTGAAACGCAACAGCGTCACTAATCGTCTTAAATGCTAGACCTAAACGATTTTGCTCGATATAAAGAGAAAGAAGTTGTAGGGAAACTTCCATCGTAAGAGTTGTATCTTCTGTTTGGGTAGATTTATAAATTTCTTCTGCTTTTGGTAAGAAATCTAATTCGAAATAAGCATCTGCAATATTCTTCATAGCCCAGAGAGCAAGTTCATTATTTACTTTCTCCCATTTGAATATAGCGGCTTCAAAGTCGTTATTTTGGAAATAAACTTCACCTTGTGCAAAGCGAATATTAGATATGTTGGAGAATTCATTTTTTGATTCATTTATATATGCTTCACCGAGTACTTCCGCTACCGGAATGGAAGAGTCTTCTGTTAAAAATGTTTTATAGTAAATCTTTTGGATAAATTGTTTTTCAATGGTCATGTTCGTTCCCCCTGTATAATTTAGAAAAATGATGTTGTATGTAAAAGGGTGCATGTTACTCTAATAGGTAGAAGTTGCATTATATAGACCAAACTATGTTTTTGCTAGATATATCATTTTTCTTGAGAGTTAAACCGTTGCAAAAAGTAACTTCCCTTTATTGTAACAAAAAAATAAGCCTATGAATTTTTATTTTTTTATCTCGCTATTTATAGGCAGTAAGACTCCTACACCAAAATTTAGCGAATGCAGGGAAGCTAAGTAGGAGCCCTGCTGCCCGTAAAATCCCGATTGGTTCAGGCTAATAATCAGTTGGGATGGATAAAAAACCCCACTGATTAAATCTCTGTTTAAGGAATGGAATAGAAGTAGAGTTCATTATAAAAACAATGTATAGTGAATATGTATACCATGTTTGTCTTAAAGATAGAATGGGCACAATATGGAATAACGATCGTGTATAGGATGTGTCTTCCGAATGGAACAACATATTGGCGAGTTAATCGCACATTATGGATATTTTGGAATTATTATAGCTTTAGCTGGCGGGATTGTTGGATTACCTATACCGGATGAGTTTTTATTGACTTTTATCGGATATAACATTTCAAAAGGAGTTATGTCAGGAACAGCTGCTTTTTTAAGTGGAATGGCAGGTGCAATGCTTGGCATTACATTAAGTTACATATTAGGTTTAAAACTTGGGCTCCCTGTTTTAAAAAAATATGGTCCGAAAGTTAGAATTAAGGAACATCATATTGAAAAAACACATATTTTATTTGAAAAATACGGTCCATTTCTTTTAATGATTGGCTACTTTATACCGGGAGTACGTCATTTAACAGCATATTTTGCTGGAGTTTCAAATTTAACATTGTGGCGGTTTTGTTTGTATGCTTACGGTGGTGCACTAATTTGGATAAGTGTTTTTATTGGCTTAGGTTGGAAACTGGGAGAGAAGTGGCGCTTTGTTGAATATAGTTTCCATCATTATGGAATATGGATTTTATTAGTTTCGGCAATTGTAACATTTATTGTGTGGATTTACATAAGGAAAAGAAAAAACCGCTAATAATAGCGGTTTTTTAGCTGAAAGCAACAAATAATACACCAGCTGTAATAAAGACTACACCAATACCAGTCATAAAGTTTAACTTTTCACCTAATATAATCATCGCGAGAATAATGGAAAATACTACGCTTAATTTATCGATAGGTGCTACTTGTGAAACTTTTCCTGTTTTTAATGCAAGAAAATAAAATAGCCATGACGAAGCACCAGCGATTCCACTTAATGTGATAAATAGCAGTGCTTTTTTATTTAGGAGGACATCACCGATATTTTGAAATTTACCTTGTATAATAATAACTCCTACCATAAATAATGCCATAATAATAGAGCGAATCGTTGTTGCAACGTTGGCATCGATTCCATCTAAGCCAATCTTTCCAAAAATAGATACGAGGGCAGCAGCAATTGCTGATAATAGTGCGAATAATAGCCATGAACTCATAGTGAAATTCCTCCAATCTTACATTATTATACATGAAAATCATTCTCATGTATAAAAAACGAAATAAACCCCCGCCCTATATTTTTAATAAGGTGGGGGTTTATTATACTACTCTGCTATTTCTTCATATAAAAAGTACGTTACATTATAAATATGCTCTACTTCATCGTCTGTCATAAATAATAATTCGTCACGTTCAATCCCTTTTTTCTTTTCAATAAACTCAATCATGTTTTTTCGTTCTTCTCTTTTCATCAATTTTTATTTCTCCCCTCAATCTGTTTTAATACAGTTTATTTAAGTTACTGCTATTATATAACAGAATCTTTAGAAAGTTCCACCTATTTTATTGTTTTTTCAGAAGAACCTTTCGACAAAACAAGCCCACCTAAGGGGGGCTTGTTTTTATTTTATAGTCGTAAAAACTCGGGATCGGTCGCACCAGCACTATCGATGTAATAAATTGTATCAGGATTGATTTTTATTAGTACGTAATTAGGATCTTCCGAACCGAGTAACCAGCGTTTTAAGCTATTAGTCCAAAATTTGTTTTTTAATGTTTGATCTTCTTCGATGGAAGCGATACCTTCAACTTCAATGTAATCTTCATCTAATTTCTTTCCCTCTCGTCCAAGTAGTACGTGCACATTTGGATTCTTCTCGATATCTGTTATCTTTTTTGAATTTCGATCTGTTGCAACATATAGTACAAAATCTTCGTGGAAAAACATCATAAAGGCACCATGTGGCTTATCGTTACGTACAGTAGATAATATACCTGTTCGTTGACCTTGAATAATAGTTGCGATTTTTTCTTTTAAGTGCATGCTTTTAACCTCTTTTCAATTTTTAATTCTTTCTGTCTAAACAAGACAATTTAAATATCTTTCATACTGTTTTCTTCAATTCGATTTTTTAAACGTAATTGTGATGAAATCGGACAAGTTAGGAGAAGAATAATAATAATATTGAGGAGAAATACAGAAGATGGAAGGATGGAAAGCATGTTTAATAAAATATTTCTTATAGTAGCGCTTATAGGTGTACCACTTTCTGTACTCGGAAAAACATTGCATTGGCCTCAAACAATTATGTTTGCTGTATATTGCATTACGATTATCGCATTAGCGGGGTTTATGGGGAGAGCAACAGAAAGTTTAGCAATTGTTTCTGGACCTCGGATAGGTGGATTATTAAATGCTACTTTTGGTAATGCGGTTGAACTTATCATTTCAATTTTCGCACTTCAAGCAGGATTAATTGAAGTAGTGCTAGCATCTTTAACTGGTTCTGTACTTGGAAACTTACTATTAGTAGGAGGGCTATCCTTCTTTATAGGAGGCCTTAAATATAAAAGACAAAGCTTTAATGTTTACGATGCAAGGCATAATTCAGCTTTATTAATATTTGCTGTTGTCGTAGCTTTTGTTATTCCAGAGATTTTTTCAATGAAAATGGATGCTGGAAAGACGTATCAATTAAGTATTGGTGTTTCTATTATTATGATCATTATGTACCTTGCTGCATTGCTATTTAAGTTAGTTACACACCGCGGTGTATATCAACATAAGAGCGATGAAGAAGTACATGAGGAGGAGCCTGAGTGGTCGAAAGGTAAAGCGCTACTCGTTTTAGCGATAGCAACAATTGCGGTAGCTTATGTTTCAGAGGCACTCGTACATACTTTTGAAACGGTTGCAAAGTCATTTGGCTGGTCAGAGTTATTTATAGGGGTTATCATCGTTGCGATTGTTGGTAATGCAGCAGAACATGCATCTGCAATTATTATGGCGTATAAAAATAAAGTGAATATCGCCGTTGAAATTGCAGTAGGTTCTACATTACAAATCGCCATGTTTGTTGCTCCTGTGTTAGTACTTCTTTCGATGTTTTTTGCACAAAAGATGCCGTTAGTATTTACAATACCAGAGCTTGTTTCCATGATTACAGCTGTTTTCTTAACTATTGCTATTTCAAATGATGGGGATACAAACTGGTTTGAAGGAGGCACTTTATTAGCTGCGTATGTCATTATGGGAATTGGTTTTTATTTATTATGAAAAATAGGGATAACAATGTGTTTGAGGGAAAACAATAAATACAGTAATTTATATACCTTTACGTAGGAAGGAGCCTGACAGGTGAAACGAGTGTACAGCATATGTCTTTCAACTATGGTCTCGTTTATTTTATTATTTCCTAACAGTAGTTTTGCAAAGACGACAGTAGAAGTAAAAATGCCTTCATCTGTTTTAAATATTTCAAAAGATAATACATTTCCAAATGATGCACAAGATTTACCACGTTTACAGCCGAGTAAGTTTGCTCAAGAATTATTGAAAACAACAAATATTAAAATTGAAAACCCAGATTTAATTCGAATGTTTAATGAAACGACAATTTCGAATGCACCGCTTGCAGTAGGGTACCGAGCGAAAATTTATTTAGGGCAATGGGCATTAAATTATGAGTCAATAGACACATCGATTAATTGGGAATATAAGCAAGTAAATCGAAATGTATATGATAATCGCGGAGGGGATCGCTTATACCCACTTCGCTATAAGCAAGAAACCCAAAAGACAATCGAAGGTGATTTAACAGCAGATATGAAAGATACTACAGATGTGAAAAAAATGATGCTTCTAAAAGCGCTTGAAAAAGTACAATTGCCACTTTCATTTAAAACAACCATTGGTTATGGTACCGGACATGAGCGTGTTTATAATATTAGTCCAAGTCAACTTGGATATTTATATGCGTATACACCAGCAGTAAATGAAAAAGGAAAAGTAACATTTGGAGAAGTCTACCTTGTGTTAAAAGGGAATCAAAAAAAGCTTGTCGTGAAAAATATTACATCTCAAGGAATCGGAGCTGCTATTCCAATTCATGATCATTTATTTTTTAAATTTGTTTCTTCATCGCATGCACAATGAAATAAAAAACGTCAGCCTATAAGCTGACGTTTTTTATTTATAACATAATGTTTGATGTTTTTGATAAGAAATCTTCTTTTGGATAGTAGCTATTTTTTACAAGAACATTCGGTCCAAGGCATTTCACAGCAGGACAATGGCAACTTAATGATTTTGCTGTTTTTGAGTCACACCATTTGTCGTAAGCTTCTTGTAGTGTATTTGTTTGTACATTACCTAGAAGCGGGACATCACCGAAGTCGGTCACGATAATATTTCCATCGAAAATATTTACGTTCAAACGAGAACGACCATCTGGATCATTGCGGACAGTTACATTTTTACTTTCATGTAATTTCTTTAGTGTAGCTAAATCGTGTTCATTATCACTACATGCATAGAAAGGTAATGTTCCGAATAACATCCACACATTTTCATCACGGATCTCTAATAAATGTTCAACTGCATTTCGAATTTCTTCTTTTGTTAAAATTTCAAGTGTGCTAGCGAAGTCACTCGGATACATCGGGTGCACTTCATGACGTTTACAGCCCATTTCTTCAACGATTTGACGGTGAATATGTTCAATATGTGGTAGAGTTCGTTTGTTTAACATAGTTTCGGCTGATACGAGTACACCTGCCTCTGATAGAGCTTTACTATTTGTAATCATTCTTTCAAATAATTTAGCGCGCTGTTCATAAGTAGGCTTACGCTCCATCATTGCAAATCCGCCTTCAACGAAGTCATCGATTGTTCCCCAATTATGTGAAATGTGCAATACATCTAAGTAGGGAATAATTTGTTCGTAACGTGCTAAATCTATAGTTAAGTTTGAGTTGATTTGAGTGCGAACGCCTCGTTCATGGGCGTATTTTAAGAGTGGTGTTACATAGTTGTCGACGGATTTTTTTGAAAGCATAGGTTCTCCGCCTGTAATACTTAAAGAACGTAAATGAGGAATCTCATCTAATCGTTTTAATAAAAGCTCCATCGGAAGCGGGTTTGGATCTTTCGGCTGTAATGTGTAACCAACAGCGCAATGCTCGCAACGCATATTGCATAACGTCGTCGTTGTAAACTCAACGTTTGTTAATAGTAGTTTGCCGTACTCTTCAAGGTCCATATACGCTTCCCATGGATCGTAAGAAGGAGTAATCGGCTTCATTATTTGTGATATCGTCATATGAAATACTCCTTTGACTATTGAAATAACAATTTGTCCATTCTCTATAATAGAAGAATATGTGCTTTTTATAAAGTGAAACTTTTTTGTAAAGAAAGAGAGAGGGCTTACATTATAATGAATTACTGCGACAAAATTGATGAAATTACATGCCCATAGCAATCATTTTTGCGGTATAATAAAAGCAACTCGAATTAAAAGGAGAGTGCCTTCATGGGAAAAGCAATTCAAGGTAAAGATTCACAACTAGTATATTTGAAAGAACGTTTAAATATGTTCATTGAAGTAATTGATACGATTGAACCAGAAGAGGTAGAATTAGAAGATGTAGATCGTCTTCTTGCAATGTTAGATGAATTAGAACTGAAATGTGAGCAATTTAAAAAAGACGAATAATATATTAAAAAGGCTGCCACTACAAAATTGGCAGCCTTTTTCTGTACGGATAATAGAAGGAATATAGAAAAAAAGGTATAATCAAGTTGTGAAAAATTTCATTTATACTTTAATAGCGTGAAATAAAGTGAAACTTTACTCAGTGGGGAGTTCATTCCCCACTGAGTATTAGTTGAACCAATCGGGCGTTTACGGGCAGTTGATCTCCAACCTAACTTCTTTGCTCCACCTGAATTTTGAGGTGGGAGTCTTACTGCCCGTTAATGCGGGATAAATAAACAGCTGAAGAGTATAACAATGGAATTTTCATTTCATAACGTTTTGGTAGCGTTCACAATTGAGGGGGAAGTAACAATGGAAAAGCTTCAAGAAAGCATGTATCAACTAATTGTTGAAACGTCAACGAACTTACCGAAAGATGTTCGTCGCGCAATTCAACAAGCGAAAGAACGAGAAAATGCAGGGACTCGTTCAGCGATGGCACTTGGCACAATTACGAATAACATTAAAATGGCAGATGATAATATCTCGCCAATTTGCCAAGATACAGGGATGCCAACGTTTAAAATTTATACACCAGTTGGTGTGAATCAATTAAAACTGAAGGAAGCTATCTATAGTGCGCTTGAGCGGGCGACAAAAGATGGTAAACTTCGTCCAAACTCTGTTGATTCTCTTTTTGGAGACAATAGCGGAAACAATTTAGGACCAGGTACACCTGTTATTAAGTTTGAACAATGGGAAAAAGATTACATTGATGCACGTTTAATTTTAAAGGGCGGCGGTTGTGAGAATAAAAATATTCAATATAGCTTGCCTTGTGAAATAGAAGGACTTGGACGAGCTGGGCGTGATTTAGAAGGAATTCGTAAATGCCTTCTTCATGCAGTATATCAAGCGCAAGGTCAAGGGTGTAGCGCAGGAGTAATCGGCGTCGGTATCGGGGGAGACCGCACATCAGGTTACGAATTAGCAAAAAATCAATTATTCCGTACATTAGATGATGTAAATCCAGTTCCAGAATTACACAAGCTTGAAGAGTATGTATTAGAGAATGCGAATAAGCTTGGCATTGGTACGATGGGATTTGGCGGAGAAACAACTTTATTAGGTTGCAAAATTGGAGTATATAATCGTTTGCCAGCGAGCTTCTACGTATCTGTTGCGTATAATTGTTGGGCATATCGTCGTCTTGGCGTAACAATTCATCCTGAAACAGGTGAAATTATGGATTGGTTATACCAAGAAGGTGAAGATACACTTCAACAAGACGTTGCGCAAGAACAAACAGAGCAGCGTGAAATCGTATTACAAGCTCCAATTACAGAAGAGCAAATTCGTGAACTTCGTGTTGGTGATGTTGTTACAATTAACGGCATGATGTATACAGGACGTGATGCGATTCATAAACATTTAATGGATAACGATTGTCCAGTAGATTTAAATGGACAAATTATTTATCATTGTGGTCCAGTTGTAGTGAAAGATGAAAATGATAATTGGCAAATTAAAGCGGCAGGTCCAACGACAAGTATTCGTGAAGAGCCATATCAAGGCGATATTATGAAAAAGTTCGGTATTCGTGCTGTAATTGGTAAAGGTGGTATGGGTGCTAAAACATTAGCAGCTTTAGAAGAACACGGTGGTGTGTACTTAAATGCAATTGGTGGTGCAGCACAATATTATGCTGAATGTATTAAAGAAGTGAAAGATGTTGATTTCTTACAATTCGGTATCCCAGAAGCAATGTGGCATTTACGTATCGATGGTTTTAAAGCAGTTGTAACGATGGATTCTCATGGGAAAAGCCTACATGCTGATGTTGATAAAACATCACTTGAAAAATTGGCGAGCTTTAAAGAACCTGTATTTAAGTAAAGAGAAATACACCTCGAATCATTCGAGGTGTATTTTTTTGGTATATATAGAAAAACATGTTCAGCATGAAAGAAAGCAGGGAAACAGAAACTACAGGTACGATTATATATGGAAAGGAGACTATTTATGAAATATAAATGGTTATATATAGGTCTCATTTTTTCAATTATGATGGCACTTGTTCCAGTTTCAACATTTGCTTATACGAATACATCACATAGCTGGGGAATCCCACGTCCTAAAAATGAAACGGTGCCAGATGCAGGGAAACTATATACAGAATTACTACAAAAAAATGGTGGGTTTTATTTAGGAGATACGAAGAAAAAAGATATTTATTTAACATTTGATAATGGATACGAAAATGGATATACAGGAAAGATTTTAGATGTATTAAAGGAGAAAAAAGTACCAGCAACTTTCTTTGTGACGGGGCATTATATAAAAACACAAAAAGATTTATTATTAAGAATGAAAAATGAAGGACATATTATTGGTAATCATTCTTGGAGTCATCCAGATTTTACAACAGTAAATGATGCAAAACTTCGTGAAGAATTAACGAGCGTAACGGAAGAGATTAAAAAAGTAACAGGGCAAAAAGAAGTGAAATATGTACGCCCTCCGCGAGGTGTATTTAGCGAAAGAACGTTAGCTCTTACGAAAGAAATGGGATATCATAACGTGTTTTGGTCGCTTGCATTTCTTGATTGGAAAGTAGATCAGCAAAGAGGATGGCAATACGCTCATAATAATGTAATGACTATGATTCATCCAGGATCTGTTTTGTTACTTCATGCAATATCAAAAGATAATGCAGAAGCACTTGCGAAAATCATTGATGATTTGCGCGAGAAAGGGTATCATTTTAAAAGCCTAGATGATTTAGTAAAAAGCAATCAACCGTAAGCATGTATGCTTGCGGTTTTCTCATGCTATAATGATGTGTAAAAAGGATGGGGAAACGTATGTGGAGCGAACATGTTACGTTAGAATATCCGTACCATTTTGAGGAAGTACTAAAGCGTTTATCTTTCGACCCGTTAAACGTCATTCAATTAGACGAGAAAGTAATTTATGTCCCGCTTTTTATAGACGAAGAACAGATTGTTGTTCGTTTGCAAGGGATTGGTACTGTTCAAAATCCACAGTTTTGGATCTCTAGTCAGGCAGGAGATCAAGAGAAAGTAATGAAACGAATGAGGTCTATTTTTCACTGGAATGAACCGTTTCAAAATATACAAAATCATTTTTTAAACACATCATTACGTCCACTATTTGAAACATATGCTTATACTCCAATTATTTTAGAATTCGATTATTTCGCTTGTCTTCTTCGCTGTATTATTCATCAACAAATAAATTTGAAATTTGCTACTGTGCTAACAGATCAATTTGTAAAACGATATGGGACAGAGAAGAACGGCGTTTTCTTTTTCCCAACACCAGAAAGAGTAGCAAACATTTCAATAGAAGAATTGAGAGAGCAGAAGTTTAGTCAGCGAAAAGCCGAATATATAGTAGGATTAGCAAAACATATTGTAGGCGGTACATTAGATTTAGCAAGGATAGAAAACGAAACAGAAGAAGAAGTATCGGCACAATTGTTACCAATAAGGGGTATTGGAGCATGGACAGTGCAAAACTTTTTAATGTTTGGGCTTGGTCGGAAAAATATGTTTCCAAAAGCAGACATTGGAATTCGGCGCGCAGTGCAAGGTGTATTTCAATTAGATGATAAGCCTGATGATGCATTTTTAGAAAAAGTGAAACAAGAGTGTGAACCATATTGCAGTTATGCAGCGTTATATTTATGGAAAAGTATAGAGTAGAGGTGTAATAATGATACAAAAGCAACAAGAGAGTAAGTTGGAAGTTGGTCAAACGTTTCCTGTGACAATTAAACGTCTTGGGATTAACGGAGAAGGCGTTGGTTATTTTAAGAGACAAGTTGTTTTCATTCCAGGGGCATTGCCAGGAGAAGAAGTTGTTGCTGAAGCAACGAAAATTCAGCGTGGCTTCGCTGAAGCGAAAGTGAAAAAAGTTCGTAAATCATCACCACATCGTGTGAAAGCACCATGTTCAGTATATGAGGAGTGTGGTGGCTGTCAATTGCAGCATCTAGATTATAAAGAACAATTAAATCAAAAGCGTGATATCGTTGTACAAGCATTCGAGAAGTATATGAATGACAGTCTAGAAGAGAAAATTCGCCCGACGCTTGGTATGGAAAATCCATGGCATTATCGTAATAAAAGTCAATTGCAAGTGGGGCGTAAAGACGAAAAGGTTATTACAGGGTTATATAAGCAAAACTCACATCAGTTAATTGATATTTCTCATTGCATGATTCAACATAAAGCAACGAATGAAGCGACAAAAGTTGTAAGACGTATATTAGAAAAATTAAATGTTTCTATTTACAATGAGAAAAAACAAAAAGGTTTAGTACGCACAATTGTGACACGTACTGCAGTTCAAACAGGGGAAGTGCAAGTCACACTTATTACAACAAAAGAAGAATTACCAAATAAAGATCAATTTATCGCAGAAGTACAAAAACAAATGCCAAGTGTTAAATCAATTATGCAAAACGTAAACTGGCGTAAAACATCTGTTATTTTCGGTGATAAAACATTTAAATTAGCTGGAAAAGAAGTAATTCAAGAAACACTAGGTGATTTATCATTTGAATTATCAGCACGCGCATTCTTCCAATTAAATCCAGAACAAACTGTTGTTTTATACGATGAAGCGAAAAAAGCAGCTGCTTTAACAGGAAACGAGAAGATTGTGGATGCGTATTGCGGTGTCGGTACAATTGGACTTTGGCTTGCGAATGATGCAGCGGAAGTACGTGGTATGGATGTAATTCCAGAAGCGATTGAAGATGCAAAGAAAAATGCAAAACGCCACGGATTCACAAATGCAAAGTATGAAGCTGGTAAAGCGGAACAATGGTTACCAAAATGGGTGAAAGAAGGCTGGAGTCCAGATGTCATTGTTGTCGATCCACCGCGTACAGGTTGCGATGATAAATTACTTGAAACGATTTTAAAAGTGAAACCGAAACAAGTTGTTTACGTGTCTTGTAATCCATCCTCATTAGCACGTGATGTGCAAACATTAATGAAGAGTTATGAAGTGGAGTATGTGCAACCAGTTGATATGTTCCCGCATACCGCTCATGTAGAAAATGTAGTGAAACTTGTTAGAAAGTAACATTCAATAAGGATATGTCCCTCACAAAGCAGGAGCTATGTGAGGGTATATTTTATTTAGCGAATGGAAGTAAGGAGAATACGATGAACAATTATAAATTGACGATTCAATATGACGGTGCGCGTTATAAAGGGTGGCAACGTCTTGGGAATAATGACAATACGATTCAAGGGAAAATCGAAAGTATAATATCTGAAATGGTCGGAAAAGAAACTGAAATTATCGGCTGTAGTAGAACGGATGCTGGTGTACACGCTTTGAACCAAGTAGCTAACTTTCAAAGTGATGAGAAGTTAGTAGAAAATAAAGTGAAAAAGTATTTAAATCAATATTTACCAAATGATATTAGTATTACGAGTGTAGAAGAAGTACCAGATCGTTTCCATGCTCGTTACAATTCTAAAGCAAAAACATATCTTTATAAAATTTGGAATGAAGAGCATACGAACCCATTTATGCGTAAATACAGCATGCACGTGAATAAACAATTAAATGTGAAAAGCATGAAAGAAGCTGCGAAACATTTAATTGGTTCACATGACTTCACTGCTTTTTCAAATGCAAAGTCTAAGAAAAAATCTATGGTTCGAGAAGTGTATACACTTGATGTTTCCGAAGAATCAGGATTTGTACAAATTAGAGTAAGTGGTAACGGATTCCTTCATAACATGGTGCGGAAAATTGTTGGAGCATTAATTGAAGTTGGATTAGGACAATTAGAGGCGGACGCAATTCCAAACATTTTAGAGGAAAAACAACGTAATCAAATTAATTGTCTTGCTGAGGCGAGTGGATTGTACTTGGAGAAGATTGAGTTTTAGAAAAGATATGAATAAGAAAAAAGCACTCATTTGAGTGCTTCTTCTTTTATGCTGATGCAGTAGTCTTATCTTTTCGGAAAATCCCCATTAATCCGCCGATTAATAATAAAACACCTGGTAATAAGTAAACAATAGAAATACAAATAAATCCACCAATGGCAGCGATAGTCATCATAATGCCACCTACTTTAGCTTTGCTCTTAACCATAACACATCCAACAATCCCCAATATTGAAAGAGCTACAGCAGCCCAGCCTAATCCAATAATTTGATTAGCTCCGTCAGCTTCAACTGCTGCTCCTATGCCTCCGATAAATAAAGCAATGAATGCACATAAAATCCCGAATATACCACCAATTAATCCTAATACAAATTCTGCTGTTCTTTTCATAGTAACCACCTTTTAGAAAATATTTATTAGCTTTTTCATCCAACTCACAATTTGTTAGTTCAACAAAATGAACTACATGTTATTAACATAAGTGAAGTTTATATAAACAATCTTCAAAGATGTTGAAATGTCAGATTTAGAACTTACATGATAACAAATATAATAAAAACAAAATGTCGAAATTTGTCGATTTTACTAAAGTACATTTTTTCAGTATATAACTAATTTTGAGTTAAATTTCAAATCATTGAGATAAAGAGAGTAGAATGAAAAAACACGAGAGCGGTAACCGTCTCGTGTTTTTTATGATAATTAACTTTGTTCGTTTAAGAAGATTTTTCTCTTTTCATACGTAGCTTCAAATTCCAAAAAGCAGCAAGCATAATAGCTGCAAAGGAGCCGCTAATTGTGGCTAATAGCTTTGCATAAGGAAAGCTGTTCATATCAATATTAATGAATAACATCATACATAGAACGGCAGGAAGAAGGTATAAGTATTGTAATAACTTTAATTTTTTATCATTACTCATATATATCGCCCCTTTCTATCATGTCACATGTAAATTATAACGTATTTTTCCAAATAGTTACTTGTACTTGGAGAAATATTCATTTCATATGTGTAAGTGCAATTTTTTAATTCGATATTGTAAGTTTTGTCTGCTCAATCCTAAAAACTTTGCGGCTTGTGAGATATTACCTTTATTTTCTTTAAGAATTTGATGGATATATTTTTTTTCCATTTCTTCGATTATACGTTTTAAATTTTGTGGCGTATCAGTATTGTGACTAGTTAGTGGAGTCTGCATATTGAGTTCCTTTTTTGCTAGTTCGCGAAAGTGCGTTGGCATATGGAACACTGTAATGATATCTTCATCTTCTATTAAGTTCATGGATCCTTCAATTATATGTTCTAGTTCTCTCACATTACCAGGCCAATCGTATTGATAGAAGAAGTTATTTACGTTTAAATCTACATCTTTTACGCTAAGATCAAATTGGATATTGTATTTTTCAATAAAGTGTTGAACAAGATATGCAATATCTTCTTTTCGTTCCCGTAAAGGTGGAAGACATAAAGTAACAACGCTTAATCGGTAATATAAGTCTTGCCTTAATCGATTGTACGCTATGGCTTCAAGAGGGTCTTCATTAATAGTTGCTATAATACGAACATCAATTTCTTTTTCTTGCGCGCCCCCAATTCTTCGTATTGTTTTTTCTTGTATAGCACGCAATAATTTAGCTTGAAGTGCTGAGCTTAATGAGTTGATTTCATCTAATAATAAAGTTCCCCCATTTGCCTCTTCAAATAAACCAGGTTTATCTATTGCTCCTGTAAAAGCACCTCGATTTGTACCAAATAGTAAACTTTCCATTAAGGTTTCTGGTATAGCGGCACAGTTTTGCGAAATAAATGGTTTTGTTGAACGCTGGCTTTCATTATGGATGCTTTGCGCAAATAGCTCTTTACCGGTCCCTGTTTCCCCGATGATAAGTATGGAGGATGGCGTACGTATTACTCTCTTTGCTTCTGTAATGACCGATTGAATAGCTCTAGAATCACCAATTATGTGATCAAAGGTAAACTTAGTATTTTGTTTTCGAGAAAGGTTCGTTTTCATTGTTTGCTTTAAATGACTAATCTCTTTTGAAATTTCAATAGCGCCTTTAATTTTTCCATTTTCTATTATAGGAAAAGTATCGTTAATCGTCGTAATCTCTTGTCCTTTATTGTTAAAATACGTTTGTTTTATATTTTTGTTTGTTTTTCCAAGTTTTAAAGCCTCTATAAGAGTACTATTTTTATTTTCTTCAAATGCAAATACTTCTAAAGGATTTTTATCTAGCACATCTAAGCGATCCATTGATTCAATTTCCATCATTTTACGGTTATAGATAATCGTTTTACTTTCCTCATTAATAATATGGATCCCAATATCTAGTTCATTGAGTAAAGTTTCGTATAGCACATTCATTTCAATAATCTTTTTAAAATTGATTTCTTCTGTATGCATGTATTATCTTCTCCTCGTTATACCCTATGAAGACTGACTTTTTATAATTTTATTAAAATTCTTATAAAATCGCAAAATTTTTTTGCTATTTTCTCTTAAAAATTTTCAAATGATAGAAAAATTTTGCGGTTATGCAGATTTTTTTCGTAAGAAATCCTAATTTTACATAGGTATTAAGGTTGGTACGTATTTTGCATGAATAGTAGTTAAGATCTCTAAATTTAATGAGTAGGGGGATTATGAATCTTTATAGTGTATGCAACGTTTCAGTTTCAATTAATAAGAGGGAGGAATTTATAAAGTGAAGACGGTTATAGAAGGCGTATATAGTCCTTGTTACGGGAAAGTAGAGAAATTATTTGTTACTGAAAGTTCTTACGTATATGAGTGGGAAAAATTAGCGTTAATTGAAACAATAGATAAGCAGCAGGTGGAAATTAAAGTGGGAATCAGTGGTTATATCGAATCATTAGAAGTGGTAGAAGGACAAGCTATCGCTGATCAAAAACTATTAATAACAGTGAGGGATGACCTTTTAATAACAGGTAGTGATTAATAGTAGTAATATGTATTTTGCTCTTTTAAATAATTATTTTTACTATGAAGAATTTTAAAAACGCTTACATTAAATGGGTTTGCAAAGTGAAAAGGGGGGATTTATATGATGGATCAAAACCAGGGATTAAAAAGAGAATTGAAAAGTCGGCACATATTTATGATTGCACTCGGAGGGGTTATTGGTACTGGGCTTTTTTTAGGATCCAGTTATACAATTCATGAAGCTGGACCTGGAGGAGCGATTGTAGCGTATCTTGTCGGTGGATTTGTTATGTATTTAACGATGCTCTGTCTTGGAGAGTTAGCGGTTGCGATGCCTGATGCAGGATCGTATCAAACATATGCTACAAAACATATTTCACCTGCAGCGGGTTATGTAGTGGGATGGATGTCGTGGCTAAACTGGACGGCTACGATAGGCATTGAATTAATTGCAGTTAGTATATTAATGAAACGTTGGTTTCCAGATGTACCATCATGGATTTGGTGCGTAGTGTTTGCCGTATTGCTCTTTGTTATTAATGCGTTATCTTCAAGAAGTTTTGCGGAGGTTGAATTCTGGTTTGCAAGTATTAAAGTAATTACAATTATTGCATTTATCATTTTGGGCGGGGCAGCAATGTTTGGTTTTCTAGATATGAAAGGAAATGAACCAGCGCCGATGTTTTCTAGCTTTACTGATTATGGTGGATTGTTCCCAAATGGGTTATCAGCCATTTTAATTACGATGATTGCAGTTAATTTTTCCTTCCAAGGAACAGAACTAGTTGGTATTGCAGCTGGTGAGAGTGAAAATCCAGAGAAAACTATCCCGAAGGCAATTAATAATACAGTTTGGCGCATACTTATTTTCTTTGTACTATCTATTTTTATTCTTGCGGGACTATTTCCTTGGCAGCAAGCAGGAGTGATAGAAAGTCCATTCGTAGTTGTATTTGATAAAATTGGTATTCCTTATGCGGCTGATATTATAAATTTTGTTATTATTACAGCTGTACTATCAGTTGCGAATTCAGGATTATATGCAACTTCCCGTATGCTATGGTCTATGTCTAATCAAGGAATGATTAGCCCGATTTTTGGTAAGTTATCTAAAAACGGTGTTCCTATTTATGCATTGATTGTAAGTACGTTTGTAGGGTGTCTCTCATTACTATCAGGTATTTATGCGGAAGATACAGTTTATTTATGGCTTCTTTCTATTGCTGGGTTTGGAGCGATATTAGTTTGGGCATCTATTGCTTTATCTAACCTATTAGCTAGAAGGACATACGTGAAGCAAGGGGGAGATATTAAGGATTTGAAATTTAAAACACCACTGTATCCATTTGTTCCAATTCTTGCTTTAGTATTAAATTTAACAGTAATTGTAGCTATGGCTTTTATTCCAGAACAAAGAATGGCATTATATTGTGGTATTCCATTTATGATCGTTTGTTTACTGTTTTACCGTGCTACAAGAAGTAAGAAAAGTAAAATAGAACATATCGAAAAGATGAATACAACAGAATTAGAAAGTTTATAGTTGAAATTGAATTTATAATAACAAGGAATTTAGAGACTGTAGAATTGTAAACAGTCTCTTTTTTTGTAAAAATAAAGCTGGAAACATACTACGTATGCAAAGGGGAATTAGCAATGAATCAAGAAGTTTCACAGCTATTAAAACAGATTGATTTACGAAAAGACGAGCTACTAGAACTTACAAAAGCTTTAATTCGCTTTGAAACACCAGCACCACCAGCAAGAAATACAAATGAGGCGCAAGAATTTGTGGCAGAGTTTCTAAAAAAACGAAATTTTAGTATTGATAAGTGGGATGTATATCCGAATGATCCGAATGTTGTTGGAGTGAAAAAAGGGACAGCAAGTGAGTCACATAAAAGTCTCATTATTAATGGACATATAGATGTTGCAGAAGTATCAAAGGACGAACCGTGGGAAACAAAGCCGTTTGAGCCGTTTATAAAAGATGGTTGGTTAGTTGGGAGAGGCGCGGCAGATATGAAAGGTGGACTAGCTGGAGCCTTATTTGCTATTCAGCTTTTAGAAGAAGTGGGGATTGAATTACCTGGAGATTTAATTTTTCAATCGGTAATTGGCGAAGAAGTAGGAGAAGCAGGGACACTTCAATGTTGTAAGCGTGGTTATGATGCTGATTTTGCAGTAGTAGTTGATACAAGTAATTTACATATGCAAGGGCAGGGCGGCGTAATTACTGGATGGATTACAGTGAAAAGCCCGCAAACGTTTCATGATGCAACACGTAGACAAATGATCCATGCTGGAGGACGTCTATTTGGAGCGAGTGCGATTGAGAAAATGATGAAGATTGTCCAAAGCTTACAAGAATTAGAGCGTCATTGGGCAGTCATGAAAACATATGAAGGCTATCCATCTGGAACAACAACAATTAATCCAGCTGTTATTGAAGGAGGACGTCATGCGGCATTTATTGCGGATGAGTGCCGATTGTGGATAACCGTACATTTTTATCCAAATGAAACGCATGAACAAATAATAGAAGAAATAGAAGAGTATTTAGGAAAAGTGGCAGCAGCAGATCCATGGTTAAGCGAGAACCCACCACAATTTAAGTGGGGCGGAGAATCAATGATTGTGGATCGTGGCGAAATTTTTCCTTCTTTAGAAGTAGATAGCGAACATGTTGCTGTAAAAACGCTAAGTTCAGTACATGAATCTATTTTATCTAAAAATGCAATTTTAAATATGTCAGCAACGGTAACTGATGGCGGATGGTTTAGTGAGTTTAACATTCCAGCTGTTATTTACGGACCAGGTACATTAGAAGAAGCTCATTCAATAAATGAGAAAGTTGAAGTTGAGCAGTTAATTGAATTTACAAAAGTAATAACAGCGTTCATATATGAATGGTGTCATACAAAAAAATAGATTAGTATATTGAAATTGTACAGGTATGTACTTGTACGCTTTTTTAGTGAACTATTTCAGAGTTGAACATAAACAACTGAAATAGTTCTTTATTTTTCTATGTTTTTCGTTTTATTTCAATTAATTTCTCTTTAGCTAATTCAACGGCAATCGCATCATCTAAATAGCCGATTGGAAAAAGATAATCGGGGATAATGTCTGTTGATAAAATGAAATATAGTAAGGCACCCCCAATAATTGCACGCTCTTCGGTTGAAATGGTTTCTGTACAAAATTGTTGGTACATATTTGTTAATTGCTCAATGAAAGGACCAGCACTATCAATTTGTTCTATTTTACTTTTGAAACTCTCGTGAATACGTTTTTCGCCTTCAGTAGTTTGAGCATAGCGCTCGTAATTTTCAAGTTCTTGTTTTACACGAGTTGTTGTGTATTCGAAGTCGAATAGGTTAGAGGATTGTAATGTTTGTTGAATTGTATCGAGAGATGTGTACATATCTGCTTTTTCCTTATTTATGTGTGGAGAGTCAGGGTACATTTCATCAAGTAATAATTGCGGTGGAACTTGTAGACAGTTTGCGAATTTTTGTAAATGGTTTTGCTTCGGTTGTTGTTTGCCATTAATTATTCTTGAAATTGTTGCAGGATCAATATTTGTAAGTGTTCCTAGTTGGCGCATAGATAGAGCCCGCTCCTTTAACAGTTTCTTTATTAATTTACCGAGCCGCTCATTTGGATTTTCATTGGGCATAATGTAGGCACTCCTTTTCTATTGTCTATCGTTGAAAAAATGTTGAGCATTTATTACAAGTATATGAAACAGACAGGCACAGTTGCTCAACATTTTCATAATATGCAATGAAAAGTGAGAAAAGGGGTGACTGTACGATGAGTACGGCAGGTTTATTTTCAATTTTTTTAATCGGGATTGCGTCTAATTTAGATAATGCAGGTGTTGGGATTGCATATGGCATTCGTAAAATTAGAATTTCGTGGCTTAATAATTTTATCATCGCATTTTTTGGATTTTTATTTACTTTACTAGCTGGATTTTTTGGGAATTGGATCGCATTATTTATTTCAGAGTTCACAGCAAACATTATTGGAGCAATAGTTTTAGGAATAATCGGGGTGTTTATTTTATGTCAGCCTTTCTTGAGTCAAAAAGATACCGTAGAATCTAAAGATAGTAGTGTACTTATGGGGGTTTTACGTGATCCAGAAAAAGCAGATTTTGATGGTTCTAAAACAATTAGTTTTTCTGAAGCAATTGTTTTAGGAGTTGCATTGTCCATAAACAATATTGCAGGTGGATTTGATGCTGGAGTAACAAATTTAAATCTTTGGCTTACGGCATGTATTTCTGGAGTTTTTAGTTTTATTTGTATTAGTGGTTTTACGTATGTTGGTAAAAGATTTTTAGCTGAATACTTAGGGAAATGGGCAACTATAATTGCAGGTGTGTTATTAATTCTTATTGGAATTGATCAATTGTTGTAAGAATGATAGGGAAAACAGTATTCGAGTATTTCCTTGGAAATACACTAAGAAATTGCATATATCGACGTGAAATCTTTTCACGGTAATGAAAGATTGTAAGTATTATACAAATCTTTGTGTGTAAAAAGGTTTAAAAAAGTAAAAGCACCTGCATAGGTGCTTTTTAGCGTATATCTTCAATTAGTTGTGCACATTCATCATCATGCATACTGTACTCACTTAAAACTTGAATACAAAGCCATTTCAGTTCTTCGATACTATGCTCAAGTTCTTCGGGAAGTACATGGTAAATGTCTTCAAGTCCCATTCCGAAATGAATAAGTTCTAGTACTTGATCATCGATGTTCCGATCCATTAATAGTTCAAGCACTTCTAAATTGAATATGTATCGGTGAGCTTCATCGAGTGAAACAACTTTTAGTTTCAAACTTTCTACAATACTCAATATGAAAAGAAGAATTGTTTTTTCGAGAACAGGTTGTTTCTCCATTTGAAATATGAGTTTCATCTTTTACACCTCCACATACAGCGCTAGGTTGTACTATATTATTCAGGAGGGGGGAGCAAATATGCATAATAAAGAGAACTTTTATTACTGTTTTTTGAAGTGTGTTGATGCCTAGTAGAACGGATTTTTGTGAAATAAAAAATCCTGCCAATATAGCAGGATAACTTCTAAATTAAAACATACTCCAACCTTCTTGGGCAGAAAGTAATTCAAGAATTTTAAAACCAGCGATACTATTTCCGTTTGCATCTAAAGCTGGTCCGAAAATACCGATTCCCATTTCGCCTTTTACGCAGCCGAAAATTCCGCCCGCTACACCACTTTTTGCAGGGATTCCAACACGAATTGCAAATTCACCAGATTCATTATACATCCCGCAAGTAACCATAAATGTTTTACAAATTTTCGTAATATGTTTAGGGATGATCTGTTTCTTTTTATAAGGATCATACCCATCCATTGCAAAGATTAAACCAATACGTGCTAGATCGATACAGTTAACCTCAATTGCACATTGACGCGTATATAAATCCATAAGTTCTTCAATATCGTTATCGATGATGCCATTTTGTTTCATATAGTAACAAAGTGAACGGTTTAAGTAAGCTGTTTCTAATTCAGAAGTGGCAACTTTAGAAGAATAACTAATAGTAGGATTGTCTGTTATATCACGCACAAATTGAAGAATGCGTTCCATCTTCTCCTCGTTATCATTACCAGCTAGCATACTTGTAATAGCTAATGCACCTGCATTAATCATTGGATTAAGAGGCTTGGAAGAACTTGTCGTTTCAAGCTTAATAATAGAATTAAATGGGTCACCAGTTGGTTCCATTCCAACTTTAGAAAATACATATTCTTCACCACGGTCTAAAAGGGCAAGGGCAAGTGTAATTACTTTAGAAATACTTTGAAGAGTAAATAGTGTTTGTGAGTTACCAGCATGGATATATTCTGTTTCTTTATGAAAAATAGCAATCCCTAGATCATCTGGATTTGCATTTCCTAGTTCGGGGATATAAGTAGCAAGTTTTCCTTTTTTCGTATATGGTTTTACTTGTTCTAACAACTGCTGTAAGTTGTTTGTTTCAATGCACTGCATAGTACCAACGCTCCTATTTCGAATTAACTAAGTTTACTTTTCCCGATATGCTCGGAAATAAATAATAACATGAAAAAGTGGAATGATAAAACGAAAGTTGAATGTTCTATAGTGAGTCTTCAGTTTCGATTATTCCGTGTTAAAAAAGGAGAATTTTCCTTTTATATAACAGTTTGGAAATAGGAGATTTATCCATAAAAAGTTCGGAAATAAAAACTACACATCTATACAACTATATGTTATTATGGTTATGTAAATAGAAAGCGTTTTCTAAGGCGTACTTATAATGATAACGATTTCATAAATTTGATAGGGGGAATTAAAATGTTGCAGTTTTTACAACGTATTGGTAAAGCGTTAATGCTTCCAATCGCAGTGCTACCAGCAGCAGGATTATTGCTTCGTTTAGGGCAAGAAGATGTATTTAATATTCCTGTTATGGCACAGGCCGGTGCAGCAATTTTTGATAATTTAGCACTTATTTTTGCAATTGGTGTTGCAATAGGTTTGTCTATTGATGGTAGTGGAGCAGCAGGACTTGCTGGGGCAATCGGATATCTTGTTTTACAAAATACAACGAACGCTCTAAGTAAGGCATATTCAGCAGCAGAGCTGAATGATAAATTGAAAAGTGTTCAGGATTTAGTCGGTTCAGCAGATCCAACTAAATTAGCAGATACAATGACAAAAGTTTCAAAAGCAGCGGCGTTAACGCCAAAAATAAATATGGCCATACTTGGTGGTATTATTGCTGGGGTTGTTGCTGGATTACTATATAACAAATTCCATAAGATTAAATTACCAGAATGGTTAGGTTTCTTTGCGGGGAAACGTTTCGTACCAATCATTACTTCAATTGTAATGCTTCTTTTAGGATTAGTATTCGGTCAAATTTGGCCAACAATTCAAAGTGGTATTGATTCAGTAGCACACGGTATCGTAAACTTAGGTTCAGTTGGTGCTGGTTTATTCGGATTATTAAACCGTTTATTAATTCCAATCGGTTTACACCACGTAATGAATACATACTTCTGGTTTGTACTTGGTGACTTTACAAACGCAGCTGGTGATATCGTTCATGGTGATATTGCACGCTTCTTCGCAAAAGATCCATCAGCAGGTATGTTTATGACTGGTTTCTTCCCAATCATGATGTTCGGTTTACCGGCAGCATGTTTCGCAATGATTGCGGCTGCGAAACCAGAAAAACGTAAAATGGTTACAGGTATGTTAGGTGGCCTAGCATTAACTTCATTCTTAACTGGTATTACAGAACCAATTGAATTCTCATTCATGTTCTTATCTCCAGTACTATATGGTATTCATGCAGTATTAACAGGTCTTTCTTTATTCATTACAACAACACTTGGCATTCATGATGGTTTCTCATTTAGTGCCGGTGCAATCGATTACGTTTTAAACTTCGGTATTGCAACAAAACCTGTATTATTAGCAGGAATCGGTTTAATTTATGCAGCAATTTATTTTGCAGTATTCTACTTCTTAATTAAGAAGTTCGACTTGAAAACTCCTGGTCGTGAAGATGACGATGAGTTAGCTGAAGAGGGTGATGCACCAGTTGCAGGTTCAATTGGTGAAACTTACGTAGCAGCTTTAGGCGGAAAAGAAAACTTAGCAGTTATTGATAACTGTGCAACGCGTTTACGCTTACAAGTGAAAGATGCAAGTTTAGTAAATGAACCAGCATTAAAACGCGCAGGTGCAAAAGGCGTTATGAAATTAAGTAACACAAGTGTACAAGTTATCGTAGGTACAAATGTTGAATCTGTTGCCGATGATATGAAAAAACACGTATAAATAGTTAGATAAGAGGATATCCAAAAAGATTGATAACACCAGTCTTTTACAGGATATCCTCTTTTATTATGTTGAAATTTTAAAGGGAATCTTACTTTTGTAAATTTTCTTTTTCTTTTTTATACATATAGGTTGGTAATATGTTCAGCGCGTGATAAAGTAGGGATGACATAGAATGGAATGTCTATAATCTACTGAAATGATTTGGAGAAAGTCTTGTGTAGATGAATTAAATTATCGGTAAATAAGGGGAAAAAGGTAATCATGGATCAGGAAAAAAATACTGTTAATGGGAAAGTACGTCGTCCGATTGTATACATAAAAAGAACAATCATTCTCGTCCTACTATTTTCACTTGTATATTTCATGTATACAAAAATTGTTGCGCATAATAAAAAAGAGGAAACTTTAAAAGCAGCAGCAGAAATGAAAAAACAAGAAGAGATAAAAAAGATAGAAGAAGTGAAAAGGCAAGAAGCTGAAAAACAAAGAAAACAAAAAGAACAGGAAGAACAGATAAAACAGGCGCAAGTTATAGAGAAACCTGCTGAAGGACCGCCTCAAGAAATTAATGAAAACGCTCAATTGGATCAATATTTACAGAGCATGGGATTTAGTGGGACAGCTGTTATTGTGAAGAATGGGAAAGTTCTTGTGAATAAAGGATACGGCATGGCTAATAAAGAGAAGCAAGTGCCGAATAATTCAGAGACGACCTTTTATATTGGCTCTATTTCAAAGGCATTTGTAGCGACTGCTATTATGCAACTCAAAGATCAAAATAAGTTACAAGTAGAGGATACAGTTGCAAAGTATATTCCAGACTTTCCTCAAGGTAATAGCATTCAGCTAAAACATCTATTAACACATACATCAGGGATTCCAGAGTATGAGCAGGGAAAAGAGGATATTTCTCATGAAGAACTGATAAAGCGGATAGGAAATCAAAAGCGTATCGGGAGTCCAGGAGAGAAATGGAAGTATTCCGATTCGAACTACTCTATACTTGCTTACATTGCTGAGAAGGTAAGTGGACAGTCGCTCGAAGAATATATAAAACAACATATTTTTGCGACTGCGGGTATGAAACATTCTGGTTTCGGTACAGCGTTGGAACAAACAAGATTCCCATCAACGGGTTATAAAATAGTGAATAACAATATGACAACACCTAATATTCCGAGCATGTCACAACTATATGGTTGTGGTGATATATATACGAGCGCGCATGATTTATATTTATTTAATGAAGCACTCTTTTCTGGAAAATTAATTTCAAAAGAGAGTTATAATCAAATGTTTACAGCCGTGAAAAAGGATTATGGATTTGGCTGGTATGTAGATCCAGGAAGCTATTCAAATCACGGTGTAATGCCAGGTTGGAATTGCTTAAATGGTTTTAGTAAAAATGGTAGTGTACATGTGGTTTTATTATCTAACATTCAAAATAACATTAAATCATTTGGTAAAGTGAATAACGACATTTATACGATGTTGCGGAATATTGAAGTGTAAGAGGCTATCCTTTTGGATAGTCTTTTTTGTATTGAGGAAATATATGTGCGGTTCGATAATGAAATAAATGGAAAATGGGAGGTTTATGAGTATACATTAGCATCATGCACGCAATGCGAAACGAACTTTGTTTATAGCTATCATTGTATGGATTATCGTTGTAATTGGATTAGTTATGGAATATAAAAAAGGAACAATATTCACTTCAGATAAAGAAATTCTGAAATTAATAGGTATTTTGCTACCAGCGTTTGGATTACTAATATATAGTTTTATAGAAAAACGAAGAGCAAAAATGCTTAGACAGGATAATTGTAATATAGGGAGCTCTAGATTATTTGAACAACAAAAGTTCGTTGTTCGTAGAGAGGTAGGGGTATTTCAAGTAATAACGTACTTTGGATTAGATGGCAGTGCAGTAGGGTTTTTAAAAGAAGAGTATAATTCTGTTATTCAAAGTATATGGAAAGGTGCACTTTCTTTTCTTTTTAAGGGACTACATAAGCAACAATTTTATTTATATAATCAATCGGGAGAAAGGTTGCTGCGTGTTCAAAAGAAGATGGGCGTGCGTAACTTCTATATATTTTATAGTGTAAATGGAAAGAAAATTGGAGAGTTGAAACAAGTACTAAGTTTAACAAAATGGGAATGGATATTTTTAGAGATGAATGGTAAGGAAATTGGTAAAGTGACTGGGGACTTTTCAGCAACAATGCAGAAAATAGACTGGCAAGATGGAACACATATTGATGTGAAAGAAGATGGTATTCCGTTAGAAGCTGCAAAATATTTTTCGGCAAGTGGTGGATCCCTTGTTACAGCTTCTATATCCGGACAAGCAGAATTATCAAGAGCGGTATATTACGGCGTAGCTGCCATTGTGACAATTAAAAATTAAAGATTAACAAAGAGATAGATGGGAAACCATCTATCTTTTTTTATGCTCTGAAACAATTATTTCTTTTAGAAAATGTATGTCTTACCTATCACAAAAAAAGCCTGTTTTGTATAGATTAAGATGTATGGATGTATTTTTTATAATTTAAAAATAATAGGAGGAGAAGTGTATGTGTCTGTTCGGTAAGTATTGGAAAAAGTTATCGAGATTGTTTAATAGACAATTAGATTATTTTTTAGATAATAAGTTATTGCCTGCTGTGGAACGACTTTTATTTTCACAAAACTTCGCGAAGTTTATTCAAAGAAATTCTAAGCAAGCTACGGAAGAATTTATAGAATCAAGTCAATTTCAATCTATTATTTGTAACATTTTGAAAGAATGTAATATATCACCTTTTAAAGAAATTGCAAAGCAGTATTTAGGTAAAAACGTAGAAATTACTGTGACAGTTGGACAGTTAACAGGTGTTATTGTAGCAGTTGGTGATGATTTCTTAACATTGCAAGAAGGAATTGGAACAGAAGTTTTATTACCATTTACAAGTATTATATCAATTAAAGAAGTGTAAGAAAGGAGACCTATATATGTTATTTACTGATGAATTGCGTAAGCATGTTGGTGAGTTAGTGCAAGTTGTGACAGCTGTAGAAATTGTTGCAGGCATTCTTTTATCTGTGACGGACGGGGCAGTAAGTGTTCGTACTTCTCCTTCTTATGGACCACCGGAAGATGTGGTTGTACGTATTCCTATTATTTCTTATGTTCGTTTGGAAGGGTAAGCGTGATACAAGCATGAGAGTATCAGTTGTTATTCCAGCGCATAATGAAGCAAGTACTTTATCACAAGTTTTAGTAGAAGTAGAGAAGCTCGAACCGTATGAAATTATTGTAGTAGATAATGGATCGACAGATGGAACGAGGGAAATCGCATTAGAGCATAATTGTCATGTGATTTATTATAGAAATCCCCTCGGTAATGATGTGGGACGGGCAGTTGGAGCTAAAGAAGCACAAGGTGAAATTATATTGTTTTTAGACGGTGATATTGTCATTGAGAGTAAAGAACTACAACGTTTCGTGAAAGGAATTAGGCAAGGTCATCAAATTGTTGTGAACAATTTAACATGGTCTGTTTATTTAAAGATGAGACCACATTATACGACAGTTGGAAAATTCATGTTGAATCGTTATTTGAATAAAAAGGAGCTTGTTGTTGGATCGTTAATCGCAATTCCACATGCAATGAGTAGGGGAGTTATTCAGAAATTTGGTTGGTGGAATTTATCGGATCCAGCACTATTTCAAGCGATGGCGATGTCTAGAGGAGTAGATATTGTCGATATGGCTTCGGTCGATGTAATTCACACGAATAAGGTTCGTCCTGTGCATACGGGTACATCACCTGGTTCTCCTTATCCGAAAGCGACTAGTCGCATTATGGGTGATCATTTACGTGCTTTGCAATACGTAATCGAAACATATGGTAAACGTGGCGGTTTTTCGGAGGGAAACAGGGATAGAGAGTTTATAGGGAAGTATAAACCAGTTTTATTACAAAAGAAAAAAGCGAAATACAGTGCTATTATACCCGTATCAGAAGAAAAAATGACTATAAGATCTGTCATACAGGAAGTGAAAAAAGCAGGTGTAGATGAAATTATAGTTGTTGCGAATGGAGCAGATGCCGAGACAATTAAACAAGCAAAGCTAGAGAATGTTATTGTAGTTGAATTTGCGAAGGCACTTGGACATAATGTAGCACGAGCGATAGGCGCTATGCATGCTACGGCAGATATTTGTTTATTTGTTGATGGTGATTTTGCTATTCCGGCAAAAAAGCTAATTCCATTTTTGCATGCTATTGAAGATGGAAATGATGTGGCGTTAAATGATTTGCAATGTTTGTTAGATATGTTTCACCCGGCAGATCCAATTAGTATGGGTAAATATTTCGTGAATTTGGTAGCGAAACGACCAGATTTATGGAACAACTCATTGACGGCAGTGCCACATGCTATGCATAAAAAGGTAATAGAGAAAATTGGATATGATTCTCTTATCATTCCACCACTAGCTCAAATGAAAGCTATTTTAGAAGAATGTTCTATTACAGCAGTGGAATTCGTAGATGTTATAAAAACAAATCGAGTACGTCCAGAGCAGCATGGGGTTGTAAATGGACGAATTCCTGCATTCGATCGTATTTTCGGTGATCAGCTTGAGGCGATTGCTTATTTATTACAACATACGAATGGGCGCGGGAGTTTTACAGACGGAGAAAGGGATAGAGATATAATACTACAATTGAGAAGGGAAGAAGAGAATATAGATGAATGCTAGTAGTAAAGTAACCATTATTGGATTAGGATATGTTGGCCTTCCTTTAGCGGTCCTTTTTGCAGAAAGAGGACATGCTGTACTTGGATTAGATAAAGATACTAGGAAGATAGAATCAATAATTAAAGGAGAAAGTTATATTCCTGATGTTTCTTCTAACGTATTACAAAATTTATTGAAAGAGAGAAAATTAATAGTAAATACACCAGATAAAGGTGTTGCGGAGTTGCAAAATAGTGAGTATGTTATTGTGACTGTGCCAACGCCAATTAATGAGAATAAAGAACCCGATTTAAGTGCACTCGTTTCAGCCTCCCATTATATACAACAACACCTTCAAGAAGGACAAACCTTCATTTTTGAAAGCTCCACATATCCAGGTACACTGGAGGAAGTTATCATTCCTATTATTTCTCAAACAGGTAAAAAGGTAGGGGAAGATTATTATATTGGGTATTCACCTGAGCGAATTGATCCAGCGAATAGCAAGTATTCAGTACAAACTATTCCGAAGGTCATTAGTGGACAGACAGAGCTGTGCAAACAAAAAGTGCAGAATTTGTATAGTACGGTGTTTGACATCGTTGTTCCGGTTAGCTCTCCGAAAGTGGCCGAGATGTGTAAGCTATTTGAAAATATTCAGCGCTTAGTTAATATTTCATTAGTAAATGAGTTAAATATACTTTGTGAAAGTTTGAATATTAATTTTTATGAGGTGGTTGAAGCGGCATCTACAAAACCGTTTGGATTTACTCCGTATTGGCCAGGACCAGGAATAGGAGGACACTGTATTCCGGTAGATCCTTTATATTTTCAATGGAGAATAAGAAAGGCTGGAGCAATTAGTCAATTAATTGAGGCAGCACATGTAATTAATGAAGAAATGCCAGCGAAAATAATCGGGAAAGTAAAAGGTGTGGTGCAATCACCCGCAACGGTTTTAATAGTAGGGATTGCATATAAGAAAGATGTAAATGATTTGAGAGAATCACCGGCGTTGCCAATTATTCAATTATTAATAAAAGAAGGATACAAGATAGAATATCATGATCCGTATATTTCTACAGCGAAAATTGAAGATACACTATATCAATCTGTTCCATTAGATGAACAAAGAATTAAACAAGCAGATTGTATTTTAATTGTAACGGATCACTCTAGTATCGATTGGAATCTTTTTAAAGGGATTGAGCGATTAATAGATACACGTGGAATCGTAAAGAAGGTGAGTGTATGAGTGAAAAATGTTTAATTACAGGTGGAGCAGGATTTATTGGTTCGCATTTAGCTGAAGAGTTGGTGAAAAGAGGTTATGAAGTTACTATTGTGGATAACTTCTATAAAGGAAAAAATAAATATCATAATGAGTTAATGAAAGAGCTCCGGGTTATTCCAATAAGCGTTTTAGATAAAAATTCAATTTATGAATTAGTGAATCAACATGATGTCGTGTTTCATTTAGCTGCAATTTTGGGAGTCAAAACTACAATGGAAAAAAGTGTAGAGCTTATTGAAACAAATTTCGATGGAACGAGAAATATTTTACAAGCAGCGTTAAAAGGGAAGAAGAAAGTAGTATTTGCATCTACTTCTGAAGTATATGGAAAGGGAGAGCCGCCATTCTCTGAAGAAGGAGATCGTTTATACGGTGCAACTTCCAAAATACGTTGGAGTTATGCAATTTGTAAAACGTTAGAGGAAACATTATGTTTAGGGTACGCATTAGAAGGTTTACCTGTAACGATTGTTCGGTATTTTAATATTTATGGTCCAAGAGCGAAAGATGGTCCGTACGCAGGAGTAATTCCACGATTTATTCGTGCGGCTTTGCAAGGTGACGATATTCTCGTGTATGGAGATGGAAAGCAGACACGCTGCTTTACGTATGTAAGTGATGCGGTCGAGGCAACAATTCGTGCAATGGATGAGAAGGTAAATGGTGAAATTATTAATATAGGTTCTGAGAATGAAAAAAATATAAGGGTAGTAGCGGAAGATATAAAAAAATTAACGAAGTCTATTTCCAAAATTGTGCACGTTCCATTTGAGGAAGTATATCCACATGGATTTGAAGAGATTCCAAATAGAAGACCAGACGTAACGAAATTAAGAGAACTTGTTCAGTTTCAAGCGAAAGTAACGTGGGAACAAGGATTGAAAGAAACTATTAAATGGTTTCGTGAAGAAAACAATGGCTAAGTCGTTATCAGTTATTATTCCCGTATGTAATGAAGTGGATACGATTTCAGATGTGGTTCAATCGGTAAAACCATTGAATCCAGTAGAGATTATTGTAGTAGCAAATGGTTGTAATGATGGTACAGAAGCGATTGCTGAGAGCTTAGGATGTACAGTAATCCAGTATAAAGAGTCACTTGGTAACGACGTTGGACGCGCAGTTGGTGCAAAACATGCGATAGGTGATGTATTACTGTTTGTAGATGGAGATTTTGCTATTCAAACTTCAAAATTACAATTATTCCTTAATCCGATTTTGCATGATCAGGCGGACATCGTTTTAAATAATTTGGACGCATTATTTTTAAAGAAACAAAAACCGCACTCCGTGACAGTATGGCGCCAAATATTAAATGCAATGTTAGAGCGTGAAGAATTAAAAATTGATTCTTTATTATCTGTACCTCATGCGCTGACGAAGGAAGTTGTGCAAAGTATTGGATACGAATGTTTTGTTAATCCTATTGTGGCTCATCTACGCCTAGCACAAAGTAAATGGAGAATTAGTCGTCATTGTGCAATTGACGTTATTACGCCAAATAAATTTCGTCCATTCGAGCATGCTGCATATGGCACGGATCTTTCTCAATCTGAAAAACGAATGATAGGTGATCATATAGAAGCTGTAGCAGAGCGGATATTAGGCAGCGATGGGCGCGGAGGATATTATGATGGAAATAGGAAAAGAGAGAGTGTCTATCATACTCTAAATTTTGAAGATTTTTATCAAGGATGGGGCGTTACATCTAAGTTGTATAAAGGAGAGCAATTATCGGTAATTATTCCTGTGCAAAATGAAGAGAAAACAATTGGAAACGTTATAGAAGAGCTTCGCAAAATTGAACCTTTTGAAATCATCGTTGTTGTAAATGGTTCGTCCGATAAAACGGCAACAATTGCAAAAGACAAGGGAGCAACAACAATTGTGTATAAAGAAGTACTTGGAAACGATGTGGGGCGTTCGCTTGGAACTTATTTTGCAAAAGGAGAAATTGTTTTATTTATAGACGGTGATTTTGTTATTCCAGCTAGTGAGCTATATCCCTTTGCAAAAGCTATTGCAGATGGAACGGATGTCGCATTAAATGATTTAAATCATTATTTAGATTTGAGAGTACCACTTCATCTTGTAACAGCATTTAAATATGCATTAAATTTAGCTTGTGATAGAAAAGATTTAGGAGTAGGCTCTCTTATTGCTGTACCTAATGCGTTTAGCCGGACATGTTTGCAAGCAATTGGGTATAGATCTTTACTGTCACCTTGCGTAGCGCAAGTGAAAGCTATTCTTTCAGGATTCGAAATCGCATGTGTAAGTCGTGTTGAGGTCGATAAGATGAACCGTATTCGTCCCAGTGAACATTTTGCAAAAATAGGTCATCCTCCAGCTGTCCTTCGAATTATAGGTGATCATATAGAAGGGCTAGAGCAATTAATTGTATTGGAAGGTAGTCGTGGTGGATTCTATGATGGGAATAGAAAAAGAGATGTTTTAGAGTAGTAACAAAAAAAGTGTACAACGTATGTACACTTTTTTGCTCTGTTATAAAAACTATAACAGATTAGGAGATAAGAGTATTACAGCTCTACAATGGGTATCGTTCTTATATTACAAAATAGGACTCGTATATAAGAATACCAAAAAAATACAATTAAAGAAAGGGTTAATTCTAAAGAGTTTTATATGAAGTTAACACTATGTATACAGTGGTTTGCTCAATGTTTCACAAACATGTCACAACTATTTCGTTCACTTTCGAAAAAAAGTAGTATTCTAAGTGTGTAAGCTGTTATATAAAAAAACGTAGTCCTGTACTAATCAAAAATGGAGGAGATTAGGATGACTCAAGTATTAGAAAATGTAAAAAACGCGTGGGAAAACTTTAAAGGTGAAAAATGGAAAGCAGAGATTGATGTTCGCGATTTCATTTTAAATAATGTAAACGTTTACGAGGGAGAAGACTCTTTCTTAGCGGAAGCAACTGAAGAAACGAAAAAACTTTGGGATCAAGTAATGGATTTAACAACAAAGGAACGTGAAAACGGTGGCGTTCTTGATATGGATACAAAAATTGTTTCTTCTATTACATCACATGAACCAGGATATTTAAATAAAGATATTGAAAAAGTGGTCGGTTTCCAAACTGATAAACCATTTAAACGTTCTTTACAACCATATGGTGGTATTCGTATGGCGGAACAAGCGTGTGAAGCGTATGGATATGAAATGGATAAAGAACTTAGCAGTATTTTCAGAGACTGGCGTAAAACTCATAATCAAGGTGTATTTGATGCATACACACCAGAAATGAAAGCGGCTCGTAAATCAGGTGTTATTACTGGTCTTCCAGATGCATATGGACGTGGACGTATTATCGGTGACTATCGCCGCGTAGCGCTATATGGTATAGATCATTTAATTGAAGCGAAAAAAGCTGATTATAATTTAACTGGTGGTGTAATGAGCGAAGATACAATGCGTTTACGCGAAGAATTATCTGAGCAAATGCGTGCACTTCAAGAGTTAAAACAGATGGCTGCTTCTCATGGATTCGATATTTCTAAGCCAGCTACAAATGCACAAGAGGCTTTCCAATGGTTATACTTTGCTTATCTTGCAGCAATTAAAGAGCAAAACGGGGCAGCAATGAGCCTTGGACGTACCTCTACATTCTTAGATGTTTACATTGAAAGAGATTTAGCAAATGGTACTTTAACAGAAGAAGCAGCACAAGAAATTGTGGATCACTTCATTATGAAATTACGTCTTGTGAAATTTGCAAGAACACCTGATTACAATGAACTATTCTCTGGAGATCCAACTTGGGTAACTGAATCTATCGGTGGTATGGCGTTAGATGGTCGTCCGTTAGTAACAAAAAACTCATTCCGTTTCTTGCATACATTAGATAATTTAGGACCAGCTCCAGAACCAAACTTAACAGTTCTTTGGTCTAAACAATTACCAGAGAACTTTAAAAACTACTGTGCGAAAATGTCTATTAAAACATCAGCAATTCAATACGAAAATGATGACATTATGCGTCCTGACTACGGTGATGACTACGGTATTGCTTGTTGTGTATCAGCAATGAGAATCGGTAAACAAATGCAGTTCTTCGGAGCACGTGCAAACTTAGCGAAAGCATTACTATATGCGGTTAACGGTGGTAAAGATGAAAAGTCAAAAGCACAAGTTGGTCCTGAATACGCACCAATTACTTCTGAAGTATTAGATTATGAAGAAGTTATGCGTAAATTCGATATGACAATGGAATGGTTAGCTGGTCTATACTTAAATACATTAAATGTAATTCACTATATGCACGATAAATATAGCTATGAACGTATTGAAATGGCACTTCATGATACAAATGTTCTTCGTACAATGGCAACAGGTATCGCTGGATTATCTGTAGTAGCAGATTCTTTAAGTGCAATTAAATATGCACAAGTAAAACCAATTCGTGATGAAAATGGTATTGCAGTTGATTTCGAAATTGAGGGAGATTTCCCTAAATACGGTAACAATGATGATCGTGTAGATGAAATTGCAGTAAATCTTGTGAAAACATTTATGAACAAGCTTCGCAAACATAAAACATACCGTAATTCTGTTCATACAATGTCAATCTTAACAATCACATCTAACGTTGTATACGGTAAGAAAACTGGTAACACTCCAGATGGACGTCGTACTGGAGAACCATTTGCACCGGGCGCAAACCCAATGCATGGCCGTGATACAAAAGGTGCATTAGCATCATTATTATCTGTAGCTAAATTACCATATGAAGATGCACAAGATGGTATTTCAAATACATTCTCTATTATTCCAAAAGCACTTGGTAAAGAAGATGATGTACAAGTACGCAACTTAGTATCTATGCTTGATGGATATGCAATAAAAGAAGGACACCACTTAAATATTAACGTATTTAACCGTGAAACATTAATGGATGCAATGGAGCATCCTGAAAAATATCCACAATTAACAATTCGTGTATCTGGTTACGCTGTTAACTTTATTAAATTAACTCGTGAACAACAAATTGATGTAATAAACCGTACAATGCATGAAAGCATGTAAGTGAAAAAAGTGTCCCTCCGCTTTTAATATATAGCGGAGGGAGGCTGTTTCAATAAAGGAGGAAGTAACATGGTAAAAGGAAGAATACATTCTGTAGAGTCTTGTGGTACTGTTGATGGCCCAGGGATTCGTTATGTTATATTTACACAAGGGTGTTTATTACGTTGTCAATATTGTCATAATGCTGATACATGGGAAATCGGTAAAGGTAAAGAAATAACAGTTGAAGAAGTGATGCAGGATGTGACATGTTACCTTCCATTTATTGAAGCTTCTGGAGGCGGTATAACAGTTAGCGGTGGAGAGCCACTATTACAGCTAGACTTCTTAACCCAGTTGTTTAAAAAGTGCAAAGAAGCTGGTATCCATACAACAATCGATTCTTCTGGCGGTTGTTATTCTGAAGAACCAGAATTCCGAAATAAGCTAGATATTTTAATGGAGTATACAGATTTAGTTTTATTGGATTTGAAGCATATTGATTCAAAGAAACATCGTAAATTAACAGGGAAACCAAATGAACACATTTTACAATTTGCTCGTTATTTATCGGATAGAAAGAAACCAATTTGGGTAAGACATGTATTGGTTCCCGGTGTTACCGATGGTGAAGAGGATTTGCAAAAATTATCAAACTTTATTCAAAGTCTATCTAATGTTAAGAAAGTGGAAGTGCTGCCATATCATAAGCTCGGTGTTTATAAATGGGAGGCACTTGGACATAAGTATCCACTTGCGGATGTGAATCCACCGACAGAAGAAAATGTTGAACATGCAAAACATATTTTACAAGCAGTCTAACCTAAACATTTGGTTAGGCTTTTTGTTTCTTCATAATAAAATCTAGAGTATATATTTAGAAAAGAGTATACTGAAAAGGGAATATCCATATTTTTGTAAAGAATAAGCGGAGAAATTTACATAATTGTAAAGGGAAATCAAAATAGTAAAAAGAATTAAGAAGTAAAAGAGTGAGTATTATGGAATATAGAACATTTGTAAGTTATTGCGAAAGCTCTTATAGGAAAGTATAATGTAAAGATATGAGCACAGATAGGATTAAGGGGTCAATCTTATATGCTTTGCATATCCACGACAGATACATAGCTAACAGGAAAGTATTAGAATCCGAGTATGTAGTTTTTAAGGAAAATGTTTTTCCTATTGTCGTATATGCAATATGGAGAAACAAAAAGCTAGGAGTGGATTTGTTTGATAAAAAACCCCAAGGTTTTAATATTAACTGCACATTACGGTAACGGTCATGTGCAAGTGGCAAAAACATTAGAACAAACATTTCGCCAAAAAGGAATCGAAGATGTAATTGTATGCGACTTGTTTGGAGAATCACATCCAGTTATAACCGATATTACAAAATATTTATATTTAAAAAGCTATACGGTAGGAAAAGAATTATATCGTTTGTTTTATTATGGTGTAGAGAAAATTTACGATAAAAAAATAGCATCTTGGTATGCGAATTTTGGGAGAAAGCGTTTGAAGACGCTATTACAGGTGGAGAAACCGGATATTGTTATTAATACCTTTCCAATCATCGCTGTACCAGAATTGAAAAAGCAAATAGGTATTTCTATTCCTGTTTATAACGTATTAACGGATTTTTGCGTGCATAAAATATGGATCCATCGAGAAGTAGATCGTTATTTTGTAGCAACCGATCATGTGAAAAAAGTGATGGTTGATATCGGTGTACCTGCAGAACAAATTGTTGAAACAGGGATTCCGATTCGTAGCAGTTTTGAGCTAAAGATAAATCCAGCAATTATATATAATAAATATCAGTTATGTAAGGATAAAAAGATGTTACTAATTGTAGCAGGTGCTCATGGTGTGCTAGGGAGTGTAAAAGAGCTATGCCAGTCATTTATGTCAGTACCAAACTTACAAGTAGTTGTCGTTTGTGGGAAAAACGAAGCTTTAAAGCAGGATTTAATGGAACTACAGGAACAAAGTTCTGATGCTTTAAAAGTATTTGGTTATGTTGAAAACATTGATGAATTGTTCCGTGTTACTTCTTGTATGATTACGAAGCCAGGTGGTATTACATTAAGCGAAGCAGCAGCATTACAAGTACCTGTCATTTTATATAAACCTGTCCCAGGACAAGAGAATGAAAATGCGTTGTATTTTGAAAAAAAAGGAGCTGCAGTTGTAATTCGTGATGATAGTGAAGTTTTTGCAAAAACAGAGGCGTTATTACAAGATGATATGAAGCTTCTTCAGATGAAAGAAGCAATGAAAAGTATTTATCGTCCTGAGCCAGCTGGTCATATTGTGGATACAATTTTGGCAGAAAATCATGCAGAGCCGAATCATATACCTATTAAATCACCAGTTCTTGCCGAATCTTTTACTTAATATGAAACCCTCTTTTAAGCATTTAAAGAGGGTTTTTTTTATTGTTGTAAAAAAAATAAACGTGAATTATTAACTTATCTCGCTATTTGTGGGCAGTAAGGCCCCTACCTCAAAATTCAGCGAAAGCAAAGAAGTTAGGTTGGGGTCGGGCTGCCCGCAAAAGCCCGATTGGTGAGGGCTAATAATCAGTGGGGATAAACAAAACTCCCACTGATTAAAGTTTCACTTTATCCACAAAGGATTACGCTTCTATTAGACAGTAAAATCGGAATATTAACAGCTATATCCACATAATCCACAATTTTTAGAAAATTATCCACAATTCTCACGTTTAGAATTCATTTAAATAAATGAATTCGTAAAATACTTTTGTAATTTATGCACAATTCTATGGTTTTTGTGGATAAGGTTGTCCACAAAAAAGGTTCCTTATAAATAAGGAACCTTTTTTGCTAATTCATTGGAAAATCTTATGTAATGAAACTGAATAATTAGGGGGGAAACCTTCTAATTATTCAGTTTCACTTTAAATACTTTTTGAGCGATAGCCCGCTGCACGATCTGCTTTTCGAAATTCTCGCTGATAGAGAACTTCTTGTGTACTAGATAATGTGTTTTTTGCTTTATCACGTTTCTTTTTATCCATTACAAATCACCTCGTGTCCTAAAGTCACTATCTATCGTTTCCAAAGACATGGGGTGATATACATATATGTCAAACTAGTAATGATTAATTATCATTTCTGAATTTTTAGATTACGCTTCTTTTAATTGGTGTGCTTCTTGGAATGTTGTATCTCGCATTGTTGCAAGTGTATACTGATCTTTTGGAATTTCATATAAATTATATACTTCTTTATGCGCGTTAATTTCATCATAAACGGTTTTTCTTGTTTCGTTTGCTAGATTTACATATTGTAGTTTTTCGGCAGCTTTAATAGACCGAATATTTATTTTACGAATACGCATAAAAATCGTTTCAATATCTAATTCATAGAAAAGTTCGCTAAAAAATGAATCTTTCGCCAATTTATTATATCCTTTACCATGATATGGTTTGCCAAGCCAAGTTCCGAGGAATCCAGCTTTTTCTTGCACATCAAATAAAGTAATTGTGCCGATGGGGTTACCCCATTCATCTAAAATTGTGCGTGAGATTAATTCTCCACGCTCTTCGGCTTCGATTGTTTGTTTCGTTAAAAATAAATATTCTTCATAAGAATAGGCCTTTTGACGCACAAAAGGGAAGACAGCAGGATCCACCATTAATTCGTATAGAACGTGGCTGTCGTGTAAGTCGCGTTTTTTCAACACACTAACTCCTCCTCACACGAGGGTAGCATGACGAAAAAGCACCCACCCTCGAAATTTTTATATCAATCTTTAAAAAATTTCGGGGTGGGAATCGAACCCACTAGAACCAGTTTCTAACGCTGGTGGCGCACCATTTGCCTTCCCCATTCATCAATTTGAAAATGATAATCACGACACAAATTGATTATGGTTTCATTCAGTTTATAATCGTATAATACTGTATCTAGTCAAAAAAATAAACTAGTTTTTTTTATTTTTTTTGTAAATTATTTTTCCGTCAATCATAGTGAGTACAGGCTTGGCTAAATAATGGAAAGGATGATGTGTCCATAACACGAGGTCAGCATCTTTTCCAACTTCAATGCTTCCAATTCTATCCTCCAAACGTAAATTTCGAGCTGGGAAAATAGTGATTCCTTCTAACGCTGTTTTCTCATCTAATCCTTCTCTTACTGCAATAGCAGCGCAAACATTTAAATATTGAATTGGTGTATAAGGGTGGTCGGTTGTAATAGAAACTTCTACTCCATTTTTCGATAAAATATGATAAGTATCCCACGTTTTGTTTTTTAATTCGATTTTCGAACGTCGTGTAAGAGTAGGTCCAACTGAAACTTTTAAATTGTGTTTCGAAAGCTCTTCAACAATAAAGTGTCCTTCTGTACAATGTTCAATACGTAAATCAAGATTGAATTCTGTCGCAAAGCGTAAAGCTGAAGTGATATCATCTGCGCGGTGAGCGTGGATACGTACCGGTATTTCTCGGCGGAGTGCTTTTAAAATAGGTAGCATTCGAAAATCAGCTTCATGCCCGTAGTGTTGTGCGTCGTAGAATGATTCACGAAGTAACCCCATAATTCCCATACGTGTTATTGATTCTTTTGTGCCGTTGCTATGGAACTTTTTAGGATTTTCTCCAAAGGCAATTTTTAAACCAGCAGGTTCCTGAATAATCATATGATCAATACAAGTTCCAGCAGTTTTTATTACACAAGTAGTACCGCCGATAATGTTTTGGCTTCCAGGCATCACGTGAACAGTCGTAACACCATTTTGTACAGCGTCTTGAAATGCAATATCAAAAGGATGGATCCCGTCTAAAGAACGGATATGTGGTGTTGAAACTTCGGATGTTTCATTTGCATCATTACCAGCCCAACCAGTACCTTCATCGTAGAGGCCAAGGTGAGTATGAACATCAATAAATCCAGGCAAGAGATGAAGAGCTCGTGCATCTATAACGGTCATATCCTGAGTAGTATCAATATGAGGTTTGACCGCGGCAATGCGTTCTCCTATAACGAGTACATCTCCTTGAAACTTTTGGGATGTAATAGGATATACAATGGCTTGTTTGAGCAATATTTTCATAGATACCTCATTTCCGTCACCTTGTAATGTGTAGAATAGGTTTAGACAAAGTAACTGAAAGGTTTTTCGTGTAGTAATGCTCCGGTGTTTAAAAAGTAAGAAGTCTTGGAGGAGATAGACTACCCGTAAAACTGTATTTTAAAAGTACTACATTGTATGCAAGAGGATATTTTGTAATGCATGGTTAACTGTTGGAAATGTGTATTGATATCCATGTTTAATAGCTTTATTGGGTAATACATGTTGCCCTTCTAATACAAGTATACTCATCTCACCGAGTAAAGCGCGAAGTACAAATGAAGGAACAGGTAGCCAATGAGGTCGCCTAGTTATAGTGGCAATAATTTCACCGAACTCTTTCATCCGTATTGGCGTTGGCGCTGTAATATTAAAAGGTCCGTCAATTTCTTTTTTGTGAATGATGAAATCAATCATGCGAACGACATCGTCTATATGAATCCATGATAACCATTGGTTTCCAGATCCAAGTGTACCGCCGATATATAATTGATAGGGAAGTAGCATTTTTGGAAGAGCTCCTCCATCTGCGCCTAATACGACTCCAAATCTTGTGTAGACAGTTCTTATTCCAATGGAGCGGGCTTTAGATGCTTCTTGCTCCCACAAATATACTGTGTTTGCTAAAAAGTCATCTCCTGGAGTCTCTTGCTGTTCTGTAAAAGATTCGGTTTCAGATGTCCCATAGTATCCAATGGCACTTGCATTAATAAATGTGTGTGGCTTTGTTTCAAGTGTTTGTAATTGTTTAATGAGTCCTTTTGTTGTTTGAATTCTACTGTTTAAAATTGATTCTTTTTGTTTTTTTGTCCATCTACTATTAATAGATTCTCCGGCTAGATTAATAACTACATCGATAGAGGAGAGAGGGAAGGTCTGTAAATCCGGTGTCCACTGTACGTATTGAAGGTTAGTGTGTGAAGTTTCAGCAATTTTTTTTCGAGTAAGAATGTAAACAGTAAATCCCTTTTGAATAAAAAAACTAGAAAGGGATTTGCCTATAAAGCCAGAGCCACCAGAAATTGCGATTTTCACAATCATTTCCTCCTCATTATATATATTCTTGAAAAGAAAAAATGTTCCTTGACTATGTTAAAATAATAGAGAGGTGAGAGTATGACTGTCATTACAAAAATAGAAGTGCAAAAACGATCGAAAGAACGATTTAATATTTATATTGATAAAGGTCAAGGCGAAGAGTACGGGTTTAGTGTGAATCAATCAATCTTAATGAAACATGGGTTACAAAAAGGCTTAGAAATTGATGAAGTAGCGTTAGGGAATATTTTGTACAATGAAGAGGTACAAAAAGCATATTTACAAGCGATTTCCTATTTATCCTATCAAATGAGAACAAAACAAGAAATAGAAGATTTCTTACGAAAAAAAGAAGTGGGACAGGCCATCATCTCTGAAGTCGTTTCGAAATTATTACATGATCGATATATTAATGATAAAGAGTACGCTATTTCATACGTGCGAACGCAAAGTAATGTGAATCAAAAAGGTCCAACTGTTATTAGGAGAGGGCTATTAAGTAAAGGTGTTCAGGATTTAATCATTACACATAGTTTACAAGAGTATCCAAAGGAGAAGCAAATGGAGAATGCTTTGTTTCTTATAGAAAAGAAGAAAAAATCTTATCAAAAGCATTCATTTTTACAAATGAAGCTAAAGTTAGATGAAATGCTTGTTCGTAAAGGATATTCTAGAGATGTGATTCAAATTTGTTTGGAAGAATTGAAAGACGAAAAAGATGACGAACAGCAACAAGAAGCGTTACACTATCATGGGAATAAATATTATGAGAAATATAAGAAGTATGATGGTTGGACATTCGAAAATAAGGTGAAGCAAGCGTTATATCGAAAAGGATTCTCTATTGATGAGATAGATATATTTTTACAAATGAAACGTGAAGAGGGATGAGGAAATAAGATGGGTATGCCAAAACGCTACAGTGAAATGACACCACATGAGCTAAGGGAAGAAATTGGGGTTTTGAAGGAGCAAGCAGTAAAGGCTGAGCAACTTGGAATTGTAAATGAATTCGATGTATTAATGAGAAAAATGGCTATGGCTCGTGCTTATATGATAGATATAAATAAATTCCATATTGGTGAGACATATGAATTAGTAGAAGAACCTGGTGTGGTATTTAAAATTACGTATTTCAATGGGGTATTTGCTTGGGGATATAAGCAAAATGATAAGGAAGAAATTGGAATACCGATTTCCCTATTGCAAGAAAAATAAAAACCAGAGAGTGAATCTCTCTCTGGTTTTTATCTTTGGTAGGCGTTAAAGGAGATAGGAGATTCTAAAATTGGCGTTTTTTACATTCGTTTGCCAATATAATGAGAGACTGGGTTTGTTGCGTCTGTCCGTTAACTTGCGCTTTCGCATGTTTCGGACGAGTCCACGTATGGTTAAATAATTCAGAACGACTATCTAAACGATCACGGTAGCTCATCTTTATCACCTCGTGTAGGAATTTAATTTGTACTACTCTTCCTGCTGATTTGCAGCACGCATACGTTCTTGTGGGTGCGTGTTAATTGTGCCGTTAGGTCGTTTCGAAGCGAAGCGTGATTTCGCTTTCGGTTGACCGTCGATTTTGCTGTTGTTTTTTGACTCAGACCAAAATTCGGCTTGTCTACCCATTAAGAACGCCCCCTCATTATCAGTTGATACCTCTTTAAGAAGTATCACTTATAGAATGTGCAAAATAGAAGAAACTATCCTTTAGAAATTAAGGGAATAAATAGGTAAAAGGAGAATAGAACATGAATGATATTTATGAAACATTAACGAAAGAATTATTAGATAAAAATGACAACCTTTCTTACGCACAAGCTCGTGCATGGGTTGAATTACTGTGGGAAGACTTCCGAACAACTTATGCTAAATCAGGTCGTTACCAAGGTGAGGAAATGACTGAACAAGTGGTACGAACATGGGTTAATAATCATGGAGGGCGCCTTCATGAAATGCGTACAAATAATCCGAAGTATAGCCATTTAATCAATCAAGAAGATCATTTGAAACATTAAAAAAAGCGACGTAGGTCGCTTTTTTTAATGTGGAAGCAATTCCAGTTTCTTTCGAAGTTTCTCTTCGCTGAAAATCCATCCTGTATATGAACTAATAATATTCAAATTTTGATCGAGCTGAACGATTGCGACGAATGGATAATAATCTTTACTTCGATACCGCAAATCAATAAAGCGAACTTCATAATAGTTATCATAATCGAAAATATCCCAGCGATATACAGGCGAGAAAGATAAGAAAGCAGATATATTTTCATCTCGCACAGCAGCTTGCATAATGGCGGTATTCGGGAACGGTACGCGATCGAATTTGTCATATACAAGGATGTTACCGCGGTGCCATCTTGCGACGTAGTAATGTTCAGTTGTAACGACGGCTAAATGATAATGATAAAACTTGTAAGAAGGAGAAATAATTACTTTCTCTACATTTTTGAAACGTTTGTATACTACACTTTTGATATTTCGATGCATCATAATGCGGCCAATGTAGTAAACAAACATTAATATATACGCTGCTAAAGCAGTATAGCCTTTATGTGCTCCGACAAGCATACAGGCGATAGCTAGTATATGGATAAAGAAAATGACAGTATCAAACGTATTAATTATGCCGAGCGCTACCCATTTTTTTGTGAAGGGCCTTAATGCCTGTGTACCATAGGCATTGAAAATATCCACAAAGACATGAAGAAAGACGGCAATAAATGACCAAAGTAGCAGATGCAGATAGGGAGCGTCTGAAAAGAAGGCGAAAGAGATGCCACTTATAAGGAGTGACCAAAGGATCACTGCAGGGATGGAATGAGTAATCCCGCGATGATTTCTTATATATTTAGCGTTATTACGCAATTTTAAAACTGTATCGATGTCAGGAATATTGGAACCGGCAATTGTTGCAAGCATTACTGCTTGTGGCCCAATATCACTTTGTGCTATAGCTGGATCTAATGTTGCCAAACTGCCTAGAGTAACGCCCATAACAAGGTGAGTGGCTGTGTCCATAGAAATCCACCTCCGTTTTTTATTAATGTAACTCTTTTTATTCGATACCTCAAGTCCTTTGCCTTCTATTTCCTATGTCATCTTACTTAAATTTTTTCCTAAAATCTTTATAATAGTACGTATATGCAAAAAAATGAGGGGGATCAAGTTTGACACTTGAAATATTAAATGAGTTTAACATAGAACAGTTTCAAAATGATTTAATTGGTTGGTTTGAAAAAGAACAACGTGATTTACCGTGGCGAAAAAATAAAGATCCATACCGTGTTTGGGTTTCAGAGATTATGTTACAGCAAACAAGGGTAGAGGCTGTAAAACCATATTACGCAAATTTTATGGGGAAGTTTCCTACGCTTGAAGCGCTAGCAACTGCCGATGATGAAGAAGTATTAAAAGCATGGGAAGGCTTAGGTTATTATTCTAGAGCACGAAATTTACATGCTGCAGTAAAAGAGGTAAAAGAAGTATACGGCGGGACAGTACCGAGCGATGTAAAGAAAATTGAAAAATTAAAAGGAGTGGGACCATATACAAAAGGTGCCATTTTAAGCATTGCATATGGAATACCAGAGCCAGCGGTTGATGGAAATGTTATGCGCGTATTATCTCGTATTTTATCAGTGTGGGATGATATTGCAAAACCGAAAACGAGAAAAGTTTTTGAAGAGATTGTGCGTGAAATTATTTCTATAGAAAATCCATCTTATTTTAACCAAGGTTTGATGGAATTAGGGGCATTAATTTGTATACCGAAAAATCCATCTTGTTTACTTTGTCCTGTACGTGAACATTGCAGAGGGTATGCTGAAGGTGTTCAAAAAGAACTACCAGTGAAGAGTAAAGCGAAAGCACCTACAATGGTACCGCTCGTTGCAGGAGTACTTCAAACTGAAGATGGCCGTTACGTAATTAATAAACGCCCAAGTACGGGATTACTGGCTAATATGTGGGAGTTCCCGAATATTGAACTAAGTGAAGGTATTCGTAATCAAAAACAACAGCTTACGGATTATATGAAGGAGAGCTTTGATCTCTCTGTTTCTATTGATGAATACGCGATGAATGTACAACATACTTTTACACATCGTACTTGGGATATATTTATATTTTACGGAAAAGTAACAGGTAATATTGTCGAAACGGATACATTAAAGTTTGTGTCGAAAAAAGCGTTTGAACAGTTACCTTTCTCGAAATCACATCGTACAATTTACGAAAAGTGTGTTGAGAAAATTACAATGCAGTAAAGTGAAACTTTAATCAGTGGGGGTTTTCTTCATCCCCCACTGATTATTAGCCTTCACCAATCGGGCTTTTATGGGCAGCAAGGCCCCAACCTACCTTCTTTGCTTTCGCTGCATTTTGAGGTGGGGTCTTACTGCCCGGCAAATAGCGGGATAAATAATAAAAAACGTGTTCCAGAACTTTGGAACACGTTTTTTATATTGAAAATAAATTTGTATTTTGAGGTTGAAAATCCACGCGTTTATAATCCGCCCCGTGACTCGATTTCTTTCACAACTTCTTTATAAAACGTTTGGCCCTCTACATTTAGATAAGGCATAATTTGCTGAAATGAATGATGAAAATAAGCTAATTCATCCGCTTTCCATTCATTTTTGGAAATCATAGTTAGCTCAGTCATATCACGTCCAGTATACATATTCCCACCTCCATCATATGTAGTTTAAATGAGTGATAAGAGATATATGCGTGAATTTTTTAAAAGAAAATTAAGGATAACTTCTAAGTGAATTGGTTACATTATTGATTGTGGAGGTGAGAAAGATGAGTAAAAAACAACAAGGTTATAATAAGGCAACTTCTGGTGCTAGCATTCAAAGTACAAATGCTAGCTATGGTACAGAGTTTGCAACTGAAACGAATGTACAAGCAGTAAAACAAGCAAACGCACAATCAGAGGCACAGAAAGCACAAGCTTCTGGTGCTCAAAGTGCAAATGCTAGTTATGGTACAGAGTTTGCAACTGAAACAGATGTGCATGCAGTGAAAAAACAAAATGCACAATCAGCTGCAAAACAATCACAATCTTCTAGTTCAAACGAGTAATGAAAGAAAAACACTTCTCCAATTTGAAGTGAACCCCGAAAACGGGACACATATCAAAACACCTAAACCATCTGTTCCCTAAATTCTTTAGGGGATAGGTGGTTTAATTTTTCTTGA